>JANMJY010000202.1:0-13987 GCA_031371615.1 Actinomycetes bacterium | reverse complement strand
ACGCCGCGGAGGCCCGCTGACCCAGTCGTGCTCGCCGCCGGACCCGCGACGGCGAGTCCAAGCGTGGTCAGCGCCAACACGAGCATTCGCATGACCTGAGGATAGCGCTTCAGCGCGGCAGTTCGTGGTTGATCCAGGGCGTTTCACGGGATAGGGTCGCCACATCAGGGGAGGCACACGGGTATCCCGGAGCATCGAGGCGGTGGACGAACGATCCACGCCTCGGCCGACGATAGGGGAGGGAAGATGATCCAAGGAAGCAGACGGCACGCGCGCCTGTTTGTCGTACTTGGCGTGGTTCTCGCGGCCGCCCTGGCCGCTGCGCCGGGCGGGGTTGCCGCAGGCAAGCGCACGCCGACTTTCTCGACGGCGGTCGCGTTCGACGTTTCACCGCCGGTGACACTGCTCCGGCCGAGTGCCGGCGGAGGAGAGGCGTTTGCGGGGAACACGCGCAATCGAAGCGTCCCGGTGGCGGACTCCGGATACGCGGGCGATTCCGCGATCCAGACCACGGGCTTCGGGACGACGCCGCTCGTCTCGGGTACGTTCGCGAACTTCGACGGACTGAGCAATCAGGACAACTTCAACATCTTCGGCTTCCGAGTGAATCCTCCTGATCCGGTGGGTGACGTGGGGCCGAACCATTACGTCGAGATGGTCAATCTCGTCTTCGGCATCTACGACAAGTCCGGCAACAGGCTGCTGGCGCCCGTCGATACGGGCACGCTCTGGGCCGGCTTCCCGATCGAGGACTGCACGGATCCGTCCGGCGACCCGATCGTCCTCTACGACCAGACGACCGACCGCTGGCTCCTGAGCCAGTTCACGACGCGGGGCTTCGACGATCCGGCGCTGCCCTTCTACAACTGCGTCGCGATCTCCACGAGCGGCGATCCGACGGGGTCGTACTACCGGTACGCATTCATCACTCAGAAAGACCCGGACGGCGGCTACTACTTCCCCGACTATCCGAAGTACGGCGTCTGGACGAACTCGTACCTGATGACGACGCGCGACTTCGGGACGGTAGACGGATATGGGATCAGCGTCTACGCGCTCGAGAAGAACAAGATGGTGAACGGTGAGGCCAAGGCGCGCGCCGTCCAGTTCTTCCTCGACTCTGAAGATCCCACCGTTGCGCTCGAGGACATCGGCGACGGACTCCTGCCGGCAGACATCGATGGGAACCGGCGTCCGCAGGCTCAGACGCCGGCGCCGATCGTCGGCACGCAGGACAACGGGCACCCTTACGGGGCTACGGTGGACGCGCTCAACGTCTACGACCTGGCCGTGAAGTGGTCGGCCAACCCGACGGCATCGCTGAGCGGGCCGCTTGAGTTGCCGACGGCGCCGTTCGACTCGATCTTCCCGTGTGCGCCGGGCTCGCGGGACTGCCTGCCGCAGCCGGGGATCACGAACCCGGCGCAGTACCTCGACATCCTCTCCTACCGACAGCGGCCGACGAACCGGCTCGCCTACCGGAACTTCGGCACCTACGAGGCGCTCGTCACGAATCAGTCCGTCGAGGCCTTGCCCGGCGTCGCAGGCGTGCGCTGGTACGAGCTCCGCCGCGTCGCCGGCGTCTACTCGATTCACCAGCAGGGAACCTATGCGCCTGGTGACGGCGTCCACCGCTGGATGGGCTCGATCGCGATGGACAAGAACGGCAACATGGGCCTCGGCTACAGCGTGGTCAACGGCACCAACGTCTTCCCGGGGATCCGCTACACCGGCCGCCTCGCCGGCGACCCCGCGGGCCAGATGACGGTCGCAGAGGGCACGCTCGTCAACGGGAGCGGCGTCCAGCGTACGACGAACTCCCGCTGGGGCGACTACACATCGATGAACGTCGACCCGGTCGACGACTGCACGTTCTGGTACGTGAACGAGTACTACACCTCCGCCGGACAGGCGAGCTCGACCGCCGGGTGCAAAACGCGGATCGCGAGCTTCCGGCTCCCGGGCTGCAGCTAGCGAGACGACGGTGCGGCGGCCTCGGCCGAGGCCGCCGCACCGTCAGAGCCCCACCGTGGTTGCTAACGCGATGGGGATGTGACCCGGCTCGGAGCTCCTTCGGTGTATTCGACGACGACGGTGACGCCGAGCTCTCGCGCGGCCGCGGGCAGCTCGCGGGCGGCCCGAAATGCCTCCTGCGGCGCCGCGGTCGAGTAGCCGAGCGGGCGCTCGCGTGGCGCCTGCATGGCGTAGTAGAGGTAGACGCTCCCGGCATACGAGTCCGGCGGCAGCACCGGGACCTCGAGCAGCCGACCGGGAGCCAAGGCGGCCACCCGGCCGTAGACGGCGTTCCCTTCGTCCGCGTTCAAGGGGTCGTAGAGCGGCACCCAGAGGTCGGCGGCAATCAGCACGACCGCGACCACCGTGACGAGCCGAGAACGAGCTTGTGTTTCTGAAACACAAGCGATCGCAGCGGCGGCGAGCGCGGCCAGGCAGAGGCAGGCGATCGGGAGCAGGCGCTCCGGGACGCGGGTGGCGTGGAAGGGCGTGTGTCGCCAGAGCAAGCCGTAGCCGGGGAGGTTCGAGCCGAGCGCGAGCAGGCAGGGAACGAGCCCGCCGAGACCGAGTACGACGGCGAGGCCGCGCGAGAAAGAGATTGTGTTTCTGAAACACAAGCACCCGAGACCTGCGAGCGCCAGCACGGGCAGGAGCCAGCCGAGGTAGATGAAGCGCTCGAACTGGTCGGGGTCGCGGCTGACGAAGTCGCCGAGCGAGGCCGAGTAGCGCTCGACTTCCGAGAAAGGCCGCTCGGAGGCGTCCCGGAGCGAGAGAGCCCAGACGATCACACCCGCCCCGACGCCGCCGCCCGCGGCGACAGCGCCCAGCGAAGGCCGTCGGCGCGCGAGCGCGTAGGCGAGCACAAAGGGGATCGCACCGAGAGCGAGGTGCACCTGGCCGGAGAGTGGGATCGAGGCCAGCGCAGCTGCGGCGAGCCACGCCTGCCGCCGCTCGACGCCGTAGAGTGCGAGCGGTAGGAGCATCGAGATCGGGCCGAGCAGGTGTCCGGTCGATTGGGCGACGCGGTACGGCGCGAGCGCGAATGCGAGCCCGCCGACGAGCGCGGCGCCGAGCGGCAAGCCGAGCGCGCGCAGCCAGAGCGCCGCGAAGCCGCCGGCGCCGACGTAGGTCAGCAGGACGAAGAGATTCCAGCCCGCGACCGTTCCGAACAGCGCTTGCAAGGGCCCGTACACGGCGGCGAACGGCCAGCCGGCGAAGTTCACGCGCGGCTCGACCTCCGGCTGAAAGCTGTACGGGTCGAGCCACGGCGCAGCCCCGCGGGCGAGCTGATGGCCCGGCAGCCAGAGGTTGTGGGCCGTCTGCAGGTGGTCGCCGGGCGTGACCCGGCCGTCGCGCGGCGCGCCGTAGCCGAGGAAGTGATCGGTTCTGAAGACGGCGGGTGCGGTGGCCAGCACGCCGGCGCCGAGGTACAGCGCGACCCCTAGCGCGGCAACGCCTGCGCGGCCGCGAGCAGCTCGTCGAAGTCGGGCACGTCCGAGTCCTCGTACCGCCACGATCCGAGCACCGTACCGTCCTCGCCGAGGAGGAACGCGCTTCGCCTCGGAACGCCATCCATCCAGCGCCAGACGCGCGCAGCGCCGAAGTGCTTCGCGAGCGCGCCGTTCCAGTCCGATAGGAGGTCCACGTCGATCCCGAGCGATTCCTTCCACGCTCGATGCGACCAGTGCGAGTCGCGCGACACGCCGAAGACGCGCACGCCCGCCCGTTCGAACTCCTCCCTCCTGTCACGCAGGAGTCGCAGCTCCTGCGTTCAGGTGGGCGACCAGTCGAAGAGGTAGAAGAGGAGCAGCACGGGGCCGGCCTCGAGCAGCTCCTCGAGCTCGGTCTCCTTGCCACTGTCGAGCCAGAACACGCGCCGAATCTACTCCGCCAGGCGAAGGATCGCGGCTGCATGCCGGCGCGCCACGGCGTTCTCCAGCTCGCCCGGGCCGAGCTCGACGACGAAGGAGATCTGGCCGAGCCCGTTCTGCCAGCGCGAGGCGCTCCCCGGCGGCCATACCCAGGCGCGGTAGGGCACCCCGGCGAGCAGGGCGTACCGGCGCGCGGTCGCCCGGCTCGGCCCCCATGCGCGCACGACGGCCTGCGGCTGGTGGAACCAGATCGTCACGTCCGGCTTCAAGCGCAGGATCAGCTTGCGGACGATCCGGGTCTCGCGCTGGGTTGCGGCGAGGAAGTCGCGGTTGAGGTCGACTCCGTGCGCGTTCGTTCGGCTGCCGCGCGCGTAGCCGTCCGGGTTCAGCTGACGGACGAGCCAGAGATCGGCCTTGGCCTGCGACCGTTCGAGCAGCCGCGTCACCTCGATTCCCTCGCACTCGTCGCCGTGGATGCAGCCGACGACGAGGATCCGCTTGCCCGGGCCCGCGACGTGCACCACGTCGATCGGCCTGCCCTCGTATGAGCGCCCGAGCTGCTGCGCCGGAGCCGCCAGGAGCGCGGCGAGGATCAGGGCGCGCAACACCATCCGCTGATCGTAGGAAACGAGCGGGAACGGAACTGGGCCGACACGTTCGAGACGGCCCGGATCTGCCTGGGCCGGCCCAGGCGCGTGAAGACGAGCTGATCCGCATCGGCCCAGGCGACCACGCGCCAGCGGCCGTCCGGCGAGACGGTCGGCGCCGCGTCGACGAGCGAGCGTGTCGCGTCGCGGTCGAGCACGGCGCCGGTATCGGCGTCGAGGACCCGGACGGTGCCGTCGCGCCTGGCGTACGCGAGCCGGTGCCCCTCGCCCGGCTGCCAGGCGGGGGCCTGCCCGGCTGCCAGGCGGTCGAGCAGGCGGTCGCCGCGGCCGTCGCCGCCGACGACGCGGAGTGCGCCGCGCGAGAGGTACGCGATGCGCGTGTCCGTCTTCGTGCCGCCCCAGCGCGGGAAGCGGACGTCCGGGCGAGCGAGGGTCCAGCGCACCTCGCCGCCCGGGGTCAGCGCGACGAGCTCGTTACGTCGCGACGCTGCGACGAAGCGGCCGAAGGGCGACCAGGACGCCTCGCGATAGCTCCCGAGCCGCCGCTTCGAGCCGTCTGCATCCACCACCCACGCGCCCGAGTCGGCGATCACGAGCAGCCGCCCCGGCGCGGGCAGCGAGAAGAGCGCCGGCTGCGCCTTCTCGACCCCGACCGCCTCGCGGACGTTGTCCAGCACGGCGCGCCCCGGCGGGCTCAGGAAGCCGGCCGCGATCACGAGCGCGAAAACGATCGCCGCAACCGGCTTCCACGAGCGCCGCGGCGCGTGCGGCTCGCGCTCCGCGAACGCGGCTCGCACGACCGCCCACGAGCGCTCGCGCGCCTCGTGCTCGCCCGCGATCTCGATCCGCTCCAGATCCCTCTTCACACGCTCTCCTTCAACGCGTCGAGGCCGCGGCGCAGGCGGGAGTTGACGGTTCCTCGCGGCAGTCCGAGCAGCTCGGCGATCTCTCCCGGCGTGTACTCGAGCAAGTGACGGAGGACGATCACCGCTCGGTGCTCCGGCGGCAGTGCGGACAGAGCCCCGAGCAGCGACGCGTCAAGCGGCGCCGCAGCGTCGGGCGCCTCCAGCTCGACGAGCTCCGCCTCGCCGCGGAGTTGCCGCGCGCGCGTCCAGTCGATCGCGCGGTTGACGACGATCCGGTGCAGCCAGGGACCGAACGGCCGGCCGCGGTCGAAGCCGTCGAGGTTCCGGATCGCGGCCAGGAAGGCCTCCTGCGCGATGTCCTCTGCGGCCGCCGCGTCGTGGACGACGAGGAACGCGGCGCGATACGCGCGGGGCCAGTGCAGCCGAAAGAGCGCCTCGATCCCCGAGGCGGACCCTCGCTGCGCCGCGCGCACGGTGGCGCGCTCGTCGCGGCCGGCGGCCATCCGCTGACTGTACGGCTGCCGCCGTGCGGGAGGTCCAGCGTCACGCGACCATGACGAAGCACGCATCGTGCGAGGAGCGTGCGACGCGCACCCGTTCGAGCGGCGCTCCACGCGCACTGAACGTGCAGAGAGTGCCCTGCGACAGCGACGGGGTGAGGATCGTCCCGAAGCCTTGCTGCACGTTGTACGAGCCGGCCGGCACCGCCGCGGACCGAAGCAGCCTCCCGTCGAGCGCGTGCACGCGGAGGACGGAGTCGTCGCCGCTCGTCACGAACGCGCGGCCACTGAGGAACGTGACGTGCTGCGGGGGCGCGTCTCCGGGGAGGGTGCGGACGAGCCGCAGGCTGTGGTCGTCGAAGATCGCGAGCCGGCCGCGGTCGCCCGACGTCACCCAGACGCGCGCCGCGTGGGGCTCGTAGCCGACGTCGTGTGCCAGGAACGGAGGCCGGACTCGCTCGACCACCCGGGGCCCGCGGGGATGATCGAGGCCGACGATCGCGATCTCCGCGCTCTTCGATCCCAGCACGACCCAGAGCCGCCTGCCGAGCACGTCCAGTGTGAGGTGTCGCGCGGGACCTCCGACCGGGATCCGCCGCACGACCCGGCGGGCGCGCAGGTCGACGACCGCCACTTCGTGGCGCCCGGAGTCGCTGACGTAGGCAAAGCGAAGGTCGTCGGAGACCGCCGAGTAGCGGGGTGCCTCGAACGGGCCCCGGATCGCGTGCACGGCGAGGCGGGAGTCGACGAGCGACACCCGTCCGGAGCCCGTGTGGGCGACGATTGCACCGGTGCCTCCGATCGACTCGATGCTCCGTGGATCGGCGGGCGTCTGCAAGCGCCGGTAGACGCGGCCGCCGACGAGCTCGACCGCGACGATGCTCGATTCGAGATCTGCGGTGACGAGCGCGAGTGGGAGGCCGCCGGACGGCCGCGCGAACGCCGGCGTCGCGCCGAGGAGGAGCGGCGCCGCAGCCGCTGCGAGGAACTCGCGCCTGTCCATGCACTGTCTACGTCAGGACCGGCCGCAGAGGTCCCGGGACTCCTTCGGGTACCTCGGCCGTACAGGTGGCAGACAACAAGGAGGAAACCGATGCGCCGCCTCTCCCTGCTCGCCGTCCTGCTGCTCGTTCCGGCCACGCACGCCGCGACCGGCCCGACGAACGGTTGCCCCGCTCCGTGCAGTGGCCAGGTCTCGAGCCCGGCCGGCACCCAGTTCCTCTACGTCCAGCCGGCCGGAGTGGGCGGTGCGGTCGATGCCTACGATCCCGACTCGGGCGGTCGGGTCTTCTCGCTGCCGCCCGGGATCACCTCTTCCGACGGGTATTCGCACGTGACAGCGGCCACGTACCGCCACGGGACGGTCGTCTCGCGGCTGCGCGTCGCCGACGCGACCGTCGTGAGCACGATGATCGTCAAGGGCCGTTGGCAGCTCGCCGGCGTGTCACCGGACGGCCGGTTCGCAGCCCTTGTGCGGCAGCCGGTTGATCGCCGCCGGACGGACGTCACGATCGTGAACAACCCTGCGGGCCGAGTCGTGCACCGGCTCGAGCTCCGCGGCGACTTCGAGGTGGACACGGTCTCTCGCGACGGCAAGCGGCTCTTCCTGATCCAGCACCTCGGCTCGACCGGCGCGCCCCGTTACAGCGTCCGGCTGTTCGACCTCTCGCACGACCGGCTTGCCTCGAAGCCGCTGCGGGGGCCGGGGGAGCCGGGCGTGATGGCCGGCCTCGCCTGGAGCGGCGTCGGCTCGCCGGACGGCCGCTGGCTGCTCACGCTCTACCTGAACACCGCCCGCAACGTCGCGTTCGTCCACGCGCTCGACCTCGTGCGCAGCTCGCCGCTCTGCATCTTCCTGCCATCCGGAGGCGGGTTCGACAAGCTCAAGCGCTACGGCTTGACGCTCTCGCCGGACGGTCGCCGCCTCTACGCGACGAACGCCGCGCTCGGCGCCGTGGCCGAGATCGACCTCGCGACGAGGAAGGTCGTTCGCACGGCACGCTTCGCTGCGACCCGCAAGGTCGCCGGCCCGAGCTCGCTCACCGGGACGATCTCCCGCAACGGGCGCACGCTCTATTTCAGCCCTGGGCGAGACCTCTGGGCGTACGACACGGCGTACGGGGTGGTGCGAGGCCCGTACCGCACGGGGGGTGCGGTCGCCGGCTTCGGGTTCGCGGCCGGTGATCGCCGCGTCCATGCGCTCCGCGCGGACGGCCGAATGCTGACGTTCGACGCCGCGACCGGCGCTACGGTCGGATGAGCGGGGACCCAAGTGCCCGCGAGCGGTGTAGAGGAGACGACACCGCCAAAGAAGGAGGCCCGACGATGCTCAGGCTGATCGCATTCGTACTCGTCCCGCTCGCGCTCGTGACGGGCGCCGCGGCCGCCGCCCTAGGCGGTCCCTCGCCGGGGGTGATGACCGGCTGGGACGGCGCCGTCGACGGCTCGAGCGGCGTTCGCTATGTGGCTCTGCCGGGTGCGGGGACGACCGCCGTCGCCGCGGTGCGCACGAGCGACGGGCGCGTCCTCAGGTACATGACGATTCGCGGCGCGTACGGGATCCCTCTGGTCGCCTACGACGGCACGACCGAAGGTATCTCCCGCGACGGCAAGACGCTCGTACTCGCTGACGCGGGAGCAAGCCAGAATCAGACGCGCTTCGCGGTCCTCCGCACGGCGCCGCTCCGGCGCAAGCAGTCGTTCACGCTCCCCGGCCGCTGGTCGTACGACGCCCTCTCGCCCGACGCCCGGACGATGTATGCGATCCAGTACCTCAACGCCGGCCCGAACCTGCGTTACAACGTCCGCGCCGTCAGCCTCCTCACCGGCAAGCCGATCGGCGGCTCGATCGTCGACAAGCGCAACCCAGACGAGCAGATGAACGGCTCGCCGTGGTCACGGGCGCGCAGCGCAGACGCCGCGTGGGCGTACACGCTGTACGCGAAGCCGGACGGAACCGCGTTCGTCCATGCGCTCGACACCGCCCACCGGCGTGCGTTCTGCGTCGACCTGCCCTGGCGGAGCACACCGGAGGCGATCTCGGCCGTCCGCTTGGCGCTCGAGAGCGACGGCCGCGCGCTCGTGCTCTCGAAGCCCGGGGTCGGGAAGCTCGCGATCGTCGACACGCAGTCGCTCAAGGTGGAGTCGCTGGCGAAGCCCTAGGCAGCAGCAGCGGGAACGGCTTCGGTCGCGTTCGCGATCTCCTCGACGACCTCGACGATGTCGCGGTTCGTGTTGAAGACACGCAGCTGGCGATCGGAGCCGTTGCCGCGTCCGAGAATCTCGCCGATGCCCTCGAGCTCCCGTTCGGAGCCCAGCTCGCGGGCGTGCGGCTCGATCTCCTTCAGCGTCCGCCGGATGAGTTGCGCGACGGGCATCCGGTTCCGGGCGCCGGTGGCGAGATCCATCACCGGCGCCTCGAGCCCGTAGCGCGCAGCCAGCCACTTGTTCTCGGTCGTGAGAATGCGGTGGAAGGAGGGGATCTGCTCGCCGCGGTCGTGCTGCTCCGAGAGCAGCTTGACGAGAGCCTGGCAGTACGCGGCCAGCGCGACCGCGTCCTCGACGTGGGTGACGGCGTCGCAGATCCGGATCTCGATCGTGCCGAGCCGCGGGTGGAGACGGATGTCCCACCAGATGTGCGTGTAGTCCGCGATGCAGCCCGTGCGCTCGAGCTGGCCGACGACCTCGGCGTAGTCCGCGTAGTCGCGGAAGCGCGGGGGCGGCCCCGAGCGGGGGAACGCGGCGAAGACCATCTGCCGGGAGGAGGCGAGCCCGGTCGGCTCGCCGCGCCAGAAGGGTGAAGAGGACGAGAGCGCGAGCAGCGGCCCGAGCTGGGGCAAGAGCCCGTTCACGACCTGGATCGCCTTCTCGGGATCGTCGACGGCGACGTGGACGTGCATCCCGAAGATCAGCTCGCGGCGCGCGATGTACTGGAGCTGGTCGACGAGGTTGCGGTAGCGGTCGCGCGCCGTGATCCGCTGGCGCTCGAAGAGGCTGAACGGGTGCGTGCCCGCGGAGCCGACCCGGAGGCCTTTCTGCCGCGCGATCCCGGTCACGTAGCCGCGGAGCTTCTGGAGCTCGCGCTGGACGTCGCCGGCGTTCCGGCAGACCGGGGTCGCGATCTCGAGCACCGACTGCATCAGCTCGGCGTTGATCCGCGGCTCGAGCTCGTGCCCCGTGATCGCCCGGAGCACCGTGTCGATGTGCTGGACGAGGTCGAAGGTCTCGCCGTCGAGGAGCATGTACTCCTCCTCGACACCGAGCGTGTACGGGTCGGAGTGGCCGAAGCGGTGATCGAGGACGCTGCCGCCCGCGACAGCGCCCTTGCCGGTGATCGAATTGGGGTAAATCTGCTTCACGTGAGGCGGCTAGTATCGCCCGCCGTGAACGCGCTCCGCCGGATCGAAGCATGGGCAGCCGAGCACGCCGCCGCCGCGGTCGTGCGGCCGGACGGGGTCGTTGCCCGGCACGGGCCGGCCGAGCACGTCTTTCGGTGGGCCTCGGTGACGAAGCTCGCGACGGCGCTCGCGACGCTCGTCGCCGTCGAGGAAGGGGCCGTCGACCTGGACGAGCCGGCGGGGCCCTCGGGCTCGACCGTGCGGCACCTGCTCGCCCATACGAGTGGGCTCCCGTTCGACGAGGGTGCGCCGATCGCGCGCCCGGGAGAACGCCGCATCTACTCCAACCAGGGATTCGAGCTGTTGGCCGCGCAGGTCGAGGAGCGGACGGAGATCGCGTTCCCGGAGTACCTCGCGGCGGCTGTCTTCCGGCCCCTCGAAATGCGGGCGGAGCTGCGCGGCTCGGCCGCCGCGGACATCCACGGCACGCTCACCGACCTCGAGCTCTTGGCGCTCGAGCTGCTGCGGCCGCGGCTGGTTGCGCCCGAGACGCTCGCGGAGGCGACGTCCGTCCAGTTTCCGGGTCTGAAGGGCGTCCTCCCCGGTGTCGGCCGCTTCGATCCGCTCGACTGGGGCCTCGGCTTCGAGCTCAAGAACGGGAAGCCGAACCACTGGACCGGGACGCTGGCCTCGCCGGCGACGTTCGGCCACTTCGGCGGCGCGGGAACGTTTCTCTGGGTCGATCCGGAGCGCTCGCTCGCGCTCGTGTGCCTGACCGACCGCGAGTTCGGCGAGTGGGCGAAGCTCGCCTGGCCCGAGCTCGCAGACGCGGTCGTCAGCGAAGGAAGTCGAGCAGCAGCCGGTTGAGCTCGTCCGGGCGCTCGAGGCTCGGCAGGTGGCCTGCGCCCTCGACCGTCACCAGGTGCGCGCCGGGGATCTCGGCAGCCAGCTTCTCGGCGATCGCGGCGATGTCGTCGAGATCCTCCGTACCCACCACGACGAGCGTCGGCGCGGCGATCTCGACGAGCCGCTGTTCAGCCGGGACGTCCGGCCAGGCCGCCTTCACCTGTCCTTCGAGGGGGAGTTGCTGCTCGTAGGAGCGCAGCACCATCGCCTGGGTCAGCTCGCGCACGCCCGGCGCCGCGTCGTCGGCCAACCACATCCGCGCCTGCTGGGCGGCCGCGGCAGCGAGGTCGCCCTGCTCGATCGCCGCCTCCTCCTCGGCGAAGCCGGCCTGGGCCGACTCCGACCAGTCCCACGAGCCGAGACCGACGCCGATCAGGACGAGCCGCTCGACGAGGTCGGGCCGAGCCGCTGCGACCTCGAGCGCGATCCGGCCTCCGAAGGAGCAACCGACGACCGTCGCAGGCCCGGCGAGCTGCGCAGTCGCGAAGGCGACGTAGTCGACGACACCGGGCTCCAGCCGTGCATCGCCGAAGCCGGGCAGGTCGGGCGTGACCACGTGATGGCCGGCAGCCCCGAGAGCTTCGACCTGCGGCTCCCACATCCGGTGGTCCGCAATCCCGGCGTGCAGGAGCAGGACGTCACTCATCGGCGAACAGTGGTCGCAGGAGCTCGTCGAAGGTCTCCTGGTCGCAGCTCGCCACCACCGCGGGCGTGACCGCCCGCACCGATGCCGTGCGCGGGATCCGCATCGCAAGCGCGACCTCGCCGAACGTGTCGCCGGGGCGGAGCATGCGTCGCTCGCCGATTCCCTCCTGAGTGACGTTCAGCATTCCGGAGAGGACGACGTAGAAGCGGTCACCCTCGTCACCCTGGCGGACGACCGTGGCCCCGGGCGCGACCTCCTCGCGCTCGAGCCGCGCGGCGAGCTTGGAGAGGTGGTCACCGGGCAGGCCGGAGAGGAGGCCGACTCTTGTCAGCTCGTGGGCCGTGGCAGGGACGTGACGAGGGCTCACTGTGGGCTACGTTAGCCGGATGGGCCTCCTCGACGGCTGGCGCTTTTGTCCGCTCTGCTCCGGCCCGCTCCAGACCGGGACCGGCAAGGTCACGTGCGGGCAGTGCGGCAACGAGGTCTGGGCGAATCCCGTGCCGGGCGCGCAAGCGCTCGTCGAACACGAGGGGCGGATCCTGCTCGGACGCCGTCGTGACGACCCGGCGGCCGGTCTCTGGGATCTCCCGGGCGGCTTTGTCGAGGAGCAGGAGCATCCACTCGACGCGCTGCGCCGCGAGCTCCGCGAAGAGACCGGCCTCGAGATCGAGCCGACCGAGTTCCTCGGCATGTGGATGCAGCCCTACGACAACCGCAACGTGCTGTCCCTCACGTGGCTTGCCCGGTCGGCCGGGGGCGAGGAACGCGCAGGCGACGACCTGACCGAGCTGCGCTGGTTCGCACCCGACGAGCTGCCGGGCGCGGACGAGCTTGCGTTCGGGAGCTACGTCCCGATCCTGTCACTGTGGCGTGCGCGGCACGAGCACGCGTAGCGCCCCCGGCTCGAGCCGGAACGCGAGCGGCGTGTCGAGCTCGACCGGCTCGCCGTCGACGGCTGTGCGGATCCGCGTCAGCGGCGAGCCGATCTCGAGCTCGGTGCAGCTGCGCTCCTCCCAGGTGATCCGGCGGAAGCCATGCGGGATGTAGAGGTGCAGCTCGCCCTCGTCGAGCCGCTCGCGCTCGCCGAGTGAGAGGAGGTCGAGGCTGTAGTGGTTGTTGCCGATCAGCACGAGCCTCGCCCGGATGTGCTTGCCGTCGATCGTGAACCGCTGCCGACGACGCCGATCCTTCAGGGTGAGCGCAACGGCCCGCAGCCTCGCGAGGGCCTCGCGGCGCCGGCGATGGTGCTCGCGCCGGTGCACGAGCCGCGCGTAGAGGCCGAGCGAGACGTTGTTCAGAAAGAGGCGCTCGCCGACGCGCCCGACATCGACGCGACGCTCGATCCCGTCGTCGAACGCGGCGAGGGCGCCCAGCGGATCGTTGCGGTCGAGGCCGAGATCGCGCGCGAAGTGGTTGCGCGTCCCGAACGGGATGCAGACAAACGGCACGTCCTGCTCGATCGCGACTGCGGCGACGGCGGCCAGAGAGCCGTCGCCGCCCGCCATCCCGAGAACGTCCGCGCCGGCCTGCCTCGCCACCTCGGGCAGATCGTCGCCTTCCTGCAGGAAATGCACGGTGACGCCCCGTTCGCGCGCAGCGTCGCGCAGTTCCTCCGCACTCGGGGAGTCCGTGCCTGAGCGGGGGTTGACGACGAGGAATAGCTGCATCGGGTGAGGCCGTGCCGGCGTGAAAGATAGGCCGTTCGGCCCATGTACCCATCCGGCCGAAAGCCGATCATCTTGGCCAGATGAGCGAACGCGGCCTGCACACCATCGAGGACGACCTCTCCGAGACCTGGGTCGAGGACTGGGCGGCCGTCGGCCTGGCCGAGCTCGAGGCCCTGCTCGCGAAGCACGCCGCCTTCCTGGGCTTCCTGGAGACCGCCGAGGACTAGACCGCGTTTGCGGTCTGCGTCGCGCGGATAGGCTTCGCGCACGTGAAGCTCGAGTACCTGTACCGCGGCTTTCCCGGCCATCCGCTCCATCCGCCGCTGACCGACGCGACGATCGGGATCTACACGTTCGCGGCGATTGCCGCAATCCTGAGCAAGCTCGGGATCGCGGAGGAGTCCGCAGCCAAGGGTTGGGCGCTCGCGCTGATCGTCGGGCTGATCGTGAGCGCGGCGACCGCCGCCACCGGGTTGATCGACTGGCTGCGGATTCAGCGCGGCACCCCGCTCTTTCGGACCGCAACCTCGCACATGATCGCGATGCTGCTTGCCACGGCGGCGTTTCTGGTCG
>JANMJY010000174.1:0-5443 GCA_031371615.1 Actinomycetes bacterium | reverse complement strand
TCCGGAGTCGGCGAACGCGCCGCCCTCGATGATCACGTCGTTCTGCAGGTCCTGAATCAGCATTGCCGCAGACTTCGGTTCGATCGGGTCCATCAAATCCTCCTAGGGCATGTAGGGCTCGTGATGCGGGCCGACCTTGGCCCGGATCGCGTACAGGGACGTCGAGCTCGGGATAAACACCGTGCGCCAGTCGTCGCCGCCCCAGGTCAGGTTGCCGGTGGCCTCCGGAACCTCGATCGTGCCGAGGTGCTCCGCCTCGGCAGAGATGATCCAGATGCCGCCGGGCCCGGTGACCCAGATGTTGCCGCGCTCGTCGCACTTCATCCCGTCGGGTATCCCTTCCTCGATCACGCCCGAGCCGATCCCCTCGAAGAACAGGCGGCCGTTGGAGAACGTGCCGTCCGTGTTGACGTCGTAGACCTTGATGTGGGCTCGCGGCGTGTCGTTGATGTAGACGAGCGACTCGTCCGGGGAGAAGCAGACGCCGTTCGGCATGTCGAACTCGTGCTTGTCGACGACGAGCACGATGTCGTTCGGGCCGCCGCCGGGCGGGATCCGGAAGACACCCTGCCAGCCGAGATCGCGGGCGCGCTCGATCCCGAACCCGGGGAACCGGCCGTACCACGGGTCGGAGAAGTAGATCGATCCGTCGGAGCGCACGCAGACGTCGTTGGGGCTGTTCAGGTACTGGCCCTCGTAGTGATAGGCGAGCAGCTCCCGCGAGCCGTCGCGCTTCTCGCGCCAGAGCGCGCTCGTCACGTGCTCGCAGACGATCAGGTCGAGGTTGGCGTCGAGCGTCATGCCGTTGCACTTGAAGCTCGGGCGCATCACCTCCTCGACCCCCTGGCCCGGGGTGTACTTCCGGCGGACGTCGCCCGGCATGTCGGAGAAGAGCAGATACCCGTCCGGATGCCAGATCGGGCCTTCGGTGAACGTGAAGCCGGTTGCGACCCGCTCGACTTCCGCGCTCTCGTCGACGAGCTCGCGCAGCTTCTCTGAATGCACTGCGATCCCCATGCGCCCTCCTTCGGAAAAGTGCGCCGAACCTAACAGGCGCGAGGCTCGTAGTCGATTTCGAGGAAGACCTCGATCTCGGGGAGCCAGCGGTCCTGCACGAAGCGGACGTGGTCCGGGTGCTCGTTGTAGGCGGCGTAGGCGTCGGCGTCGGCGAACTCCATCGAGATGCCGAACCGGTAGCCGTTCTTCGGGCTCGTCTCGCGGAGGATCTCGAACGCCTCCACGCCGGGGATCTGCGCCAGGCGCTCGGCCGCGGCGAGGAACGTCGCCTCCTCGGGCGAACCGGGCGCGTGCTTCGGCGTGAGCACGACCGTGTGTCGGATGCGGTCGGGACCGAGGGTCATGCCGCGTGCCTCCGTTCGATGCCGCCGAGGACGCTGCCGAGGCTCTGGAGGCTGGCGACGTCGTGCCCGGAGAGGAACCGGTCGACGTACGGCAACGCGGCGCGCATCCCGCCCGCGAGCGGCTCGTAGTCGGCGTGGCCCTTGAGCGGGTTCACCCAGACGACGGCGAAGGCCTGGCGCGCGAGCCGCTGCATCTCACGGCCGGCGAGCTCGGCGTCGCCACGCTCGCAGCCGTCCGAGAGGATGACGACGACCGCTCCGCGGGTCAGCGCTCGGCGACCCCACTCGTCGTTGTAGGCCTTCAGCGAGGCGCCGATGCGCGTGCCGCCGGACCAGTCCTGCACCCGCGCGGCGGCGGCTTCGAACGCCGTCTCCGGATTGCGCGCCCCGAGCTCGGGCGTCAGCCGGGTCAGCCTGGTGCCGAAGGCGAACGTCTCGACGCCGCGCCCCGACCCCCGCGCGGCGTGGAGGTAGAGCAGGAGCGCCCGCGCGTACGCCTCCATCGAGCCCGAGACGTCGAGGATCAGCACGAGCTTGCGCGGTGCCTCCTTGCGGCTGCGGAACGCGCGCTCGACGGGATCGCCGCCGGTCGCCAGGGATGCGCGCACGAGCCCGCGCACGTCGAGCGCGCGACCCTTCGAGTCGCGGTGGAGGCGCCGGGTCCGCCGCTGCGGGCGCGTGACCGCGATCGCCTGGATCAGCCTCTTCGCGCGCGTGAACTCGTCCGGAGTCATCGACGCGAAGTCCTTCGTGCGCAGGAGCTCCTCCTTGCTCCAGGTCCCGAGGCGCGTCTCGCCGCCGTCGAGCTCTGGCCCGGGGCCGGGCGGGGCTCCCTTGCGGCGCTCGCCACGGGTCGGGGGCGGCTTCGTGGCAGGTGGCTGCTGGACGGCGGCGCGGAGAAACCAGGCCTCGAAGGCGCGATCGAACGCCTCGACGTCCTCGCGCCGCGAGACAAGCGTCTGGCGCAGCGTCCAGTAGACGTCGTCCTGCCGCGCGAGCTCGACCGCATCGAGGCCCCTGAGCGCGTCGGACACGCGTCCCGGCCCGACCTCGAGCCCGGCCTCGCGCAGCACGCGGCCGAAGGTGACGATATGCCTGACGACGGCGCTAGCGGGCACGGGCGCTGGCCACGAGACCCGCCAGGGTCTCGTCGCGGACGGAAAGCAGGTCCTCGTGGTACTTCAGCACCGAGCCGAGCGTCGTCTCGACGTTCTCGACGTCGAGCTCCTGCTGGCCGAGAGCCGTCAGGGCCTGCGCCCAGTCGATCGTCTCCGCCAGCCCCGGCGGCTTCTGCAGATCGAGCATCCGCAGCTCCGCCACGAAGGCCGCCGCCTCGGCCGCGAGCCGCTCCGGCACGCCGGGCACGCGCAGCTTCACGATCGCCACTTCCCGCTCGAGCGAGGGATGGCCGATCCAGTGAAAGAGGCAGCGGCGCTTGAGCGCGTCGTGCAGCTCGCGCGTCCGGTTTGAGGTGAGGATCACGTAGGGGCGCTGCTTCGCCTCGATCGTGCCGAGCTCGGGAATGGTGATCTGGAAGTCCGACAAGATCTCGAGCAGAAACGCCTCGAACTCCTCGTCGGCGCGGTCGATCTCGTCGATCAGGAGCACGACCGGCTCCTCGGCCTCGACCGCCTCGAGCAGCGGCCGCCGGATCAGGAACTCGGGGCCGAAGAGCTCCGCCTCGTCGATCGTTCCCGCTTGCGCCGCGCGGATGTGCAGCAGCTGGCGCGCGTAGTTCCACTCGTAGACGGCATGCGCGACGTCGAGGCCCTCGTAACACTGGAGGCGGATCACGCGAGCGCCGAGCGCCTGCGCGATCGCCTTGGCCGCCTCGGTCTTGCCGACCCCCGCCTCCCCTTCCAGCAGCAGCGGCTTCTCGAGTTTCAGCGAGAGGTAGAGCGCCGTCGCGAGCCCGCGGTCCGGCAGATAGGACGCTCCGGCGAGCGCCGACTCGAGCTCGTCGATCGAGGCAAACGGCACGCTCGGAGCGTACCCGGAAGCGCGGCACCCGTTTGACGCGGGCGGCCGCGACCGACATAGAATCGGCTATGGCTGCGGAAACGCTCGTACCGAGCTCCGCCGACGAGGCGGTTCAGCTCTTCGGCGACGGCGAGGGGATCACCGTCTTCGCGGGCGGCACGATCCTCATGTCCGAGATCGCGGCCGGACGGCTGAAGCCGGCGCGCGCTCTGCTCCTGCACCGCAGCGGGCTGGACGAGCTCAGCACCGACGGCGACGTCGTCCGGATCGGGGCGATGGTGCCCGTCGCGGCGCTCGCCGAGGGCGACGGGTTGCTCGCGCGCTTCGCGCAGCGGGTGGCCGACCTCGAGGTGCGTGCGGCCGCCACGGTCGGCGGCAACCTCTGCGGCTCCGGGGGCCTCGGCGGGCAGAAGGGCGATCTCGGCGCGCCGCTGATCGCGCTCGGCGCGCGGGTTCGCTCGGACGGGAAAGGCGGCGAGCGCACGGAGCCCGTCGAAGACTTCCTCGCAGGCGACCGGACCGGCCGGCTCGTGCTGGAGATCGCCTACGACAAGCCGTCCGGCCCGTGGTCGGCGCAAACGATGCGCCGCCGTCACGCGCACTCCTACGCGATCGCGAACGTCGCGGCCTGCTCGAACGGCGACGGACTTCGGGTCGGCGTCTCAGGCGTCGGCTCTGTGGCTCTGCGTGCCCGCGCAGTCGAGCAGAGCCGCAACGCGGAGGACGTTTTGAAGGACGTCGATCCCGTCGACGACGCAGTCGCGAGCGCGGAGTACCGCCGCAAGATGCTAATCCTGCTGGTCCGACGCGCACTCGACGAGGTGGAGGGCTGATGAGGCTGACCGTCAACGGGATCGAGTCGGAGATCTCGAGTCCCCCGCTCACCGCGCTGCTGCACGTCCTCCGCGAGGAGCTGGAGATCCTGAGCCCGAAGGCGGGCTGCCAGCAGGGCGGTTGCGGCACGTGCACCGTCCTCGTGGACGGGGAGCCGCGCCGGTCGTGCCTGACGCCTGTCGCGATGATCGACGGCGCCACGATCACGACGCTCGAAGGCCTCGGCCAGGCCGAGGCGCTCTCGCCCGTGCAGGCCGCGTTCCACAACCGCTATGCCGCGCAGTGCGGGTTCTGCACGCCGGGGATGATCGTCGCCGCGACCGCGCTGATCGAGCGCAAGGGCGGCGCGGTCGAGCGCGACGAGGTACTCGAGGCGCTCGGCGGCCACTACTGTCGCTGCACCGGCTACGTGAAGATCGTCGACGCGGTTATGGCTGCGTCGCGGGGCGACATCGAGCCCGTCGAGGACCTCCCGGCACCCGGAGAGGGCGAGCCCGACGTGCTCGTCAAGGGGAGCCCGGCATGAAGGCTGTCGGCGCACGGCTTCCTCGCTACGACGGCGTCGGGCACGTCACCGGACGGACGCAGTACGTCGACGACGTCCGCGTCGGCCGCACGCTCTGGGTGAAGGCCCTGCGTTCGCCGCACCACCACGCCGCGATCACGAAGCTCGACACGGCGAAGGCGGAGGCGATGAAAGGCGTGCACGCGATCATCACTGCCGCCGACGTGCCCCGGAACGTCTACGGGCACCTCGAGGGGCTCGGTGTCCCCGGCGACGAGCCGCTGCTCGCCGACGGCGAGGTTCGCTACAAGGGCCAGCCGATCGCCGCCGTCGCAGCCGAGTCGGAGGAGGCCGCGCAGGCTGCGGTCGAGGCGATCGAGATCGGGTACGAGGAGAAGGACGCGCTCTTCGACATCCGCCTTGCGCTCGATCCCGACGCGCCGCAGATCCACCACTGGGGCAACGTCTATCCGCACTACGGCCCGTACAACCACCGCCGTGTGCGCAAGGGCGACATCGACTGGGCGTTCGAGCAGGCCGACGTGATCGTCGAAGGGGTCTACCGCCCGCAGGCGATCGAGCAGATGCCGCTGGAGACCCAGGTGTGCCTCGCCGTCCCGGAGGCGAGCGGCCGGCTGACGATCTACTCGTGCACGCAGGCGATGTACTTCTCGATGGGCGTCGTCGCGGCGCACCTGGAGGTGCCGCTGAACAAGCTGAAGTTCGTCGGCGGCACCGTCGGCGGCGGCTTCGGCGGCAAGGT
>JANMJY010000164.1:0-22783 GCA_031371615.1 Actinomycetes bacterium | reverse complement strand
GCGACACATGCTCGCCGTCGTCGAGCGGCACCGGCCGCTGCCGCGCGGGCTGACCGGGCTCCGGCGCGGGCCCGTCGTCGCGCCGCGCGTCCTGCTCGCAGCGCGGCGCCCGGCCACGGCGTGGGCCGCCCTGCGCGGGTGGCGCGACTACCGCCGCGGACGGATGGGCCGCCGGGGTTAGCCTGCCGCCGTGGCGAACGAGCGCAGCAGCTTCTACCGGCGTGTCCTCGAGCAGCTGCTCGAGGAGGGCGTCGTCCGCCGTGACATGAGCGTACTCGTCGTCGCCGGCGGGCCGGCCGACCGGGATGCCTTTCGCGAGCTCGGCTTCGACCAGGTGACGATCTCCAACGTCGACGAGGCAGTCGCGGCTGAGGGGCTGGCGCCGTACGAGTGGAGCTACCAGGACGCCGAGAGCCTCGACTACGCGGACGGCAGCTTCGACCTCACCGTCGTCAGCGCCGGGCTCCACCACTGCCGCTCGCCGCACCGCGCGCTGCTCGAGCTCTACCGCGTCGCCCGCGTCGCCGCCGTCGCGCTCGAAAGCCGCGACAGCTCGCTGATGCGCCTCGCCGTCCGGCTCGGGGCGGTCGACGAGTACGAGCTCGCCGCCGTCGCGGCCCACGGCCTCCGCTCGGGTGGGGTCGCGAACACGAGCACGCCGAACTACGTCTACCGCTGGTCGGAGCGAGAGGTCGAGAAGACGGTGGCATCGTTCGCGCCGCACGCGCGTCATCGAATCCACTTCTTCCGCAAGTTCGAGCTGCCTGAGGCGCTCATCGAGATCGACCGCGGCATGCGAGCGACCGTCCTGCGGCTCGCGCGGCCGGTCGTGACCGGGGTGACGCGCGTGCTGCCGCGCCAGGCGAACCTGTTCGCGTTCGCGATCGAGAAGCCGCGGCTGCCCGCCGATCTGCAGCCCTGGATGCGCGTCGAGGAGGACGAGCTGCTCCCCGATCCCGACGTGGTGGCGCGCCGCTACCGGAGCGCCGAATGAGCCTCGATCGCCACCAACAGGACTGGGAGCGCCTGGCCGAGGTCGACCCGCTCTGGGCCGTCCTGACCGCGCCCGATCGCAAGGGCGGCCGCTGGGACGTCGACGAGTTCTTCGCCACCGGCGAGGCGGAGGTTGCGCACATGATCTCGGTCGCCGAGACGCTCGGCTGGCCCGCGAGGCGCGAGCGGGCGCTCGACTTCGGCTGCGGCGTCGGCCGTCTGACGCGCGCTCTCGCGACCCGTTTCGCGGGGGCCGTCGGCGTCGACATCTCCGCAGGCATGGTCGAGCGGGCGCGGCGGCTGAACGAGGCGGTCCCGGCCTGCGAGTTCCGGGTCAACGCGGCCTCCGACCTGGGGCAGCTCGAGACCGCGTCGTTCGACCTCGTCTACTCCAGCATCGCGCTCCAGCACGTCCCGACCGTGCTCGAGATCGAGCGCTACGTGATCGAGTTCCTCCGCGTCGTCCGGCCGGACGGGCTCGTCGTGTTCGGGCTCCCGAGCCACATCCCCTTCCCGTGGTCGCTGCAGCCCCGGCGCCGCGCCTACGCGCTGCTGCGGCGGCTCAGCGTCTCGGAGGACTGGATGCTGCGACGGACGCCGCTGACGCCGATGCGGATGACGCCGGTGCCGGAGGCGCACGTCCGCGGCCTGCTCGAGCGCGCGGGCGCCGAGGTGCTGGAGACGGAGGCGATCGACGAAGGCCCCGTGCGCTCGCTCCGGTACTACGCCAGGCTGCGGTAGACGGCCTCGTGTCGGCGGGCGGTCTTCGCCCAGGTGAAGGCGGCGGCTCGTTCGAGGCCCGCGGCCGTGAACCGCGCGGGCGCGTCGAGCACGCCGGCGACGATCGCCGCAATGTCCTCCGGCTCCGTCGGTTCGAACAGCGCCGCCGCGTCTCCGGCAGTCTCCGCGATCGCCGGGATGTTCGATGCGGCGACGGGCGCGCCCGACGCCATCGCCTCGAGCGGCGGCTGACCGAAGCCCTCGTAGAGGCTCGGGAACACGAGGCACGCCGTGCGCCGGTAGAGCGAGGCCAACTCCTCGCCGGGGACGAGCCCGCGCACGTCGACGCCGGCCGGCGCCGGCCGCCCCTCGTGGCCGCCGCCGGTGAGCACGAGGCGAAGCTCCGGCCGCTCGCGCCGCAGCAGCGCGAATGCCTTGAACAGGCGTGCATGGTTCTTGTGCGGCCACGGCCTGGCCGGGTAGAGGAGGAACGGCTCGCGCGGCTCGTCCCCGGGGTGGAAGCGCGCGTGGTCGACGCCCCACGGGATCGCGTGCACGCGTTCGGGCGGCAGGCCGAGCAGCTCGATCGCCCGCCGGCGGACGAACTGGCTCGGGACGATGACCGCGTCCGCGTTGCGCGCCGAGCGCTCGTGCGTGCGCCTGCGGAAGAGGCGCTCGGCGCGGGAGAAGAGCTCCGGGTGGTCGAGGTGCTGGAGGTCGTGCACGGTCACCGCGGTCGGGAGGTCGAGTGTCGGGAGCGCGATCGTGAGCGGGTAGTGGACGGCGTCGAGCCCGCCGAAGTGGTGGCGCAGCCGGCCGGGACGCGCCGCGGCGAGAGCCATCGCGAGGGCACGCTCGCGGATGCTGTGCGCGTCGCGGTAATCGGCCACGGCCGTCTCGGGCAGCCCCTCGCCCGCTCCCGGCGCGGCGGGCGGCGTGAAGGCGACGTAGTCGAGCGTCCCCACCGAGGTGAGCCCGCGGGCGAGCCCGCGGGCCGAGGCCTCCGCGCCGCCGACCTCGCCGGGCACGAGCGTGAGGAGGCTGAGCCCGACCCGCATCGCACGGAGCGTATCCCGGTCGCCCGGTACAATCGTCCGATGCCCGACGCTCCCTCTGAAAATGGCGATCTTGCAGGGATTTCTTCTGGCGAGGAACCCGATCTCGCGGCACTCTTCGAGCAGCTGAAGCAGGAGGTGCGTCGGTCGGGCGCCGCGCCGGGCGACGCGGCTGGAGGCTCAGACGACCGTAGCGCCGCCCGGGCCGAGGCCGAGCGCCTCTGGCCGGTCTCCGCCGACCGCAACCTACGCCTGCGGCCGGGAGTACGCGGCGGAGTCGGGACGCCGGCGAAGGCTGTGCTGCGGAAGCTGATGCGCTGGTACGTCGAGCCGGTCGCCTACGACCAGCGCTCCTTCAACGCGGCCGCGCTGCGGCTGATCGACGACCTCGAGGAGCGCGTCGCGCGCCTCGAAGCCGAGCTGAAGCAGCGCTCATGAGAATCGCGGTGTGCGCTCCGCAGGTGCCCTTCCTTCGAGGGGGCGCCGAGATCTTTGCGGACACGCTCGTCGACGAGCTCCGGGCGCGCGACCACGAGGTCGAGCTGGTGACGGTGCCCTTCAAGTGGTACCCGGGCACGCGCGTGCTCGATCAGGCCTTTCTCTGGCGGCTGCTTGACCTGACCGAGTCGGATGGGCGGGCGATCGACCTCGTCGTCTCGACGAAGTTCCCCTCGTACTGCATCCGCCATCCGAACAAGCGCGTCTGGGTGCTGCACCAGTTCAGGCAGGCCTACGAGCTCGACAGAACCGATCTGGGGCAGTTCTCCGAAGAACCTGCGGACCGGGCGTTGCGGCGCTCGGTCCAACGCCTGGACCGGATCGCGCTCGGGGAGGCCCGGCGGCTCTTCGCCACGTCGCGCAACGTCGCCGACCGCATCGAGCGCTCCACGGGCCTCGCGGCTGAGGTGATGCCGCACCCACCGCAGCAGCTGCCCTACCGCTGCGATGAGTACGGCGATTTCGTCCTCTCGGTCGGCCGCCTGGATCGCGCGAAGCGGAATGATCTGCTGCTGGAGGCGGCGGCTCTCGACCCCTCGCTGCGCGTCGTCGTCACTGGAGAGGGGCCCGACCGCGAGCGGCTCGAGGCGATCGCACGCGACCGGGGCCTGAACGGCCGAGCCCAGTTCACCGGCCGCGTCGACGAGGAAGAGCTCGCGTCGCTCTACGCGCGCTGCCTCGCCGTCTACTACGCGCCCGTCGACGAGGACTTCGGAATGGTTCCGTACGAGGCGTTCCTATCGGAGAAGCCCGTGTTGACGACGACCGACGCGGGTGGGCCGCTCGAGGTCGTCTCCGACGGGCAGACCGGCCTCGTGACGGCGCCGGAAGCAGCCGAGCTCGCGCGCGCGGCCGGCCGCCTGCGCGCGAATCCGGACCAAGCCCGTGCCTACGGGCAGGCGGGCCGGGAGATCGCTGCGCGCGTCACGTGGGACAGCTGCATCGACAGACTCCTCGCGTGAACGTCGCCTACTACAGTCCGATGCCGCCCGAGCGATCCGGGATCGCGGATTACAGCGCCAACCTCGTTCCGGCGCTGCGCCAGCGCCTCGACGTCGAGGTCGTCCGTCGCGGGCGCACACGTCCCGCCCGAGGCTCGGACCTGTCGCTCTACCACGTCGGCAACAACCCGGACGCGCACGGCTGGATCGTCGAGGCGCTCCGGCGGAGACCCGGCGTTGTCGTCCTGCACGACTTCGTCCTCCACCATCTCGTCGCCGGGCTGACGATCGGCCGGCGCGACGGTCACGGCTACCTGGACGCGATGGAGCGCGAGGGCGGCGTCGTCGGCCGTCTGCTCGCTCACGGGGTGCTCGACAAGCGGATCCCGCCGCTCTGGGAGAGCAGGCCGGAGGACTACCACCTGGCCGGCGAGGTGCTCGATCTGGCGACGGGCCTCGTGGTGCACTCTCACTACGTCGAGGAGCGGGCCCGTGCGGCCGGCTACACAGGACCGGTCTGGCGGATCCCGCATCCTGCGTGGAAGACGCCCGCCGTTGCGCCGGCAGCGGTCGAGGGCGGTCCGCTGGTCGGCTCCTTCGGGAACGTGAACTCGAGCAAGCGGATTCCGCAGCTGCTGGAGGCATTCGCCCGGCTGCGCCGCGATCGGCCCGACGCGCGCCTGCTGCTCGCGGGCGCCGTCAGCCCCGGCTTCGACCTCGAGCGCAGGTTGCAGCGGCTCGGCCTGTCCGAAGAAGGCATCCTCCGGGAGGAGTACGTCGAGGAGGAGCGCCTCTGGGCTCTGATGGCCGCCTGCGACATCTGCGTCAACCTCCGCTCGCCGACGATGGGCGAGACGTCGGGCAGCGTCATCCGCCAGCTTTCGCTCGGCAAGCCGGTCGTCGTCAGCGACGTCGGCTGGTTCGCCGAGCTCCCCGATTCCGTCGCGCTCAAGATCCCGGTCGACGCCGCCGAGACCGAGACGCTCTATGCGGCACTCGAGCTGCTCGCGCGCGACGAGCGCGCCCGCGCGGCCATGTCCACGTCGGCGCTCGACCTCGTCCGACGGGAGCACGGTCTCGACCGGACTGCCGAGCTGTACGCCGCAGCGCTCGAGCAGGCCGCTGGGGGCGAGGCGGTCGCGAACTCGGTTCTGCGCGACGTCAGCGCGGCTGCGACCGACGTCGGGATCGAACCGGGATCGCCCGAGGCGGCGGAGCTCGCGCGGCGGCTCGCCGAGGTCGAGCTTGGGAGATAGCCTGCGCCGCGTTCCGGCCTGGGCGTGGCTCACGGGCATCGTCGTCGCCTCGACCGTTTACCGGGCTTGGCTCGGGAGCCGCATGCCCGCGCCGTTCATCTTCACGGATGAGCTCCAGTTCCAGGAGAACGCCAGGAGCCTCGCCGCGGGCAGTGGGTTCCGGATCAGGGGCGAGCCGTTCGGTATCGCCAGCGTGCTTTACCCGCTGATCATCGCGCCCGCGTACGCGCTCTTCGACTCGCTGCCGGATGCCTATGCGGCGGCGCGAACGATCAATGCCGTGCTCATGTCGCTCGCAGCCGTTCCGGCGTACTTCCTCGCGCGCCGCGTGCTCCCGGCGCCGCTCTCGCTGCTCGCGGCGGTCCTCACGGTCGCGCTGCCATCGCTCGCCTACACCGGCACGATCATGAGCGAGAACGCCTTCTACCCCGCGTTCCTGCTCGTCGCCTGGTCGCTCGTCCGGGCGCTCGAGACGCCTTCGATCGCCCGGCAGGCCGTGCTGCTCGCGGCCTGTGGGGTCGCCGTGTTGACGCGCGTCCAAGGGCTCGCGCTCGTGCTCGCGGCGTTGACGGCGCCGCTCCTCTTGTGGGCGATCGCCCGGCGGCCCCTGCGTCCCTTCGCTCCCGTCTACGGAGTCGTCGTCGGAGGTGGTGTGCTCGTGCTCGCGGCGCAGCTCGCCCGCGGCGGCTCGATCGCGAGCCTCTTCGGCGCCTACGAGGTCGTCGGCGAGGGGAGCTACGACCTGATGGAGGTGCTGCGCTTCCTCTTCTGGCACGTCGCCGAGCTCGACCTCTACGTCGGCGTCTTCCCGCTGGCGGCGTTCCTCCTGCTCGCGACGCGCGCGCGGTCGCTCGAGCCTCCCGTGCAGGCGTTCGTCGCCGCGTCGATCGCGCTGGCGGCTTGGATGCTCCTCGTCGTCGCAGCCTTCGCGTCGCGCTTCGCGGGCGCCATCGAGGAGCGGAACATGTTCCCCGTCGCGACGCTCCTCCTGATTGCGCTGCTCGTCTGGATCGACCGCGGCGTTCCGCGGCCGAGGGTCCTCGCAGCCGTGGCCGCCACCGTCGCGGCCGTGCTGCCTGCGCTGATCCCGTACGAGCGCTTCCTACAGCTCAAGGTGCGCTCGGACACGCTGATGATCGTCCCGCTCTGGAACTTGCAGGACTCGATCACGCTGCCGCGGCTCGACGACGCGGTGCTCGTCGCCGGCATCGCGGCAGGAGTGGTCTTCCTGCTCGTGCCGCGCCGCTTCGCGCTCCTGCTGCCTGCGCTCGTCCTCAGCTACTTCGCGCTCGCGGCGCAGCCGATCCAGGCGGGACCGCACGGGATGGAGCGCGCGGCAGCGGACGCGCTCTTCGAGGGAATCCGCGTTCCGCACCGGGGCTGGATCGATCGGGCCGTCCCGGATGGTGCGGAGGTCGCCGCGCTCTGGACCGGCCTCCCGCATCGTTTCACGGTCAACCAGAACGAGTTCTTCAGCCGCTCGGTCGGGCCGGTGTACACACTCGGTGGCCCGATGCCCGGCGGGTTGCCCGAAACCGTGGTGACGGTCGACGAAGAGACCGGTGAGATCCGCCGCGCAGACGGCAGCGTCGTGCGGGCGGAGTACGCGTTCACCGACGGCTCGGTCGCAGTCGACGGCGTACCGCTCGCGCGTGACGAGCTGCTCGGGCTGACGCTCTACCGGACGAATGGCTCGTTGATCTCGACGACGACGGTCACGGGTGTCTATAACGACCAGTGGTCGGGGTCGGACGTCCTCTACCGGCGCGTTCGCTGCCAGGGTGGCACGCTCACCGTCGTGCTCGAGAGCGATCCAGGGTTGTTTAACGTGCGGCAGACCGTGGTCGCGACGGGTGGCGTCCGCGGCGTCGTCGCGACGATCTCGCCGAAGGAGACCACGCGACTGGCCGTTCCGCTGCGTCCGGTCAACGGCGTCTGCACCGTCCACTTTGAGGTCACCCCGACCAAGGTGCCGCCCGGTGGGCTCGACTCGCGCAAGCTCGGCACGCACTTCCGGGCCTTCGAGTACGCACCGTGAGGATCGTCTACGACGTCTCGCCGTTGTCACACCCGCTGACCGGGGTCGGCAACTACGTGCGTGGCTCGCTGGCCGGCATCGTCGAAGCGGCCGGGGGGAAGCACGAGATCCTCGCGTTCGCGCCGACGAGCCCGGCCGGCCGCAAGGCGATCCCGCGCGCACTCGAAGGAATCGACGTCGAGCTCAAGCTCGTGCCGTTGCCCCTCTCGCAACGCTGGCGCGACGCGTGGAGCCGGCTGCAGAGACCACCGCTCGAACGGTTTCTCGGCTCCTTCGACGTCTTTCATTTCTCGGACTGGATGTATCCGGCGCAGGCCGGCGGTGTGCGCGCGACGACCGTCCATGACCTCGTGCCATTGCGGCATCCCGAGTGGGTGACCGAGAAGACGCGGACGATGCACGGCTCGAAGTACGCCAACGCAGCTCGTACCTGTGACGTCGTCTTCGTCAACTCCGCCTTCACCGGCCGCGACGTCGTCGATCGGCTCGGCGTCGCGGCCGGCCGGGTCAAGGTGGCGTCTCCCGGCGTGAAGGAGGTGTTCCGCCCTGACGGGGAGCGAGCGGATCTCGGGCGGCCGTACGTGCTCACCGTCGCCACGCTCGAGCCGCGCAAGAATCTCGCGGCGCTCGTTGCGGCACACCGGTTGCTGGGCGACGACTTCCTGCTCGCGGTCGCCGGGGGCACGGGCTGGGGTGATCAGCCCGAGCTACGCGGCCCGAACGTCGTTCGCCTGGGGTTCGTCTCCGATGATGAGCTCGCACGCCTCTATCGCGGTGCGGCCGTCGCCGTGTATCCGTCGCGCTTCGAGGGCTTTGGGATGCCGATCACCGAGGCGATGGCGTGCGGCGTGCCCGTGGTCGCGTCGTCGCACGAATCGATGGACGAGGCTGCCGGAGACGCTGCCGTGCGCGTCGATCCCGACGATCCAGAAGCGCTGGCGGCGGCGATTCGCGATGCCCACGCTCGGAGCGACGAGCTCATACCGCGTGGTCTGCAGCACGTACAGGGTTTCACCTGGCGCGCCGCCGGCGAGGTCTTCCTTACGGGTTACGAGGAAGCCGCACGATGAAGGTGGGGGTCGATGTGTCACCGCTCGCCCAGACGCGGGCCGGCACCGCGCGACACGTCAACGGGCTTCTTGGCGCACTCACCGGGCGCGCAGGGATCGACGTGACGCCGCTTTCGTTCGGGGGCACGGGCCGCGCCGCGACTGTCGCGCGCGACACCTGGTGGTACTACCGCGGCCTGCCGCAGTCGGCGCGCGCCTTCGACGTCCTCCACTGCACGACCTTTCGCGGCCCGGTGCGCTCACCCGTCCCGTTCACGGTCACGCTGCACGATCTCGGTCTCGTGCGCCATCCCGAGCTCTTCCCGCGCTGGCACCGGCTGTCTGGCCGCGCCGGGATCGCATACGTCGCGCGGGCGGCCGATCGCGTCCTCGCCGTCTCCGAGTTCACCAAGAGCGAGGCGGTGGAGTTGCTGGGCGTGCCCGCGGAGCGCGTGACCGTGATCGGGAACGCCGTCGATTCGCTCTTCGCTCCGGAGGGGCCGGCCGCCGAGGGGGACTACGTGCTCGCGGTCGGCACGCTCGAGCCACGCAAGAACCTGCGCCGGATCGCGGAAGCGGCACACCGCGTCGGCGTGGAGCTCCGCGTCGTCGGCGCCAGGGGCTGGGGCGGCGTGAACACGCCAGGTTGGCTGGGCGAGGTCTCGGACGAGGAGCTCGCGGCGCTCTATCGCGGCGCGCGCGCGCTGGCCTTCCCGTCGCTCTACGAGGGCTTCGGGATCCCCGTGCTCGAGGCGATGGCATCGGGGACTCCGGTTGTCACGAGCGTCGGCGGCGCGACCGAGGAAGTCGCCGCCGGCGCGGCGGTGCTCGTCGATCCGCTCGACGTCGCCGCGATCGCAGCCGGCCTCGAGGAAGCTGCCGCTCGGCGCGACGAGCTTCGCGCTCTGGGTCTCGGACGCGCGGAGGCCTACACCTGGGACGGCGTGGGCGATGCGGTGGAGCGGGTCTGGCGGGAGCTCGCATGAACCCGCTCGTCGTCGTCGACGCCGACGTGCTCGGACGCCGTCGCACGGGCGACGAGACGTATGTCCTCAACCTCCTGCGCGCCCTGGCGCCGCTCGCGCCGGATGCGGGTCTGCGGATCGCGGCGGTCACGCGCCATCCGGAGCTCGTGCCGGAAGGCATCGAGCCGATCGAGCTGAGCACCCGGTCACAGGAGCTACGGATGGCGCTGACCCTGCCTCGCCTGCTTCGCCGGCTTGGCGCGGAACTCGGCCACTTCCAGCACGCGCTCCCGCTCCTGCTCCCCTGCCCGGCGGTCGTCACCGTCCACGATCTGTCGTTCGAGCGTGACCCGTCGCTGATGGGTCTGAAGGATCGCTTCGTTTTCAAGTGGGCCGTTCCCCGGGCGGCGCGAAAGGCCCGGCGTGTGCTGACGGTCTCCGAGCGGACGCGCCGCGACCTGCGCGAGCTCTACGGGATCGCCGACGAGAAGATCGTCGTCGCTCCGAACGGCGTCGACCCTGTCTTCACTCCAGGCAACGGTGCATTGCACGGCGACTACGTCCTGCTCGTCGGAGCCGTGCAGGAGCGTAAGAACCCGCTCGCGGCGCTCGCTGCTGCTGACTCGGCGGGGCTGCCGCTGATCGTCGCCGGGCCGGCGAAGGATGCGGCCCTGGCCCGTGAGCTCGAGCGGGGTGGGGCGAGGATCGCGGGGTACGTCGCCGAGGACGAGCTCGTCGAGCTGTACCGGGGAGCGGCCTGCCTGATCCAGCCGTCGCGGTTCGAGGGGTTCGGGTTGCCCGTGCTCGAGGCGATGGCCTGCGGGACGCCGGTCGTCGCCGTCCCCGAGCAGGCGTTGCAAGAGGTCGCGGGCGATGCGGCGATCTGGGCGGACGAGCATGAGCTCGGTAATGGGGTTCGGCGCGCGGTCGCAGAACGAGACCGACTTGTCGCGGCAGGCCTCGCTCGCGCGCGCCTGTTCTCCTGGCCCGAGACTGCCCGGCGTACGCTCGAGGCCTACAAGGAGGCGCTTCACCGGTGACGGTTTCCGCGATCGTCGTCTCGCACGGGCACGCCGACGAGCTGGAGCGTTCGCTGCCCGCGCTCGCACCGCAGGTGGACGACCTGCTGGTGATCGCCAACCTCCCGGGCAGCGTCGGGGCCGTGCCCGAGGGGGTCCAGGTGCTCGAGAACGAGCGGCCGCTGTCGTTCGCGGCGAACATCAACGTGGGGCTGACGGCCACGACCGGCGACTACGTGCTCGTCTCGAACCCGGACGCAGTGCCGGAGGAGGGCGCCGTCGCCAGGCTCGTCGACTTCGCCGACGCCCATCCGCAGGCCGGGCTCGTCGGGCCGCTCGTACTCTGGCCGGACGGGACCTGGCAACCCTCGCTGCGGCGCTTTCCGACGGTGCTCGGGACGATCTGGCGTCGCACGCCGCTCCGGTTGCTCCGCCCGCCCTACGCGCACCAGGTCGCGCACTACGGGACCCGTCCAGCCGAGCCGGTTCAGGGAGACTGGCTGCTCGGCGGCGCCTGCTTGCTGATGCGGCGGCGGATGCTCGAGCAACTCGGCGGCTGGGACGCCGGCTACCGCCACTACGTCGAGGACATCGACATCGCCTACCGAGCCGCACAGGCGGGCTGGGAGCGCTGGCTCGTGCCGACGGCGGTGGTGCGCCACGACTATGCCGCGGTCGTCGACAAGCGGTTTCTCGACCGGCACACGCTCTGGCACCTGCGCGGGATGCTGCGCTTCCTGCGCAAGCACCCCGAGCGGCTCTTCGTTCTCCGCTAGCTGCCGAGCGGCAGGAAGTCGAATCCGACCTGCGCCCCGAGTTCGCGCACGTCACCGCTCGACGCGTCGATCTTGGCCGGGACGAAGGTCGGTGAGACGCTCACCTCGACGTGGTACGGGACCGTCGCGCGCGTGACGACGACCTGGAGCGCGCAGGGCGCCAGCTTACGATGGACGACCTCGTCCACCCGCCCGAACCCGGGCTGCTTGTCCCGCACGGCGACGGTGCCGACCTTGACGACTACGTCCGCCACGGGGATGCTGCCGCCGCACGCACCCTGGCGCGAGAGCGTGACGCGCGAGAAGCCGCGCGAGACCCCGTTCTCAGGCGCGAATTGCGAGAAGCTCGCGCTCGAGCCGGTCCACCCGTCCGGGGAGACGCCTGTCTGTGCGTAGCGAAAGCGAGCCGGCGGCGTGATCCGGAACAGGCTCATGTTCCCCCGCGGCTCTCCGACGCGCTCGCCGACGACCTCGACGCCGTTCCCCGTCACCACCCAACCCACGCCGGGATCGGGGCTCATCGTACCGTCGGGAGCGCCGAGGTCGGGCGAGAGGGACGGCAGGGGCGCGGTGCCGTCGAGGCTCCAGATCTTGTCGATCGAGTAGTTCCAGAATTCCAGCAGCCAGATCGGGTTCGCGTCGTCGATGTGCTGGCCGAGGTAAAGCGTGGGTTCTCCTCCTGTAGCACGGTCGACCCAGTCGACGGGCTTGCTCGTGCCCTGATCGAGCCGCTCCGCGAACAGGTTCAGGCCGCGGGCCGCATAGATCTCGGTCGTGAGCATCCAGGTCGTCACCCCGCATGCGGCGACCACGGCGATTGCGAGGCCGACCGTGCGTGACCGGACGATCGAGCGTGCCGCCAGAAGCGTGACCGAGACGATCGTGACGAGGATCAGCGCCCGCTCGACGTCGGCGGCGTCCCACGAGAAGTTGCGGTTCGCAAACGCGCCGATCGCGAGGCTGGGAGCCTCGAAGTACGGATACTGGTCGAGCCTGAGCTCGGCCTTCACGACGAGGAAGAGCGCGACGAGGAAGCCGGCGCCGAGCGCGGGCACGCTCGCCGGCGGCCGCGAGAGCACGGCCGCCGTCGCAGCGAGCGCGACCGGGACGAGGTAGATCAGGTTGCGCTCCACGATGAGGAGCGAAAAAACGGTCGAGAGGTACGCGCCCTTGACGGCGGCGTAGGCCACGAAAGCGCCGAAAGCGGCCGCTCCGACGACGAGGAAGGCCCGACCATCGGCCGTGGAACGGAGGCGACGCGAGCCGAACGCGGCCACGGTGGCGGCGATCGGCAGCACCGCGAGGCCGATCGTCATCGCCGCCAGCGACCAGACGGCGTGATCGAAGACGCGGTGCTTCTCGAAACCGGTGGCTACGTACCACGCGTCGGACCTGTGGCCCGCGGCCGCGCTGAAGACGACGGCGGCGCCTGCGACCAGCATCCCCGCTCCGATCCAGTCACCGGTCGTCCAGCGCGAGCGCCAGCGCGTGAACGCCGGCGTTCTCCAGAGCAGCACGAAGAGCGCGGTGGCGAAGACCACCAGCAGCATCGCAAGCTCCCCGCGGATGAGCGGAGCGACGAGCGAGAGGGCGCCGGCGAGGACGAGCCGGCGCTTGGTCGGCTTCGCCACGGCTGCGGTGATCGCCCAAAGCGCCGCCGTGCAGAACGGGTACGCAAGCGGTTCCTCCAGCAGGTAGGGCGCGTACGCCAGCGGTGGCGCGGCGACGGCGGCGATCGCGGCCGCAACGGCCCAGCCGCGCGAGGCCACGAACCGCGCCAGCCCGTAGGCGGGCACGAGCGCCGAGGTCATCACGAGGACGCCGATCAGCTTTGCCGCCTCCCAAGCGGCCGTGGGCTCGAGCCACCAGGCCGGCGCGACCAGGTAGGTGTAGAGCGACCCGAAGCCACTCGGCTCCCCTAACCGGGATGGAACGCCCGACTCGGCGATCCCGCGCGAAATCTGCGTGAACTCGATCTCGTCCGAGAAGATCGTTGGCGACACGCGGTTAGCCGCCTGCCACGCGTACAGCGTAGCGAGGCAGAGGTAGCCGACGCCGAGAAGCCACCGCACCATGCCGGGCGTGAGACGCTCGGTCTGAGGCTCCGAAACGGCGGTCACTCGAAGGGGACCCTGGTGAGCACCGGGGGCGGCGCGATCTCGCGGACGACGAAGCGACAGCCGATGCCCGCCGCGGTGCAGGACGCGACGAGCGCCTCGAGGCGCTCGGACGGCGCGGCGGGGATGGTGACGAGGACCTCGTCGACCTGCATCTCGTCGAGCAGCCGCGCGATGTCGTCGACCCCGCCGTGCACGCTGACGCCGTGGATCCGCCGCCGGCGCAGGCTCGGGTTGTCGTCCACGAACCCGACGACCCGCGTGTCGGGCGTTTCCGCCAGCTCGCGTGCGAGCGCCCGGCCGGAGCGGCCTGCGCCCACGACGAGGACGCGGCGCTGGTCGCCTCGAGATGTGCCCCGGACGGGCAGCAGCCGCGACGCCAGCCGGGAGGCCGCGACGAGCGTTGCGCACAGTAACCCGTCGACGATGAAGATCTCGAGCGGAAAGTCGCCGAACGGCCGCAGCGCCGCCACGATCCCGATCGTGACCGGCACCGATAGCGCGATCGCCGCGGCGATTGCGAGCAGGTCTCTCGCCGAGGCGAAGCGCCAGACGCGACGGTAGATCCCGAATACGACGAACAGCACGTAGCGAACCCCGAGCAGGATCGGGAGGGTGGCGAGGAAGATCGCGCGCTGCGAGTTGTTGCCGTGGCCGACCTGGAGCAGGAATGCCGCGAGGAACGAGGCGCAGACGATGGCGAAGTCCGTCAGCACCTCGACGAGGCGGCGCGGATGCGAGAGGAACGCGCGCCAGAGCGGCGGGGGCGGTCCCGGATCGTCGCGGTCCGACCGATCCCGCAGGTCGCCCAGGAAGCTCGCGAACTGGACGAGGAAGACGAACGAGACCAGGACGCCGATCGCGGTCACGCGCGCGTTGGCGAGCACGTTGTATGCGAGCGCCGTCGCGCCCAGCAGCGCCGCGAGCAACGTCAGTGCGGCGACGGCCTGCTGCTCCGAGAGCCCGTAGTAGACGAGCCGGTGCGAGGAGTGGTCGGTCCCGCCCTGGGTGACCGGCCGCCGCTCGAGCGTCCGGCGCACGGTCACGAGCGTCGTGTCGAGAATCGGGATCGCGAGTACGAGCAGCGGCAGCACGATGCTCGTCAGCGTCGCGCCGGCGGTCGTCCAGCTCGATGCGAGCGCAAGCGAGGCGAGGCCGAACCCGAGCACCTGGCTGCCCGAGTCGCCCATGAAGATCCTGGCGCTCCCGCCCGGGCGGAGGTTGAAGGGGAGGAAGCCGAGGCAGGCGCCGCCGAGCGCGAGCGCGACGACGAGTCCGAGCTCACCCCGGTTTTCCGCCAGCGCGTCGACCATGAACACCGCGCAGGAGACGGCAGCGAGGGATGCCGCAAGCCCGTCCATGTTGTCGAGCAGGTTGAAGGCATTCGTAATCCCGACAAGCCAGATCAGCGCGATCGCGGTCGCGAGCACGTCGTTTCCGACGATCTCGACCGAGAGGCCGCTCGCGAGCACGATCCCCGCCGCCCCGAACTGCGCGGCGAGCTTCAGCACCGGGTTGAGCGTGAAGACGTCGTCGATGAGCCCGGCCAGGAAGAGAAGCGCGCAGCCGCCGAGGACGCCGAGGAGCTCGGAGCTGCCCTCGACAGCACCGGCCGCGATCGCGATCAGCACGCCGGCGGCGAAGCCGGCGAAGATGCCGACGCCGCCGTAGGTCGGGGTCGCGTGCGCGTGCCAGCGTTCCCCCGAGGGCTCGGCGACGAGCCGTCCGCCGAGTCGGGAGCGCAAGAGCGCCCAGAGGACGAGTGCCGCGACGGGGAGAGCCGCAAGCGTGACGATCGCGCTCACGACGGGGAACCGTAGAGCACCCCTGTTAGGGCCGTGTGAGTAGGCACGGCACCTAGACTAATTCGGGTGACGGTCTACGCCGACCTCTTCCGCTACCGCGAGCTCTTCGGCAGCCTCTTCCGCCGCGACCTGCGAGCCAAGTACAAGGGCTCGGTGCTCGGCCTCGCCTGGTCGCTCGCGCACCCGGTCGTCCTGATGCTCGTCTACCTGCTCGTCTTCAGCGTGATGCTGAAGATCCAGACGGCCGAATACGCGCACTACTGGCTCTTCCTGCTCGCCGGTCTGCCGGTCTGGGTCTTTTTTGCGACGTCCCTCCAGTCGGCTGCCCGAAGCCTGCTCGAGAACGCGAACCTGATCCGCAAGGTGCGCTTCCCGCGTCAGCTCCTACCGCTCTCGATGGTCGCGACGCAGCTCGTCGGCTTCGCGGTGATGTTGGCGATCGTCGTCGTGCTCAGCCTCGTCTACGTGCCCGAGGCCCGTGACACCGTCTGGCTGGCGATCCCCCTCGCGGCGCTCGCGGCCTGTCTCGTCGCCGGCCTCTCGCTCGCCGTCGCGTCGCTGAACGCCGTCTATCGAGATGTCGAGCACCTCGTCGCGGCGCTCCTTCTGCCCTGGTTCTTCCTCACGCCCGTCCTCTACTCGCTCGAGGGCATTCCCGGCGTTCGCGATCATCCGCGCCTCGTCGACCTCGTCCACTACGGCAACCCGCTCACCCCCGCGATCGAGGCTGTGCGCGACCCGCTTTTCTTCGGGCGGCTGCCGCAGGCCGGCGACGCGGTTTATCTCGGGGTCTCGGCGCTGGTCGCGCTCGCGCTGGGAGCGTTCGTCTTCAGCCGGGTCGACGATCGCGTGGCAGTCGAAGTCTGATCCGGCCGTCGAAAATCGACGGTTCCTCGTTCGGCTGAAACGCAGGCAACCCCCGGTGCTCCGTGGGCTCGAGCCCGGCCAGGAGCGAGGGCAGGAGGAGCGGGTGCGCGAAGACGGGGTTGCGGCCACCGCCGGGAGCCCAGGGCTGCAGCGATCGGTCGGGCGTCTCGATCGAGCCGCCGACGGCGGCGAATCCCTCTGCGTGGGCGTCGAGCACGCGCCGCGACCAGTCCGGCTCGAGAATCGCGCCGGCGACGAGATGGGCGGTCGCGACGGGCTCCGCCTCGACGAGCGGTTCCTCCTGTGCGCCGAGCGCGGCCGCTGTCTCGGCGTGCTCGCCTCCGTGGACGACGACGGCCAGCCGCCGTTCGGCAATCCGTGGTGCGACGACGACGTCGAGCTCGAGCGGCCAGGAGCCGACCTCCGCGAACCAGAACCGAAGCTCCTCGACGAGGTCGAATGCCAGCCGGTAGCGGCCGGGGGGCTGCGGGGCGCGCAGGAGCGTCTCGACCTCGACCTCCTCGCCGGGGGCGACCGGACGTTCGAGCGCGACCCGCGGCCCGTCCCAGACGATTGCGTTGCCCCGGTCGTCGAGCCAGTGGTAGGAGAGCAGGACGCCGGTCCCCCCGCGCGAGCGCCAGGTGGCGGTCCCGGCGTTCCGAAGCGCGACGCGCGCCGGCGCGGCTTCGCCGGCACGAAACGACGGCAGCTTGTATCCGAGCCACCGGACCGCGAGCGGACCGACGGGAACGGGATGCTCGCCGACTGGCTCCATGGCGCAGCTAGCCTACTTCCGCGATGCCCGAGGCCCCCCTTCTCGTCCGCGCGGCGCGCCTCGAGCCGACCGAGCGCACGCCGGTCTGGTTCATGCGCCAGGCGGGGCGCTCGCTACCGGAGTACCGCGAGATCCGGAAGACGCACACGCTCTTCGAGGTCTGCTACGAGCCGGAGCTCTGCGCCGAGGTGACGCTCCAACCGGTGCGCCGCCACGACGTCGACGCGGCCGTGATGTTCGCGGACATCATGCTGCCGCTGCTCGGGATGGGCGTCGAGGTGGAGCTCGTCGAGAACGTCGGCCCCGTGATCGCCGATCCGATCCACAGCCGCTCGCAGGTCGACGCGCTGCGCGTTCCCGAGCCGGAGGAGGCGGTGCCCTTCATCCTCGAGGCGATCGCGATCGTGCGGCGCGATCTCCGACCGGACCAGGCGGTGATCGGCTTCTGCGGCGGGCCGTTCACGGTCGCCGGCTACCTGATCGAGGGGAAGCCGAGCCGGGAGTTCCTGAACGTGAAGCGGATGATGTACGCGGAGCCCGAGCTGTGGCACGCCTTGATGGAGAAGCTGACCTACGCGTTCTCGCTCTATGTCCAGGGCCAGGTACGGGCGGGCGCGGACGTGATCCAGCTCTTCGACTCCTGGGTCGGCGCGCTCTCGCCCGCCGACTACATCGAGTTCGTGCAGCCGTACTCGGCGCGCATCCTCGCCGCCGTCGAGGCGCCGACGATTCACTTCGGGACGGGCACGGCGACGCTGCTCGAGCAGATGCGCGACGCCGGCGGCGACGTGATCGGGCTCGACTGGCGCATCCCGCTCGACTGGGGCTGGGAGGCCGTCGGCGAGGATCGGGGCGTCCAGGGCAACCTCGACGGGGCGCTCCTCTTCGGGCCGTGGGAGCGGGTTCAGGCGGCGACGCTCGACGTGCTCGCCCGTGCCGCCGGCCGCCCGGGGCACATCTTCAACCTCGGGCACGGCGTCATGCCCGACACCGATCCCGACGTGCTCGGCCGTCTGCGGGCCTTCGTGCACGAGCAGACCGCGCGCGTGCCGGTATGAGGATTGCCGTCGTCCTGATGGCCTACGGCTCGCCGAGCCGGATTGCAGACGTCCCTGCCTACTACGCCGACATCCGCGGCGGCCGCCCGATCAAGCCGGAGCTGCTCGAGGATCTCGTCGCGCGCTACAAGCGCCTCGGGATCGAGGACTCGAACCCGCTGAACGAGATCACCGAGGCGACGCGCGCGGCACTCGAGGCCGAGCTCGGGCTCCCCGTCTTCACCGGCATGCGCCACTGGACGCCGCGGATCGCGGACGCAGCCGAGCAGGCGCTCGCGGGCGGCGCCGACACGATCGTCGGCCTTGTGCTCGCGCCGCACTACTCGATGCTCTCGATCGAGAAGTACCGGGCCCAGCTCGAGGAAGCGATCGCGGGCCGAGCCGACCTGCGCTTCGTCGAGCGCTGGGGCGACGAGCCCGGCTTCGTCGCGCTGCTCGCAGGGCGGCTTGTGTTTCAGAAACACAAGCACGTCGTCTTCACCGCCCACTCTCTTCCCGCCCGGATCCTCGACGAGGGCGATCCGTACCGCGACGAGTTGCTCGAGACAGCCCGGCTCGTCGCGGAGATGGCCGGCGTCGAGGACTGGTCGTTCTCATTCCAAAGCGAGTCGCCGACGGGTGAGCCCTGGCTCGGACCCGACATCCTCGACCACCTCGAGGACCTCGCGGCGCGGGGCGTCGCGGACGTCTTCCTCTGCCCGGTCGGATTCGTCGCCGATCACCTGGAGATCCGCTGGGATCTCGACATCGAGGCAGTGGAGAAGGCGAAGGAGCTCGGCCTCCGGCTTGCTCGGATCGAGCTTCCGAACGCCAATCCCGCGTTCGTGCGGACTCTCGCGGCGCTCGTACGGCGCGCTGCGGCGGTACCGTCCCCAGCGTGAAGACGGGGCAGATCCGCGTCGATCGGGCCTCACGCCGCTTCCGCGTCCGCACGAACGAGGCGCGCAGCCTCAAGGAGTTGTTCGTGCTCGGCGGCCGCACCGAGGCGAGCGACGTGCTCGCGCTCCAGGACGTCTCGCTGGCCGTGCAGCCGGGCGAGGCCGTCGGACTCGTCGGGCGGAACGGCTCGGGCAAGTCGACGCTCCTGCGGCTGATCGCCGGGATCATCAAGCCCAGCGAGGGCACCGTCGCGGTGGGCGGCCGCATCGGCTCGCTGCTCGAGCTCGGTGCGGGCTTCCACCCAGACTTCTCCGGCCGCGAGAACGTCTTCCTGAACGGCGCCATCTACGGGCTGCGTCGCGCTCAAATCCGCGAGCGCTTCGACGAGATCGTCGCGTTCGCCGAGCTCGAACAGGCGATCGACCGGCCCGTACGCACCTACTCATCGGGGATGTACATGCGGCTCGGCTTCGCGATCGCGGCGCATCTGGACGCGGACGTGCTGCTGCTCGACGAGGTGTTCGCGGTCGGAGACGAGGCGTTTCAGCGCAAGTGCTTCGGCAAGGTGTTCGAGTTCAAGCAGCGCGGCGGCACCATCGTCTTCGTCTCTCATGACGCCTCGCAGGTCGAGCGGCTGTGCGAGCGGGCGATGCTGCTGCAGGCGGGCCGGCCGGTGTTCGACGGCCCGACCCACGAGGCGATCGTGCGCTACCGCAAGGCGCTGGCGGCGGACTCCGACCCGGCCGAGCGCGCCGCCGGGCTCCGGGAGTGGGGTACCGGGGAGGCGACGATCGTGGCGGCGCGGCTGGTCGGGTCCGAGGGAGAGGAGCGGCAGCAGTTCCTCGCCGGCGAGCCGTTCTCGCTCCGCCTGCGAATCGAGGCGGAGAACGGGATCGCACCGCCGCAGCTTCAGTTCGAGCTGCTCGACGAGTCGGGCCTCCTGGTCGCATCCGACGTGCTCGACACCGGGAGCGTCGGCTGGGCGACCGGGATCCGGGAGCTGCGCTACGACATCGACAGGCTCCCGCTCTCGGACGGACGCTTCCATCTCCGTCTCGGGCTCGCCGACGGCGAGGGTGAGCTGCTGCACTGGCTCGACGACGCGCTCGACTTTCTCGTCTATCCGGCAGGCGAGGAGCGCGGCGGCGTCGTGCGGCTGGAAGGGAGCTGGACCGCGGAGGAGAACTCCGACTCTCGATGAGCTCGCGTACCTGTCCCGACTGGCCGGATCTGATGGAGCTCGCTCCCGATCTCCAGTTCATGCACTACACGGTCGCCGAGGCGCAGCTCCCGGTCGACGTGCTGACGACGATCGACCACGTCTCACTCGGCGACGTCGCGATCTGCTGCGACCTCGAGGCGCACGTCTTCTACGCCGAGCACACCGATCCGCAGGTGGCCGAGGCGCTCCGCCAGACCCACTGGTACGAGCTCCGCGAGTACGCCGACCGCGGCCCGGGCGCTTCAGCGGCCTAGGAGCTCGCTGAGTGGCCACGGAGAGCTCCATGTTTCCGAGCCCGCGCACCGAGTGGCGTTCGGCGAGATGCGCGTTGTCCATGACTAGAGTCCTTACCCGATGGAGCAAATCGTCGTTCCCTTTCGCGGCCCCTCGGGCAAGCTGCGCCTCGACGTTCCGGAGGAGTTTCGGTCGGAGCTGGCGCTTGCGATGCTCGGCGACGTCCTCGTCGCCTGCGTCGCGGTCGGGCGCACGCTCCTCGTCACGGCCGATGGCGCCGCCCGCGCGCTCGCGTTGGACGTCGGCGTCGAGATCGCGGACGATCCGGGCGGCGGCCAGGGACCGGCGGTCGCCGCCGCGCTCCAGCAGGTGCAGGACAACCCCGTGCTCGTCGTGAACGCGGACCTTCCGTGCGTCGTGCCTCGCGACCTGCGCACGCTCGCGGGCGTGGCCGAGCTCGGGGCGCTCGGGCTCGTCGAGGCGGCGGACGGGACCACGAATGCGCTGGCGCTACCCCGGCCCGCGCTCTTCGCGCCGCTCTACGGGGCCGGCAGCGCCGAACGGTTCCGCGCTCACGCCGAGGCCAACGGGGTGACGGCGATCGCGTCGGTGATCCCGAGCCTCGCCGACGACGTCGACACGCTGGACGACCTGACGCGGGTCGGCCTCCGTGCAGGTCCTCGCACGCAGGCTGCGATCGGACAGCTCGCGGCGCTGTGAAGGTGGCGCTCCTCTCCGGCGGCGTCGGCGGCGCCCGGTTCGCGCGCGGTCTCGTCGGCGCAGTCGATCCGGCGGATGTGACGGTGATCGGGAACGACGGAGACGACCTCGACGTCCTCGGCCTCGCGGTCTCGCCAGACCTCGACAGCATCCTCTACGCGCTCGCCGGCCTGCACGACGAGGAGCGGGGCTGGGGGCGCTCCGGCGAGACGTGGGAGGCGCTTGCGACCGTGTCCGCGCTCGGCGGCGAGGACTGGTTCCGGCTCGGCGACCGTGACCTCGGGCTCCACCTCGTGCGCACGCAGGCTCTCCGAACCGGCGAGCCGCTTTCCGTGGTGACCGCCCGGCTCGCCCGAGCGCTCGGGATCGAGGCGACGATCGCGCCGGCGACGGACGACACGCTGCGGACCTGGATCGATACGCCGGCCGGCAGCTTCCACTTCCAGGAGTGGTTCGTCGCGCGCGGTCACCGCGACGAGGTCAACCGGGTTCGCTTCGAGGGCGAGGCGCGGCCCGCTCCGGGAGTGCTCGAAGCCCTGGCCGGGGCCGACGCCATCGTGATCGCGCCTTCCAACCCCTACGTGAGCATCTGGCCGATCCTGGCGGTCCGGGAGATTCGCGCCGCGCTCGCCGCCCGCCGAGTGCCGTGCGTGGCGGTCAGCCCGCTGATCGGGGGCCGCGCGGTCAAGGGCCCGGCAGACCGTATGCTCGCGCGGATGGCGGGCGGCACGACTCCGGAGTACGTGGCGGGCTGCTATGCGGGCCTGATCGACGCGCTCGTCGTGGACGAAGCCGATCCGGCAGGTCCAGTCGCGGTGAGGCGCGTCGTGACGCAGACGCTGATGACCGACCTCGCCGCCTCGAGGCGGCTCGCCGAGGCCGTGTTGGCGGCGGCCGCGTGAAGGTCGCGGTCGTCGGAGGGACGGGGAGCTTCGGACAGGCTGTCGCAAAACGCCTGCTCGACGCGGGCGTGGAGGTGGTGATCGGCTCGCGCGACGCAACGCGGGCGCGCGAGGCGGCCGAGCCGCTTGGGGGAGAGGGCGCTGCGAACGAGGACGCGGTTCGCGGCGTCGATCTCGTCCTGATCGCGGTCAAGGCAGACGGGGCGGTCGAGACCGCGCGTGAGCTGCGCGAGGCGATCGGGACGACGCCGGTCCTGTCGGTCTGCGCGGAGCTCTCCTTCGGGCCCGGCGGGGTGAAGCCGACGATCGAGGCGACGTCGATCGCGCAGAGGATCCAGGACGAGCTCGACGCACCGGTCGTCGCGGGCCTGCACTCGCTCGCCGCCTCGAACCTCGCCGAGGCGCCCCCGGATGAGGATGCGCTCGTCTGCGGCGACGACGCTGCGGCGAAGGCGCTGGCGCTCGAGTTGGGCGCGATGCTCGTTTCCGGCCGCGCTTGCGACTGCGGGCCGCTCGCGAGCGCGCGCGCTCTCGAGGGCATGACCGCCGTGATCGTGAACCTGAACAAGCGTTATCGCGCGCACGCGGGCCTCCGCGTCACCGGCCTGGAGTGACGACGCGCCTCACGGTCTTTCCGCTCGAGGGCATCCCGGAGATCGAGGAGGGCGACGATCTCGTCGCGCTACTCGCAGAGGCAGCGGGCCGAGCGGGCGGGCTCGAGGACGCGGACATTCTCGTCGTCGCGCAGAAAGTCGTCTCGAAAGCCGAGGGACGGGTAGTCAGCCTGGGGGAGATCGAGCCCTCCAACCGAGCGCGCGAGCTCGCCGGCGATCGCGATCCGCGCCACGTCGAAACGATCCTGCGAGAGAGCGCCAGGGTTGTCCGCTCGCGACC
>JANMJY010000143.1:0-20948 GCA_031371615.1 Actinomycetes bacterium | reverse complement strand
AGGCCGAGCACTCACGCAAGGACGCCTTCCCCGGCGGCGAGAGCCTCGACGATGCCGCACGTAGGTACGCCGATGCGTACGAACGCCTGCTCGCGCGCCCGGAGCAGCGCATCCTCGTCGTCTGCCACGAGATCCCGGTGCGCTACGCGATCAACGCCGCTCAGGGCTCCGATAGTCTCGACGCCCCCGCGCACGGGATCCGCAACTGCCTCCCGCACCTCTTCGACGAGGACGGCCTCTCGCGAGCCGTCGAGCGAATCCGCGAGCTCGCGGGCTCGTAACTCGCCGGCACTACTTCTCCTTCTTCTCCTTTTTCTCCTTCTTCTCCGACTCGGATGACCCCTTCTGACCGGGCGCGCCGGTGTGCTCGTGATTCTTGTCCCCCTTGCCCCAGCCCGGCCGCTCTTCGGGCTCGGGTGTGGTCACGGCTGAAGGCTGCGGCGCAGCCGGAACGGAGGCCGGAGCAGGGGTCGGCGCCGGGACAGGCCTCGGAGCGGGCGTCGGAGTCGGGGCCGCCGCCGGGGCCGGAGTCGGCGTCGGGGCCGGCGTCGGCGTCGGCGTCGGCGTCGGGGCGGGCGTGGGCTTCGGAGCCGGCTTCGACCTCGGAGTCGGCGTCGGCGTCGCCGTCGGCTTGGGCCTGGCTGCAGGAGCCGGCTTCGGGTTCGGGCGGGGCCTCGGCCCGGACGCCTGCACCGTCGGCGGCGAGGCGGCCGGCCGGGCGGCGGGAGGTGCCACGACCGCCGCGCGCGCAGCGGACTGCGGTCGCTGCCGCGTCGCCGCGACCTGGCCGCGGGAGACTGCGCTCCTCACCGGGGTCTTGACTGCCGGACTACCCGAGCGCGCCGGCCGCTGCGTCGGGACGACGATGATCGAGGGCTGAGCCGGCGTATCGCGCGCCGGGTCGATCGCCTCAGGCGGAAAGGACCGCCGGGCGTCGTCCGGGCTCTCCAGCGCGCCACGCCAGAAATATCCCGACGCAGCGGCAGAGCCGACGAGACAGGCCACACGCAAAGCTCCCCAGGAAATACGCAACCGGCACGAGTATCGCGCCACGGCCGGACGTCCCGCGGATTAAGCGGCGGCGGCTGCCTTCGCGGCGACGACGGTGTTCTTGCCTTCCGCCTTCGCCCGGTAGAGCGCGGCGTCGGCACGCCTCAGCAGCTCATCCGCCGTCTCGCCCTCGACGAGCTCTGCGACCCCGAAGCTGGCCGTGGCCCCGATGCTCCGTCCGTCCCGCTCCAGCAGCGGCGACCTCGTCAAGAGCCGCTGCAGGCGCTCGGCGACGGCGACTGCTCCGGCGAGCGGCGTCTCGGGGAGGAGCACGGCGAACTCCTCCCCGCCGAGCCTCGCCGGGACATCGATGTCCCTGACGCACTCGAGCATCGCCAGGGCGAACGACTGCAGCAGCTCGTCGCCGATCGGATGGCCGTAGGCGTCGTTGACGAGCTTGAAGTCGTCCAGGTCGGCGAGGATGAGTGCGGCCGGAACGATGCGCGAAGCGCGCGCGATCTCGCTCTCCAGCGCAGTCATGAAACGGCGCCGGTTGACCAGGCCGGTCAGCTCATCGGTCACCGCCTGGCGCTGAACGGCGTGGTGGAGGTGTGCGTTCTCGAGCGCGATCGCCGCCTGAGAGGCAAGCCACGCCGCCAGCCGGCCCGACTCCGCGTCGAAGCCGCTCGGAGGCGGATACAGCAGCATCGTCGTCCGGCTGTCGCCCAGCGAGGTGAGCTCGAGCTCGAGTGGCTCAGCCCCGGGCGGAATGACCCCGACCGCCGCCGTCTCCGCTCCGCCCACGAGCAGACGGCCTGCCGCGGCCCCGGTCGCGTCGGCGGTCGCGCGCAAGATCACGGGCAGCAACGCTTCCGGATTGTGGGTCGCAGCCAGCGTGTCGCCGACGATCGCGAGCGCCTCGCGCGGGTCACGCGCGGCGGTGCGCTCGCGGCGGTCGCGACGGCCTCGCTGCTCGGCTCGGTTGAGCAGCTCAGCTCGCACCGTCACGAACAGCAGCGTGATCGTCGCGAGCGTCGCGATGACTGCGAGCGCGAAGAACAGATCCTGGCGCGATCCCGCCGCGAGCACAGCTGAGCACATGGTCGTTGTCATTGCCGCATCGCTGACACTAGAGCTGTGTTCCCCTTCGCGCCCCGCGCGGCCCGGGGCTCTCCAGCGCCTGCCGCCGCTGAACCGGAGGGTGGCGGACGGGGCTCGAACCCGCGACCACCGGGACCACAACCCGGAGCTCTACCAACTGAGCTACCGCCACCTCGCCCGATGAAGGATAGCGCGACCGCTGCGGCATACTGGCCCGACAACGGCCCCGTAGCTCAGTGGATAGAGCAGCAGGCTTCGAACCTGCGTGCGGAGGTTCAATTCCTCCCGGGGCCACTTCTCGGCGCAAGGTTGGAATCTGCGGGAGCAGATTCCAACCGCGCGAAGATCCCTGAAGGGGCCGCTTCGCGGCCCGGGCTCGCTCGCGATCGGGTGCGACGCCGTCGGCGCCACTATCCTTGGCGCGCGCGGGCGTGGCGGAATTGGCAGACGCGCCGGGTTTAGGTCCCGGTGGGCTTCGGCTCGTGGAGGTTCAAGTCCTCTCGCCCGCACTGCCCTTGTTTGCGCAGGTCAGGAATCTGCGGCAGCAAGTTCCTGACCCGCGAAGCGCGCGGGAGACCTCGGCCATCGCCTCGAAGAGCGCGGGCGTCAGGCCGGCGCCGGCCTGCGTGGCGGCGATCTCGCGCATCTCGCCGAGGTGCTCGACGACCTGCACGACACCTTTCCGAGCCAGATCGACCGCGCGGCCCGGTCGATTGCCGTGTCGGCCACGAAGGGGCTGCGAAAGGACCGAGTGGTTCGCGCCACAGCGATCGGCCGTTTACGCCTAGCGGCCTAGGCGTCTCAAGGGAAGAGGGGCCAACCGACGCCAGGCCGTCTCGCAGGCCCGCGGTCGACGGTACAGCCTCCGCGCGGCGCGAGCCACTGGCCGGATAGGGGGAAAGCGCAAGGTGCATAAGTGCGAGAGGTGGAGCGCAGCGGGCCGCGCGACGCTCCACCTCTCCGCGGCCGGCGACAGTCCCCGAAAGCCGCATACGTCGCGAAGATAACCCTCCCACTGCTCGAAAGCAATACGCCGACTACCTCAAACGCCCCTAGCAAACCGTCCGCCGAAGTGCGCTAATGCCAAGAGCTTGGAGCGAAGCGAATTCCTCTCGATCATCTGGGACGCATACGAGTCGGGGGATCTCCTGCCGATTTGCGCCTGGTGCGAGCAGGTGCGCGTCCATGGCGAATGGCTTGTCGCTCCGCCCGGGACGCTCGAAACGATCGACCGGCCGATGACGCTGTCGCACTCGATCTGCCCGGGTTGCACGGACAAGCTGCCAGCGGTTCGGTCGCAACTGAGTCAGCCGACACACAACTCGGCCTAGTACCGGAGGGCGATCCGCGCCACACGTAGTCTGGCGGTTTGTTCACTGACTGCTCGCGTCGGGACGGACGGCATGTCGGACCAGACACCGGACAGGGACGCAAAACGGCAGTCCGTCGCGTGCTGTGCGTCTCGAGATGGAGTAGGGTGTCCTCACTGGCCCTGCGGCCAGAACCCCGGCCGAAAGCCCGCAATCTCCCGACGCGCCCCGGCGCGCGAGACGTAGGAGTCTAGGCAAACAGGATTCGACTTGCAGGGCCAGCTTTCGTCTTCGGCCAGAACGATCTCATCGAAGCGAACGTCAGCCACACGGCTCCCCGGCGAACAGCGCGAGTTCGGCCCTTCTAAGGGCACCCGAAAAGGGCAACCTCAACCTCAGTTGCCTTGCCTCGCCCGCATATGTCAGAAGGGGGCACGTGCGGAATGTCGTACGCAGGGCCGCCTGGTTAAGCCGTTCCCAAATACACTTTTCGTACACCAATCGCTGAACGTATAGCGCAAGCCGAAGCGTCGAAGTCGCGATCAGCGGGCATTTCTTGGATGCGCCCGGGAGGATTCGAACCTCCGGCCAACGGATTAGAAGTCCGTCGCTCTGTCCACTGAGCTACGGGCGCTCGCGGACAGGGTATCGCCGCCGGACGTTACGTTCTGACGCCGAAGTCAGTCGTGATGATGACGACGTCATGGCCGCCGAAGACGCCCGGCGCCGCAGGCACCGTGACGGCGGAGAGGCCGATCTCACGCCAGCGTGCGGTGAGGATGTTCTTGCGGTGGGCGGGGCTGGCCATCCACAACTTGAGCGCGCCGGCGGCGTCGATCCCGGTGGTCGACCAGAGCAGGTTCTCGCCGACGGCCCAGCTGCCGTTGCTGGGCGCGCCGTAGAAGCGCTGGATCCGCTTCCAGAAGGCTGAGCCGTTGCGCGAGGAGTGCGAGAAGTAGCCGAAAGTGCCCATCTCCTGGGAGTGCGAGTCGGCCGCCTGATCCAGAGGGTGCGAAGCGCGTAGAGGCAGGAGACCGTGCTCGCGACGGACTGCATTCAGCTCGTCGAGGACTTGACTCTCGAACCTGTTCGCGGCGCTGAGCGTGCGAACGGGCGTGCCGGCCGCGGTCGCGACGCCGGCGCCGAGACTCAGGAACGGGAGTACGGCAAGGACAGCGAGGCTGACGGCGCGGAGTCGCACCTGCAGACAATCGACTTTTCGGTCGGCGTTCTCAACCTCCGAAAGGAGGATCTTCCACGGTTTAACGCAGTTTTTACAGCTTGAAATCTACCGATACCTACTTAAATCGCGGGCGTCGTCGCTCCAGGCTGTTCGACCAGCCGGGCGCGCCGGTACTGCAGCCAGTCGACGAGGATCACCTGAATAGCGCCTGCCACAGGGATGGCGGCAAGGGCCCCGATCACGCCCGCGAGCTCGGCGCCGATCAGCACCGCGATCAGCACGGCGAGCGGTGAGAGCTGCACCGTCCGCCCGTAGACGACCGGCTGGAGCACGTGGTTCTCGTGCTGCTGGTTGATGATGAAGAAGACGCGCACTATCAGCCCCGAGCTGGTCGAGTCGAGTAACGCGACCGTGCTGACGAGGATCGCGGCGATCGTGGCGCCGGCGAGCGGGATCAGGTCGAGGATCGCCACGAGCAGGCCCAGGGCGAGCGCATAGGGAACGCCCACGCCGAGCAGGACGGCCGTCGAGACGACGCCCGCGATCAGGCTGATCGTCAGGTTGCCCGTCACGTAGCCGCCGACCGTGCGGTAGATGTCGTGCCCGACCTTGCGCCAGCGCGGCTGCTTCTCCTCGGGCAGGAGGCTGTAGAAGCGCTCGACCCACGCCGGCCCCTCGAGCAGCATGAACAGCGTCAGGAACGCGATCGTGACCGTCGCGATGACCGCGGTGACCACGCCCTTCGTGACCGCGAGCGCAGTGCCGGAGATCCCGAGCAGCTTGGACGCACCGCCCTGCGAGAGCGCGTCCCGCACCCGTTCGGTGATGTGGTACTCGCGCTCGAGGAAGCCGACGCGGCCGCGGCCCGCGGTCAGGTCCTCGACGTAGCCCGGCACCGCGTCAACGAAGTCGTTCACCTGCGCGACGATGGTCGGGATGATCGTCGCTCCGATGGCCGTGATCGCGAGGATCGCGCCGACGAACACGATGGCCACCGCGAGCCCGCGCCGGGGAACGCCGTGCTCCTGGAGCCACTCGACCGCCGGGTTGAGCGCCGTCGCCAGGAACATGGCGACGAAGATCCAGATCAGGATCCCGCGCGCCGCCTGGACGATGGTGATCATGACGACGGCCGCGAGGATGATCCCGAGCACGACCAGGATCGCTCGCGGGCGGAAGCTGACGAGGCGCTCCTCCATCGTCCGGAGCCTACGGAGCGGCGCGGACGGCGCTACCGAGCCGCGCGAGCCCCGGCGACTCCCGCCAGGTAGCTCCCGTACTGCTCGACCAGCGCAGATCGAGCGCGTACCGGCGTCGCATGTTGTCCCGGCTGCGCTTGGGTTGATGGTCGCAGCGCAGCATCGGCGGGAGGAGCCGGTGGCGGGAATCGAACCCGCGTAACTAGCTTGGAAGGCTAGGGCTCTACCATTGAGCTACACCGGCACGGGTGACGTAGCGTAGCCGCGTGGATCCGTATTCGTGGTCGTGGAACCCGGAGGCGCTCGTCGTCCTCCCAGCCCTCGCCGCGGCCTACTTCTGGGCGATCCGGCGGTTCTCCGCGCCTGCCTGGCGCATTGCGTGCTTCGCCGCTGCGATCGTCCTGCTCCTCGCCGTGACGATCACGCCGATCGAGACGATCGCGCTGAACTACCTGCTCTCGGTACACCTGATCCAGAACGTTGTCCTCGCCGAGTGGGCGCCGCTGCTCGGAGCGCTCGGGATTCCGCCGGCGCTGGCTGCGCTCGCACCTCGCGTGCCGCCGGTGCCCGCGCTCGTGCTCTGGGTCGTCAACTACAGCGTCTGGCACCTGCCGTGGCTGTACGACGCCGCGCTGCGCCATCCGCATCCGCTCCTCCATCTCGAGCACGTCCTCTACTTCGTCACCGGCGTCCTGCTCTGGTGGCCGATCGTGCACGGCGCGCTGACCCCCGGCCTCAAGGCGGCCTACCTCTTCGCTGCATTCCTGCTCGCAAGCCCGATCGGGCTCGTCATGGCGCTCGTCCCGAACGCGATCTACGACTTCTACGCGGACGGACCGGGGCTCTGGGGCCTCTCCCCGATCCTCGACCAGGAGATCGCCGGCGTCTCCATGGCGGTAGCCGAGGCGATCGTCTTCTTCGCGGCGTTTGCGCTGTTCTTCGTGCGCTTCTTCGCCGAGCAGGACGCAGCCACTTGAGAACGAATGCCACGAGCATGAAGGCCCTGCGACGGTGGCTGCGGTCACTCTTCGGTTCGAAGAAGGACGTTCCCCGAACCGCGGCCGACCGCCGCGCCAAATCGGACCGCCGCACCGGTGCGGAGCGTCGCGCCGCGCTTGCCGCAGCGCAACGCGCCGAGGACCGGCGCACCGGCGCCGACCGCCGCTCCGGGCGCGATCGGCGCGACGGGCCGCGCTAGCTTCAGTCGGGGCGGCCGGATTCGAACCGGCGACCTCTCGCTCCCAAAGCGAGCGCGCTACCAAGCTGCGCCACGCCCCGCTGCTGGAGGGATCCTACGCGTGAGCCCGGGAGCCGGCCGGGTAGGTTCCTGCGATGCCCCACGAGAAGCGCATCGACATCCGTTGGCGCGATCTGGATTCGTACGGTCACGTCAACCAGGCCGTCTACCTCACCTTCGCCGAGGAAGTGCTGGACGACTGGTTCCGCACGAGGCTCGGCCGCGATCCGGGCACGATCTGGGACTACTTCGCCCGGCGGACGACGATCGACTACCGCGGCGAGCTGCGCCTGGAGGATCGGCAGGCCGTGGGATCGGCCGAGCTCGTCAAGCTGGGCACGACGACCGTGGTCGCAAGGGTGACGCTGAGCACTCCCGACGGCCGGCTCGCGACGGAGCTCGAGTTGGTGATCGTCGCGATCGACGGCAGGGATGGCACGCCGCGGCCGCTCACCGATCGCGAACGGAAAGCGCTTTCGTCCTAGTCGTCAGTCCACGGACAGCAGATCGACCACGAACACGAGCGGCTCGTTCGGCGCGATCACGCCGCCCGCGCCCCGGGCGCCATACGCCATCGCCGAGGGAATCGTCAACTTCCGTCGGCCACCGACCTTCATGCCCTCGACGCCCGCGTCCCAGCCGGGAATCACCTGGCCCTTGCCCAGCTTGAACTCGAACGGCTGACCCCGGTTCCACGAGGCGTCGAACTCGTCGCCCGTCGAGAAGGCAGCGCCGACGTAGTGCACCGACACCTTCTTCCCCTTGGTGGCCTCGGCTCCCTCGCCGACGCTGATCTCTTCGATCCCCAACTCGAAAGGGATGTCTCCCTCAGGCTTGTCGATCTTCGGCCGTTCGAGTGACATGCGGATCCCCCCGTCTCGGCGATCGGCCGGGCGGCCGCCGCAGCCCGGAAACTACACAGGGCTGCGTAGGATGCGCGCGATGACGTTCGAGGTCGCCGCCGAATCCTACGACCGCTTCATGGGCCGCTACTCGGTGCAGCTCGGGCCTCAACTTGCGGACCTCGCCGGCGTGCAGGCTGGACAGCGTGTGCTGGACGTCGGCTGCGGTCCGGGCGCGCTCACGGGCGAGCTCGTTCGGCGGGTCGGCGCGGACGCGGTCTCGGCCGTCGACCCGTCCGGACCCTTCGTCGCCGCGGCCAAAGCGCGCCACCCGGCCGTCGACGTGCAGCTCGCCACGGCCGAACGGCTGCCCTTCGAGGACGGAGTGTTCGACGCGGCACTCGCCCAGCTCGTCGTCCACTTCATGGCCGACCCCGTCGCCGGGCTGCGCGAGATGGCGCGCGTCACTCGCCCCGGCGGAGTCGTCGCGGCGTGCGTCTGGGACCATGCCGGCGATCGCACGCCTCTGGCCGCATTCTGGGAAGCCGCACGCAAGCTCGATCCCGGAGTGCACGACGAATCCGGCCTCGCCGGAGCACGTGAAGGCCACCTGGGCGAGCTGTTCGAAGCCGCGGGCCTGGAGGAGGTGGAGGAAACGACCGTCGAGGCAGCTGTCGAGTTTTCGAGCTTCGACGACTGGTGGGAGCCGTTCACGCTCGGTGTCGGTCCTGCCGGCGCCTACGCCAAGACGCTCGACGACTCGGGCCGCACCCGCCTGCGTGATCGCTGCCGGGAGCTCCTGGCGAGTCCGCCCTTCACCGTGAGCGCATTCGCCTGGACGGCCCGCGGCTCGGCCTAGCCCGCCGGCTTCCGCCAGACGGAGACGTGCTTGCGGCTGTCGCTCGCGAACGGCTCCCGCTTCCAGCCGCTCCAGCGGTCGCGCAGCTTCATCCCGGCGAGCTCGGCCATCAGGTCGAGCTCGGCGGGCCACACGTAGCGGAAGGGAATCGAGCTGCGCTCGGCCCTCCCGTCGAGGAGCTCGAGGTGGTGCGAGATGAGGCCTTGCCTCGCGACGTCGTACTCGTCGAACCCCCATCTGGTCTCGCTCACGTGGAACGGGCGGACGGTCTCGCCGGGCGGTAGCCGCTGGAGATCGGGGACGGACACCTCGATCAGGAAACAGCCGCCCGGCTCGAGCTGCGCCGCGACGTTCCGGAAGCACGCGACCTGCTCCTCCTGGGTCGTCAGGTTCATGATCGTGTTGAAGACGAGGTACGCGAGGGAGAACGTCCCGTCGACGGTGGCCCTCGCGAAGTCGCCGATTGTCACGCCGATCTCCTCGCCGCCCGGCTTCGCGCGCAACCTCGCGGCCATCGCCTGCGACAGCTCGATCCCGTGCACCGGCACGCCCCGCCGAGCGAGCGGGACCGCGATCCGGCCCGTCCCGATCCCGAGCTCGAGCGCGCGCCCGCTCCCGGCGAGCTCCGCGAGGAGATCCACTGCCGGGTCGACGACCTCCGGGTCGAACATCCCCGAGATCTCGCCGGACTCGTCGTACGTGGCGGCGACCGGTTCGTCGAAGTAGCCGTCGGCGCCGGGCATCGCCGGAATCTACCGATCGTGTAGCTTCGACCACGTGAGCGACGAGTACGGCGACAACGTCTGGGAGCCGGAGTTGCCCGAGGTCTGGGACGGCGTTCACGGCCGGCGGCTCGTCCGCGAGCACGGGAGGCCGCTCTCCGGCGCCGTCTGGGAACTACCGCCCGGCTCGACCGGCGTCGACTACCACTTCCACCACGGCACCGAGGAGTTCCTGATCGTGCTCCGCGGTACCGCGACGCTGCGGGCGCCCGAGGGCGAGCGCGAGCTCGTCGAGGGCTCTGTCGCGCACTTCTCGCCGGGGCCGGAAGGCGCGCACACCGTCGTGAACCGAAGTGACGAGCCAGTGCGCTACGTGATGATCGGCGCGCACACGTCGCCCGACATCGTCGAGTACCCCGACAAGGGCGAGTTCGCGGCCGTTGCGAGGTCGCTGTCCCAGCGCGGCGAGCCGTTCTTCGTGCGGCAGCCGCTGCCGGAAGACTGAGAGGAGCAGGAATGAGCGAAGCGGAGAATCTGTTCGGCAACGAGCACGTGCGGCGCTACCGCGAGACGGACGGCGAGGTCGGCCACATCTGGCGGAACGGTTCGAAGATTCTCTTGCTCACGACCAAGGGCCGCACCACCGGCGAGCCGCGCACGACGCCCCTGATCTACGAGGACGACGGCGATAGCTATGTGATCGTCGCGTCGAAGGGCGGCGCGGCGGAACATCCCGGCTGGTACCGGAACCTCGCCAAGCAGCCGGAGGTCGAGCTGCAGGTGAAGGACAGAGTCTTCCCGGCCCGCGCGCGGACCGCGAGCGGCGACGAGCGCGAGCGGCTCTGGAAGCTGGCAGCACGGCAGTGGCCCGCCTACGACGACTACCAGACGAAGACCGATCGGGAAATTCCGGTGGTCGTGCTCGAGCGGAGCTAGCGCGACCCCGCCAGGGACGCGGCCCCTCAACTGCAGGCGCGGGTAGGTGCCTCGTTGGCCCGGACGATCGCCGGCGTGGACGTCACACGTACCGTTCGGAGGGAGGACCGACGATCTCCATCGCGTGGGCGGTCGCGATCTCGGCGAGAGCTTCGTCCCGCGCGTTCTCCCGGCCGAGCGCCGCCGCCAGCTCGTCGAAGTATCCGATCATCGCGGCAGGAAAGTAGAAGTTCAGCTTGCGGCTCGGGACGTCCCCGACGCGGAAGCCGTGACGCGCACCTTGCGGGATGAAGATGAACGACCCGGCGGGACACAGGAACTCGCGGTCCTCGAGATACATCACGTACTCGCCGTCGAGCACGTAGAACGCCTCCGCACAGTCGTGGTGTACATGGATCGGGGGACCGAAGCCCGGCGGCTCTTCGGCCTCCAGCACGGACACGACGCCGCCGGTCTCGGTCTCACTCGCCTTGACGGTCATGCCGAAGTCGCCCAGGTCGATGAACCTCCCTTCGCCGGGTCCGAGCACATACGGCCGAGAGCCCCCGGGGTCGGTCATGCCCAGGGGAGGCGCTCCCAGTAGGAAGGGCGCTCCCGCCGGGACGGCTCGAAACCGACATAGGCCTGATCCGGGTCGGAGGTCTCCTCGGCGGCGCTCGCCCCGTATCGCGCCGCGAGCTCCGACACCGGATAGAGCACCTTCCACGGCGCCGACCGCGCACCGGCCATCAGGATCGCGCACGGCTCGTCGCCCGCGCCGACGAAGATGTGCTCGGTCCCGGCCGGAGCGTGGAAGAAGTCCCACGTGTGGAGGATCCGTTCCCCACCCTCGACGAGGAGCCGACACTCGCCGGACAGCACGAGGAAGTCCTCCTGCTGGTTCTCGGCGTGGTAGAGGCCGTTCGGCTCGCCCGGCTCCAGCACGTGGAGCCGGATGCCGAGCTGCGGAAACTCGACCTTCCGACTCTCGAAGCTGCACTCGGAGCCGGACGGCTGCTTGTCGCCCTTCTCGGAGGTCAACCACTGGGCGTCCCGCACGTTCACGACGAACCAGCCCTCGCCGGCTGGTGCGATGCCTGAACCGGAGTCTTCGAGCGGCGCCTCGGGCACGCGGCGACTTTACCGGCTCGCGCCGGCAGGCGACCGGACGACGGCCGCGGCTGCGTGGAATCGAGCGCGCCGGCCTCAGTCCGCGATCTTCTCCAGCAGCGCGTCGACGCGCACGAAACCGGCCTTCGCGCCCTCTTCGACGCCCCCGCGGCTCGGTGTCAGGTGATCGGCCGGTGGAGGCCCGAGTCGGGGGCCCCCACCGGCGGATTCAGCTTCGTGTTGCTACCAGGCTGCCAGGCCGGAGGTGGTGTTGCCCGGCATCGTGATCACGCCGATAAACGTGAGCTGACCGGTTTGCTGATTGACCGAGTACTGGTGGATCGAAGACGTCGGACCCGGTGGGATCAGCTCGTTCGCAAGCACGTAGAGATACTTGCTGTTGTGGCTCAGCGCCTCGTCGAGGGCGTTGTTGGGCGTGGTGTTCACCCCAAGCCCGGCCGCACCGAGCTTCCCGTCGTGGCCGATCGTGTAGATGTTGACGGACGAAAAGCCGGCAGGGGCGAAGAAGTGCCCAGCCGGCTGGCTGATGTAGAGGAACTTGCCGTTGTCCGTGATCACGTTCCAGCACGAGAAGCCGGGTGACGGAAGCGTGTTGATCGGGACGAGGGTGTTGCCCACCAGCTGGTAGGACGAGACCGTGCTTCCGGCCGGGTTCGGGCCTTCATTCGAGTCCGAAACAGTCAGCTGGTCGCGCTTCGTCCACGCCAGTCCGTACGGGGCCGGCCCGGTCGTCTGAGAGACGATCGGCATTCCGGCGACGCCGTCCCCGTTGACGGGGAAGATGTCGATGTCGCCCTCCGACGGACCGAATCGCTCGGACACGGCGAGCACCGTTCCACGATGGTTGAACGCGATCTGGGCCGGCTGGCTGGCCTGGTTCGACGTCAGCCACCTCGAGCCCGGAATCGCGGTGAGCGCGCACTTCCTGGAGACGTAATAGCCCTGGATGCTCGCACTGGCGACGTCTGAGTTGAGCACGTACAGCACGCGCCTGTTGCTCGTCAGGCTGATCGGCCGGCTTCCGTTCGTCGGCTCCTGATCGGCGAGCTTGACCCCATCCTCTCCGACCGCGAACGACGACACCGTGTTGCTACCGGCGTTCGTTACGAACAAGCAGCGCTTGTCGTCGCCGTCCGAGCTGAGCTCGACGCTGCCGGCCGTGTCGAGGACGGGTAGACCCGCGGGTGGATTTACAGTCCGTCCGTTGCCACCGGTGGCAACCTGCCCAGCCGCTACGAGCGTCCCGTCGGCATTCCTCTGGAAAACCCGCACGAAATTCGGCACCGTGTTCGACTGCGTGAACACCGCGCCCGACTGACCTTCGTCGTCGTCCTCACGCTGGCCGTCGTCTGCAGGCGCAGGGCCGGCCATCACGACTACCGCCGCAAACACAGCCCCCAGCACGAGAAACGACCGCCATCGCCGCAAGATGGAATTCATATATTCCTCCCCTTCCCCCGTTGTTTTCCCAACACGCTTACAACACGCTTAACACAGTCGGCGGGCGCAGTCAACCGGACTGATTGGATCGTCGGCCTGCCCGAGCTCGGCTTCTGGGGGATCGTGCTCGCCATGCCCTTCCTCGTCGTCGGCTTGGTTCCCCGAGGTCCTGATCACCGCGATCGTCTTCCTCGTCGAGCCGGGCTGGTTCGACGCGACCGCGCAGGCGCGCTGGCCTGAGCCGACCTTCCGCAACTTCGTCGCGATCGCGCTGCTCTCCCCGCTCGCGTCACGACCGCATTCCTGACTCGATCCATCGAGCCTCGGGTCACGTCCGGTACACCAGTCTCCTCGCACTCCAGGCAGATCCAGTCGCCGGCAGGTGCGTCGCATGCACTGAGTGCTGCGGGGCACCATCGGCACGCCGCACGTGGGGCAATGGGCGGGCGCTCGGCATCCACGCCTCAAGTAATCGAGGTACGGCCGCTCTGGGGAACGGACCACTCCACTGAGGACGGGCGCGCTACTTGATCAGCGTGAGCAGCTTGAACATCGGCAGGTACATCGAGATGATCACGAGACCGACCATCAGGCCGACGCCGAGCATCATGATCGGCTCGACGATCGAGGTCAGCGCCTGGATCGACGCGTCCACCTCTTCCTCGTAGAAGTCGGCGATCTTGCCGAGCATCTTCTCGAGCTCACCGGTCTCCTCGCCGATCTTGACCATCTGGCTGACCATTGCCGGGAAGACGGGGTTCTCGATCAGCGGCTGCGCGATCGGCACACCCTCCCCGACCTTCTGGCGGACGCCGGCGAGCGACTCCTCCACGACCCAGTTGCCTGCGGTCTGGCCGGTGATCTCGAGCGCCTTGATGATGTCGACGCCGGCGGCGACGAGCGTGGAGAGCGTCCGTGAGAAACGCGCCATCGTCACCTTCAGGACGACGTCGCCGATCTTCATCGGCAGCTTCAGCTTGATCCGGTCCCAGCGCCGCCGGCCGGCGTCCGTCTTCAGGAACTTCTTGATCGCGAAGATCGAGACGATCGTGCCAGGCAGGAGGACGAACCACGTCGCCTTGATGAAGTTGGACGCGTTCAGCACCCACTGGGTCAGCGTCGGCAAATCGCCGCCGAGCTGGGCGAAGATGCCCACGAAGACCGGGACGAGGAAGAGCAGCATCCCGACGAGGACGAGGGTGGCGAAGATCAGCACCATCGTCGGGTAGATCATGGCGCCCTTGACGCGGCGCTTGATCGCGGTCTCCTTCTCGATCTGGAAGGCGACGCGGTCGAGGACGACGTCGAGGATACCGGCCGCCTCGCCCGCCTCGACCATCGAGACATAGAGGCGGTTGAAGACCTTCGGGTGCCGGAACATCGCCTGGGAGAGCAGCATGCCGCCCTCGACGTCGGCCCGCAGCTCGCGGATGATGGCGGCGAGGTACATGTCGTCGGTCTGCTGCTCGAGGATGACGAGCGCGCTGACGACGTTCAGGCCGGCCTCGATCATGGTCGCGAACTGGCGCGAGAAGATCTGCAGCGACTTCGCCTTGATCTTCTTGAACGTCGTCCGCACCGACTCCTCGCCTGCCGAAGGAAGCTCGTGGAGGCGGGTGGCCAGCAGGCCGCGGACGCGAAGCTGCTCGCGCGCCGAGCCCTGATCGGGCGCATGGACCTCCCCCAGCGACTCGACGCCGACGGAGTTGATCGCGTTGTACGCGTAGGCGGCCATGCGTCAGTGGTATCGGCAGCGCAGGGTGGGCGCTTGAGTCAGATGCCGCTGGACTGATCGAACGAGGAAGACACTCGTGCGAGCGCCTTCAGGTCGGACCCGCGGCGCACGACGATCGTCACGAGCTTCACGGCACGCCCCGTCGGCGGCGTCTGCGAGACCACGTACGTGTCGATCCGGTAGGACTTCTGATCCGGCCCGGAGACGGTCTGGCGGGGATTGCACTGTGCCGTCACAGGGCTGCAGGTCTTGAGCTGTTGCGCCTGCTGATTCGTGCCGCCACAAGCGACCGCCGGGTCGACCACGTTCGCCCGGTCGCACTGGTAGGTCGTGTCGGTGTTGGCGGTCGTGACGGAGGCCGAGTCGAGCGCGATCTCGGTGTAGAGGAGCGCGCGGTAGAGCTCCATCTGCTTGTCGGCGATCACGGACGCGGTCGAGACCTCGCCGGCGCGCCTGAGCGCCACGGCGCCCGAGTTGAAGGCCCCCACGATCGCGAGGATGCCGACGTTCAGCATGATCATCGAGATCAGCAGCTCGATCAGGCCGAAGCCCTCCTGCGAACGGAGACGCGAGATCACGCGGGGTACATCGGCAGAACGCAGCTGGCCCTCAAGCGATCTACCCCTTCTGCGTCGGCAGCGGGAAGCCCCGGATCGAGAGCAGGGCGAGCTCGTAGCGGCTGCCGTCGGCCGTGTTCTGCAGTGTGAGCTTCTTGCCGAGGAGGAGCTTGAGCGTCTTGCCGCCGCTCGCGTACTGGCCGCCGGCGACGCCGATCTCGACCGACTTGCCGTCCGCCGCGATCGAGACCACGACGAAGGTGGGCTGTGTGGCCGGGAACGGCGTGTCGACCGTCACGTCCTCGGCGGCGCCGTTGACCGAGATCGATGTCGCGGTCGCGAGCTTCGGCGCCGTCGTTGTGGAGCCGCCCGTGGTGGAGCCGCCGGTAGTGAAGCCGCCGTTCGTCGCGGTGCCGCCTGCCGTGGTGGGATTGGCGGAGGCGGTGGTCGGATCGGTCGTGGGAGTGGCGGCCGGAGTAGCGGTCGGGTCGGTCGCCGTCGGCTTCACCGCCGCCGCCGGAGCCGTGACCGGCTGGGCCTGCTGGGTGAACGGATCCTTGGTCGAGAAGCGCTCGAAGGTGGCGAGCTGGCCGGCGTCGACGACGGGAGCCTGGTCGGAGTCCGGGACGGACGCCAGCTCCGCGACGGCGGCTGCGGGCTCGGGGGCTCCGGGGACGGCGACTCCGCCCGCCGGAGCGGGGGTCGGCGTGCCGGGCGTCGTGGCGGCGGGGGCCGGCCCGCCGGGGGTCGTGGTGGTGGGAGCCGGGCCGCCGGGCGTTGTCGACGCAGCCTGCGCAGCGGGCTGCGGGCCCTTGAGCATCTTCAGCGTTTTCGGGCCCTGGACTATGAGCAGCAGGACAAGCACGACCATGCCCCCGATGGCGATCTTCTTCTGCTTGGCCGCCTTGGCCTTGAGTGGGTCGATGCGCTTGGCGGCCATCAGCCCGTCGCTCCTGACGCCGCGGCCGTGCCCGAAGTCGCCGGCGGCACCGCAGCACCGTCGGTCGCGGGCGGCACTGCCGAGGGGTCGACGGGCGCGGGCACCGCTGTACCCGAGCTGTCGGTGCCGTAGATGTAGGCCTGGAGCGAGAGCGACGCGCCGAGCATCGGGAAGCCCCTGTCGCTCTCGGCGAAGTCGACGGACTGGACGGAGAAGAGGCGACCGGCTGCGTGCAGTTCGCCGCGACGCACCGACACCAGCGTGCGGAGGCGGAAGAGGAAGTCCGACAGCGCATAGAACGAGCCGTCGAACGCGACGTCGATCGGCACCGACTGGTACTGGCCGGCAGCTATCGCCGTGCGGGGCGTGATCGACTTGAAGCGAATGCCCGTCTCGTCTGCGATGCGCGAGAGCTCGAGCAGGATTCCCGGCATGTCGGGTGTGGTCGGCATCGCCGTCGAGAGCCGGAAGATGTCCGCGACCGTGATCGGCTGCGTGTCGTCCTGCGCGTGCGCCGCGGCGAGCGCGGTTGCCAGCTCCACGTTGGCCGCCGCAATCTCCTCGTTGAGGCGTACCGCCTCGCCCTTCTTCGGACTGACGGCGAGGAAGTAGCCGGCCGCTCCGAAGAGCAGGATGCCGACAGCTGCCAGGACGCTGAGCGTGCGTGTGTCCAGCTTGCGCTTCATGATCCTGCAGCCTCGCCCGGGCCGCGCACGTCGGCCAGGATCGTGAACTGAACGAGCTCCCGGGTGCCGACGAGCAAGCTCGCGCTCGACTGGAGCCGAACGTTCTTGAGGTCGGGGATCACGGCGAGCCGCGAGAGGAACCGCGCGACGCCGTTCTGCGAGTAGGTGGAGCCGGTGAGGTTGAAGCCCGAGGCAGCCGCGTCGGCCGTGACCGCGGCGGCTACGGGAGCCGATGCCATCAGGTTCGTCAGCCAGACGTCCTCCGGGAGGACGAGCGAGACCTGGCGGAGCACGCGGTCCCAGGGGACGCGGCTCGTGAGCGCAGCCGAGAGTGCGCCGACGCGTGCGCTCTTCACTGCCGCGAGGGCGTCATCGGTGCTCGTGTCCTTGACGACGGGAGCGGGGACCGCGGCGATCTCGGTACGGACAGCGTCGAGCTCTGCCTGCTTGTCGGCGACGGCCCCTCCTGCGCTGATCGCCATCGAGACGAGCGCCGCCGTCACGAGCGCGGCTCCGAAGACGCCGCCGAAGACGACGCCGCGCTTGGCCTCGAAGCTCTTGACGACTTCGTCGCGAGGGAGAAGGTTGACGGCACGCATCAGTCGTCGATCCCGAGGCCGATTGCCACGGCGAGCGAGCCGAGCTGCTCCTGCTCCGCCGCCTTCTTCGAGACCTTGAGGCGGGTGAGCGGATCGGCGACCCGGACGGGCACGCCGATCAGGCGCTCCAGCTCGGCGCCGAGCCCGGGCAGGTGCGCGGTGCCGCCTGTGAGCACGATCTCGCCGATGCTGAGCGAGCCGGGCTGGTTCTGGTAGAACTGGAGCGAGGAGACGAGCTCCCGCGCAAACGTCTGCAGCTGCCGCCTGGCGGCCTCCCGCGCGGTCGCGAGCTGCTCCTCGTTGAAGCCTTCCGGTACCACGGCCGAGCCCGTGAACGAGAGTGCGCGCTTGATCGGCTCGGCCTCGCTCGGAGAGGTGTCGAGCGCGCGCGCGATCGCGACGTTCAGCGCCCAACCGCCCCACTCGAGCACGCGCGTGAACTCGCAGATGCGGCCGTCGGAGACGGCGAACGTCGAGCGGTCGTGCCCGACGGAAACGGCGACGAGAGCTCCGCGCTCCGCACCCGGGACGGAGTCGTGAGGCTCGGCGATCGCGCGGAGCAGCGCGAAGGCTTCGAGGTCGATGCCGACGACCTGGAGCCCGGCCTTCCTGCAGGCGTAGACGTAGCGGTCGACGAGCTCACGGTAGGCGACGACGAGCAGGACGCGGCTCACCTTCTGGCCCTCGTCGTTCACGGAGGTCGAGAGCACCTGGTAGTCGAGCACGGCCTCCTCGAGCGGAATCGGCAGCACCTCCTGCGCGCGGAAGCGGATCGCGTTCGCGAGCTGCTTCGCATCGTCGATGCCGACCACCTCGAACGTGCGCACGCCGATGCGGTTGTTGGCGATGCCCAGGCGCACGCCGCGCTTGGGAAGGTTGTGGCGCTGGAAGAACTCCCGCAGCGCGACCGCGAGCGCCTCGGGGTCGCGGAGCTCGCCGCCGACGACGATGCCGTGCTCGAGCGGCTCGCGAACCGCCTGGAGGAGCTCCGGCGAGCCGCTGTTGTTGACGCAGGCGGCGGCGATCTGCGAGCCGCCGATCTTGAGCCCGACGATCTTCTTCGAGCTGCCACGCGAGAACGACGGCATGGACGGCAGCGCCATCGGCGTCCGCACCCGGACCGCCTTCAGCTTGGGCTCGGTGGCGGGCTCCGCCGCGTCCCACTCCTTCGAGCCGCGCTTGAGCGACAGCTGCCGTTTGTAGAAGGGGATCTTCGCTCCGGCCTCGGCCTGCTCGGGCTTGGTGCGAGCGGGCTTGGGCAGCTTCTCGGCCTTGGGCCGCTTCTCGGCCTTGGGCTTGCGATCCCGCGAGGGCCGCTTGAGCGAGAACTCCTTCTTGTAGAAGGGGACGCTCGCCGCGGCGTCGGCTCCGGGGGCGGCCTCTCGCGGCGCCGGCGGTAGGGGCAGGTCGGGGAGCGCTGCGATCGGATAGTCCGGCAGCGCTGGCAGCTCGACGAGAGCAGGCGCCGCCTCCGCGACGATGGGCGGGGCAAGATCGAGATCGAGGTCGAGCTCCAGCTCAGGCTCGAGGGCGGTCACAGCGGGCTCCTCGAGGAGAGGCGGCGCGGCCGGAACGAGCGAGATGGGTGAAGGAACGAGCGTCGGCTCGTCGACGACGGGCTCGGCGGCAACGGGCTCGGCCGGGACGATCTGCACCGGCGGGAGGGCGGCGACGGGCTCGTCGGGCGGCTCCGAGATCTCTTCCAGCGGCTTCGTCAGCCAGCTGTGCTCGACGACGAGTGCCGGTTCGAGCGTCGGCTCCGCCGCGGCGACGGCGACGGGCTCGGGCACGACGACGGGCTCGCCCACGGGCTCCGGCTCGACGGCAACGACCTCGGGCACGACCGGCGCGTCCTGCGCCTTCTTGCGGAGCGAGAGCTCCTTCTTCCAGATCGAGCCGGACGGGGACGCGGGCTCCGGCCCCGGCGTGCTCTCCGACGCGTTCTCGTCCGCAGGCTTGCGGCGGAACGACATCTCCTTCTTCCAGATCGAGGTGGGCTTCTCGTCGTCTGCCATCGTCAGCTCCCGGCCAAGCGCAGAACGGGGGACGCGTCGACTTCCTCGTCCTCGAAGCCGGCCCGTTCGAGCAGACCTTCGAGCTGGTCGGGGCGGCTCGAGCTGCCGAGCGCGATCGCTTTCGTGATCACGCGGCGCAGAACGAGCTGGGCGAGAGACTGCTCCATCGTCATCATTCCGCGGGCAGTTGCGGTCTGCATGATCGTGTAGATCTGCTCGACCTTGCCCTGGCGGATCAGGTTCCTGGTCGCGTCGTCCGGCAGCAGGATCTCGAGCGCGGCGACCCGGCCCTGGCCGTCCGCGGTCGGCAGCAGTGCCTGAGTGACGATGCCCTGCAGCGAGCCGGCGAGCATGATCCGGACCTGCTCCTGCTGCTCGGCGGGGAAGACGTCGATGATCCGGTCGACCGTGCCGGGGGCGCTCTGCGTATGCAGGGTGCCGAGCACGAGGTGGCCGGTCTCGGCCGCAGTGAGGGCCGTTCCGATCGTCTCGAGGTCGCGCATCTCGCCGACCAGGATCACGTCCGGGTCCTGGCGGAGCGCGGCGCGGAGGGCCTCGCCGAAGCTGGTGGCGTCCACCCCGATCTCGCGCTGGTTGACGATGCAGCGCTTGTGGCGGTGGACGAACTCGATCGGGTCCTCGATCGTCAGGATGTGGTTCGTGCGGTTGCGATTGACCTCGTCGATCATCGCGGCGAGCGTCGTCGACTTGCCCGAGCCGGTCGGGCCCGTGACGAGGACGAGGCCGCGAGGCTGCATCGCAAGCTGAGCGAGCGAGGCCGGAAGCCCCAGCTCCTCGAGCGTCTTCAGCTCCTCGGGGATGACGCGGAACGCGGCGCCGATCGCCTCGCGCTGGAAGTACATGTTGACGCGGAAGCGGGCCAGGCCCGGCATCGAGTGCGACATGTCGACCTGGCGCTTGATCTCGAGCTGCTTCTGCTGCTCCGTCGAGAGGATGCGGTAGAGCAGCTGCTGCGTGTCGTCGGCCGTGAGCGGCGGATAGCCCGGCAGCCGTTCGAGCTCGCCTCGGACGCGAATCGCGGGCGGAGTCCCCACGGTCAGGTGAAGATCGGAGGCGCCCTGGGCGACCATCGCCTCGAGCAGCGTGTCGATCGACTGCAAGCCGTACGGCTCGGATGGCGTGATGCCGGTCACGAAGTGGGCTATCGGCACGCGCCAGGGGTAACTTGAGTGAGGGATCGCCGGCCTCGCGCACCCGCGCGTGTTCCTTCTTACGGCGATCGCCCAACTCACCCACGGTGAGGGATGCCCTGGGTGACCTTTCCCCCATTCGAGGGGTCGATCGAAGGAGTGGTCGGGTCGATGACCCCTCAGCCACAGCACAACTGACGTCCCCTTGGAAGGAGACACCTACATGCTTACAGCGCTGCGCAAGCGCCTTGACGCGAAGGGCGAGCAGGGTTTCACCCTGATCGAGCTCCTCGTCGTCATCATCATCATCGGCATTCTGCTCGCGATCGCGGTCCC
>JANMJY010000129.1:0-28050 GCA_031371615.1 Actinomycetes bacterium | reverse complement strand
CTGCGCACGATCCTCCGCTCCGACCCGGACGTGATCCTCGTCGGCGAGATCCGCGACGAGGAGACGGCCGACATCGCCTTCCAGGCCGCCATGACCGGCCACATGGTGCTGAGCTCGCTGCACGCCCAGAACGCCGCCAGCGCAATCGCGCGACTGAAGGACATGGGCGTCGACCCCGGCCTGATCGCGACCTCCCTCAACTGCATCGTCGCGCAGCGGCTCGCCCGGAAGCTGTGCGACAGCTGCCGCGAGTCCTACGTCCCGGACGAGAGCGAGCTCGCCGCCGTGGGCCTGCCCGCGTTCGAGTACGGCAATACCCACCTCTTCCGCGCCGCGGGCTGCGAGGCCTGCTCGTTCACCGGGTACTCGGGTCGCGTCGGCATGTTCGAGGTGATGCCGATCCGAGGCGAGCTTCGCGGCTTGATCGCAGGCTCCACCGAGGAGATCTTCGCCGCCGCCGTCCAGGGGGGCATGACGACCATGCGCGAGGACGGGATCCGGCTCGCGCTCGCGGGCATCACCTCGCTCGCGGAAGTTCGCCGGGTCACCGGCGAGCGGATGACCTAAGCCTCGTCCGGCTCCGGCCGGTCGAGCTCCATGATCCGCTCGGCGTAGTGCTCGCTGTTCGGCGAGAGCGAGCTGGCGAGCTTGTAGTGGCCGTTCGCCTCCGCGTCTCGTCCCTGCTTCTCGAGCGCTCGGCCGAGCGCGTAATGGGCGTAGTCGTCCGCAGGCGAGAGCTCGAGCACCGCCCGGAACTCCGTCTCGGCCTCCCGCCAGCGCTGGATCCGGAAGTACGCAATCCCGAGCGCCTCGCGGATCGATGCCTTGTCCGGCTCGAGCTTCTTCGCCTTCTCGAGCGCGACCGTCGCCTGCGCCGCCATGCCGCCCTGCAAGTGGCTGCGGCCCTGCTGGAAGAAGTCGTACGCGTCGGTCATAGGTCGCTCAGGTAGGGGAAATTCTGCTCGAGCACGTCGAGCGGAGCCGTCAGGTCGCGCGTCGGCCCGATCTCGACCGCCGCAATCTGCTCCCCCGCGTCGATGGCTGCTTGAAACGCGTTCCCGAGCTCCCAGGGACGATTGTCGAGGCAGAGCCACTCGTGCACGGGAGCGCCGACGGCCCACAGCGGGGCCCCGGAGAACGGCCCCGGCCCGCCGGGATCGACGACGCGCTCGACGATGCCCTCGCGGATTCGCAGCGGCGATCGTTCCGGCCGCCGCCGGACGGCGATCGCGCCGGCGGCCGGCGCTCGTTGCGCGAACGACGCTACGGCGCCTGCGGGGAAAACGGTGTCGGCGGCCAGCACGAGATAGGGAGGCTTCTCCTCGGCGCGCTTGACTGCGTCGGCCGAGCCGTCCCGTCCCGGCTGCTCGACGTACCGAAGCGAGACGCCGAAGCCACTCCCGTCACCGAGCAGTCGCCGCACCTGCTCGCCGAGGTGACCGGTGACGACGGTGACGCGAGGGCACCCGGCCGCAGCCAGGTCACGCAGCAGGCGAGCCACGACGGGTCTCCCGTCGATCGGCAGCACCGCCTTCGCGTACCGCTCCGTGAGCGGACGTAGCCGGGTTCCGAGACCTGCGGCCATGACGACCGCGGGAATCACGAGCGAAGCGACCGGATCGTCAGGAGACCGCGCACCCGTGCCGGCCGGCCGAGTCTGCGGCGGAGCACGCGGAGCAGGGCGCGGAGCTCACGCCGCGTCGCGGCTGCGGCGTTCGCGCTCGCTTCGGGCGGGCCGAAGCGCGCCGCTGCCAGGGCGGCCGCGAACGGGCGCGCGTCGGCTCCGAGCTTCTCGCGCACGAGCTGGCGCAGTTCCTCCGGCGTGGCGCTGGCGCCGACAGCGAGTCCCTGGTCGGCGAGGAAGTCCGCGAGCTCGCGACGTGCGGCCGCGGCGACGCGCCGCGGGTCGCGCGTCAGGTAGCGGAGCCGGCGGCGGACGAGCTTGGCGGCGCCGATCGCCGCCCCGGCCACGAGCGCGAGCCCGACCAGGAGCCAGAGCGTCCGCCCGCGGGTACCGCCGCCGCCTCCCTTTCCCCCGCTCGCCTGCCGGCGCTCCGCCAACCGCTCCTTCAAGGCCAGCCGGGCGAGCTCGCTGGCGCCTCCTCCCTTGATGCCGCCGAGCTGCGGGCCGAACGCGAACGCCGCGTCGCCTGCGTTGAATCCGGACGACGAAACGCTGTAGGTCGCGGCGAGCGCCCCGCGCCCGGGCGTCGGGTCGAACGCGAGCCAGCCGTAGCCGGGGAACCAGACCTCCACCCAGGCATGCGCGTTGTGGTCGGTGACGGTCCAGCCGCCGTTCTCCTGCTTGCCGCTTGTGAAGCCGGCGGCGACGCGCGCCGGAATCCCGAGAAACCGCAGCATCAGGGCCATCGCGCCGGCGAAGTGCTGGCAGTAGCCGCGCTTGGTCTCCGCAACGAACTGCGCCAGCGGCGGCACGGTTTCGGTCGGAGGCGGCGACTCGTCGTACACGAAGCCGCCGGTCGAGCGCAGCCATGTCTCGATCGCGACGACCGCGCCGTAGGGAGTCCGCGCGCCGGCCCGCAGCCGCTTGGCCTCGTTCCACAGGCCCTCGTAGGGCCAGAGCGCCAGATAACGCTCGTCGCCGAAGAGCCGATCGACGCGAGCGTCGCGGCCGCCGGCCCCGAAGGGCTCGGTGCGCGTGCGACCGATCTGGAGGAAGCGGTCGAGCGCGGCCGGGTATTCGGGCCCGATGCGGGCGAGCTGGGCCGGCTCCGGGCGCGGCGCATAGCTGTAGGCCGTGTAACGCTGACCGCGCTTGAGGCCGCCGTACACGCGCACGATCCCGTCCGAGAGGTTGAAGACACCGCCGAGCTGCGGCGCCTGCAGGGAGACCGGCTGCGCAGCCGCGACGATGTGTGCATCGCGCAGCGCGACCACCTCGACCTGCTGCTCGACCCAGGTGCGCGGGTTCAAGGAGCGGGCCGGGAGCAGCGGGTCGCTCGGCAGCCGGCCGGTGGCGAGGCCGGTCGAGAGGGGTGTCGGGTTCTCCAGCCAGCGGTCGGCGTCGAACTGGTCGAGCGTTGTCGCGCGCCAGTAGAGGCCGCGCTTCGGCCCGACGATGCGCAGGACGGTCGTCTTCTCCTTCGGGAACTCGATGCCGTCGTACTTGGCATCCCAGACGTACCTGACGGACACCTGCCGCGAGGGGCCGTTCGGGTCCCACGTCTCCCAGGCGAGGACGCCGTCCTTCGCGATCGCGGCCGAGGTGGAGGCTCCGGCGGCCGCCAGCACCAGCACCGCCCCGGCGACGAGGGCCGGCTACGGGCGGGCTGCGCGCAGCCCGGCGAGCACCCAGAGCAAGGCCGCGAGGATCATGGCGCCGTAGAACGTGGTCTCGACCGGGTAGAGAGCTGCCGGCCAGCCCGCACCGGCGATCACCGTCAGCACCGCGGGCAGCGGTTTCCGTGCAGCCGCGAACTGTGCGAGCGCGACGCAGAAGCCGAAGATGGCGAGCACGAGGACGCCGTGCATATGCGGGTGGTCGATCCCGCTGAAAGGAACGCGGACGTCGTAGTAGTCGAAGAAGCCGTCGTCGAAGCGCACGAACACGGGCTCGAAGAACCCGGGCCTGCCGTCCGTCGACGAGAGGTCGAGTGCGACCCACATTGCGACGAGCGCCGTCGGAACGATCAGCGCGAGCCGGAGCCAGAGCAGCGGCGCGAGCGCCGGTAGCAGCGCGAGGACGACGACCCAGAGCCACTCCGACCCGGCCACCGGCCGCGCCTCGAGCCGAAGCCAGAAGAGCGCGATCAGCATGGCCGGAAGAGCCGCGACGCCGAGTGTCCTAGCCAAGCGCGCTCCTGACTCCTGGGCCGGCGCCGAGCACGGCCGCCAGGGAGTCGCCGCGCCGGAGCACCGCGACCGCGACGCCTGCCGTCTGCACGCGCAGGAGCTCCGGCTCCACCTTCGTCGGCCGGCCCGCAAAGCTCGCCGTGTCGATCCAGACGACGCTCACTCCTTGACCGGCGAGCGCCCGTTGCACGAGCTTCGTGGCGAGAGTGCCGGAGAGGCGCGCTGTCACGACCACGGTCTCCAGCGCCCGCGAGGCCGGTCCGCTCTCGCGCGCCAGCAGCTCGACCACCGGGCGCGTCCCATCCGGCAGCGCCTCCGCGAGCAGCCCGAGCGCGGCGAGCCACTCCCCGTCGAGGGAGGAGATGCGGACGCTCGGCCGGGACGCGGAGTTGACTGCGAGCACGGCGCGCCTGCCGCGCGCGGCGTGGGCGCGGAGGATCGAGCCGGCCGCGCGCACCTGGACGTCGAAGCTGTCGCCGCTGACAGCCGTCGCGTCAGCGTCGAGCAGGACCGCGATCTCGTCGCGTGGAGCGTCCTCGAGCTCCTTGACCATCAACTGGCCACGCCGCGCGGTCGTCGGCCAGTGCACCTTCCGCAGCGACTCCCCCTGCTCGTACTCCCGCACCGAGTGGAGGTCGAAGCCGGACGGGCGCCGTAGCAGCAGCCTCCTCCCGTCCTGCGCGTGAGCACCGCTCTCCGAGAAGAGCCCGTCCAGCGTGACGAGCCTCGGGTAGACGAGCAGCGCCCCCACGCCGGTCAGCTCGACCTCTGCGCGCGCGAGGCCGAACGGGTCGTCGATCGTTGCCCGCGCCTCCTCGACGACGTACCGACCGCGCGGCACCCGCTCGAGCACGTAGGTGCCCCGGTGCATCGCGCCGGCACGTCGCAACGGCGTCTCACGGACGCCGAGCCGGGCGAACTGCTCCGTGATCGTGATCGCGGGTGGGGGTATCCGCGACTGGGTGCGCGCTTCGAGCGTGACCCAGACGTCCTCGCCTTCGAGCAGGGTGCCCCGCCTGCCGACCCCGCCGAGGAGGCCGCCGCCGGTCCGCCGGCGCAGATCGACCGGCGCGGCGGCGGCGCGAACCCAGGTCCGGGCCGCGAGCGGCGCGAGCACGAGGCCCGCGGCGACGGGATAGAGCGCCTTCGCGCCGAAGAGCCACGCGACCGCATAGGTGACGACCGCGAGCAGCAGCGTGAGCGCGCCGCGGCGCGTCATCAGACCGGGACGGGCGTCTGCTCCACGGCTTCGCCGACGATCTCCTCGGCGGTCAAGCCCGCGGAGCGAGCCTCGGGCGCGAGGATCAGCCGATGCGAGAGCACGGGACGAGCGACCGCCTTGACGTCGTCCGGGAGAACGAAGTCGCGGCCCTCGGAGAGCGCACGCGCCTTGGCGACGCGGAGGAGGGCGATCCCCGCGCGCGGGCTCGCTCCCAGCGCCAGGCGCGAGCTCGAGCGCGTGTGGCGGAGCAGCGCGACCACGTAGCGGTTGAGGCTGTCCTCGACGAAGAGCGACCGGGCTTCGTCGATCGCGGCCAGGATCTCCTCGAGGCCCGCGACCGGAGTGAGCGACTCGAGCGGCGGTGCGGTCGTCTGCTCGCTCAGCATCCGCGCCTCGTCGGCGAGCGGCGGGTAGCCGAGCGAGAGCCGCAGCGAGAAGCGGTCGAGCTGCGCCTCGGGGAGTGGATAGGTGCCTTCGTACTCGATCGGGTTCTGGGTCGCGAGCACGATGAACGGCCGGTGGAGCGGGTAGCTCTCGCCGTCGATCGTCACCTGGTTCTCCTGCATCGCCTCGAGCAGCGCTGCCTGGGTCTTCGGCGAGGCGCGGTTGATCTCGTCCACGAGCAGCACGTTCGCGAAGACCGGCCCCGGCCGGAAGTCGAACTCGTTCAGCGCCTGGTTGAATACGTTGACGCCCGTGACGTCAGTGGGGAGCAGTTCGGGCGTGAACTGAATCCGCGAGAAGGGCACGTCCAGCGAGCGAGCGAGCGACTTCGCCAGCATCGTCTTCCCGACCCCGGGGAAGTCCTCGATGATCACGTGGCCCTCGGCGATCAGGCCGAGGATGCAGAGCCGCAGCGTGTCGGCCGGCGCATGGACGACGAGCGCGAGGTTGGCGGCGAGGCGTTCGAGCGTCTCGGCCGACGAGGCGACAGCGGCGGGATCCCTACGAGCTTCCACGGCGCTCCTCGAGCAGGCGCTCGACCTCGTCGACGATGCCGGCCGCGATCTCCTCCTTCGACGCGCGGGCAAGCTCCCGTTCTCCCGCCTGCGTGAGCAATGTCACCTCGTTGTCGGGCGCGTCGAAGCCGATCCCGGGAACGGACACGTCGTTGTAGACGACGAGATCGAGGTTCTTGTCTGTGAGCATCCGCCGCTTGCGCTCCAGCCCGGCCTCCCCAGCCTCGGCGCCGAAGCCGACGAGCACCTGGCCGTTGCGCTCCTGCCTACCGAGCGCGGCGAGCACATCCGCCGTGCGCTCGAGCTCGATCTTCCAGGCTCCGTCGGTCTTGGCACGCTTTCCCTCGATCGTCTCGCTGGGGCGGTAGTCGGCAACGGCAGCCGCCATCACAACTACGTCCGCCGCCCCAGCGCGGTTTCTCGCCTCGCGCTCCACGTCCGCGGCGGTAGGCGTGTCGACGATTTCGACGCCGTCCGGAACCGGCACCGCCAGGTTGGACGCCAAGAGCGTCACGGTCGCGCCCCGGCGCCTCGCCTCTGCCGCGAGGGCGACGCCCATCCGACCGGAAGAGCGGTTGCCGAGGAAACGGACGGAGTCGAGCGGCTCGCGCGTGCCGCCGGCGCTGACGAGCACGTGCAGGCCGGCGAGCGGACTTTGTGTTGAAACAACACTTGCTCCTTCGAGCAGCTGCTCGATCCGCGCCGCGATCGTCTCCGGCTCGCTCATCCGCCCGAGCCCGATCTCGCCCTCGGCGAGCTCGCCGGCTTCCGGCCCGATCAGCTCGACGCCGCGGGCTCGCAGCGTCGCGGCATTCGCCTGCGTCGCCGCGTGCTCCCACATGCGCGTGTTCATCGCGGGTGCGACGAGCACTGGCCCTCGGTGCGCGAGCGCGGCCTCGGTGAGGACGTCGTCGGCGAGCCCGTGCGCGAGCTTGGCGAGCGTATGCGCAGTCAACGGCGCGATCACGAGCAGGTCGGCGCGCTCCAGGTGCGGATACGGATCGGTGCTCTGAGACTTGCGGGCGAGAGCGAAGAAGGTCTCGGCGCGGACGAAGCGCTCCGACCCCCGCGTCGGCAGCGGCAGGACGTCATGCCCGGCCCCGACGAGCAGCCGCACCAGCTCGCAGGCCTTGTAGGCCGCGATGCCGCCGGTGATCCCGAGCAGAATGCGAGCCACATCCACATTGTGCCCACGAAACGAGCGCTCAGGGCGATTGCGCCGCGGTTAAGGGAGCGGGCGCGAGGCGGCGAAGTTTGCCTTCGCGTCTCCCCCGGCTTTGGTGAACGCGCCGCCGGCGTAGAGCCTCGCGCGGAAGACCGCCAGTGCCTGGGTGTCGCCGACCCACGGTCCGCCGCCAGCGCCGTTCGAGCCTAGCGGCTGCCAGCGGGTGCCATTGAAGAAAGCGATGACGTCCCCGGTCGGCTTCCCGTCAGCGTTCTGCCACGAGCCGGCCGCGAACAGACGCGATCCAGACGTCGTGAGCGCGTTGATGTAGGTCGTTGCCGGGAAGTAGCCGTTTGTGCCCGCCCCGTTGGCGCCCACCGCGCTGTAGGCCGAGCCGTTCCACTTCACAAGGTGATCGGCCTGGGCGATCCCGCCGATGTTCACGCCGTCCGAGCTGACATAGACGTTCATGCCCTTTGCGTGCAGGGCGCGGACGATTCCACCGATGGGGGCGGCGCCGAGCCCGTGCCAGGAACCGTCGTACGACGCGACACCGTCGGCTGTCGCCACCGCGTCGAGGTTCGTGAACGTGCCTCCGGCATACAGGGTCCCGTCGGCCGTGGCGGCCAGGTCGTAGATCGCGCCCGTGAAGTCGCCGTCCTTGTCGATCGTGACGCGCGGTGTCCCGGTGGCGAGGTCACAGCCGATCAGGTAGTCGGCGAGCGGGTCGCCGTTCGCGTTCTGGAATGTGCCCCCGACCCAGAGGGTCGAGCCGATGACCTGCAGCGCGAGGACCTGGACACCGCCGGCGTTGAACGCCGGATTGGCGGTCGTGTTGCAGAACGGCTTCCAGCTGACGCCGTCGAAAACCGCGAGGTAGTCGGCGGCCGCCTTGCCGCCTGCGTTGACGAAGTTGCCACCCGCATAGACCTTGGCCCCGTGGGTCTCGATGGCGAAGACCGATCCGTTGCCCAGTGGCGTCGTGCCGAGGGCGCTCCACTTCGTGCCGTTCCACTTCGCGATCCGGTCCGCCGCCGCGATGCCACCGGCGTTGGTGAAGTTCCCGCCGAGGTAGAGCGCGCCCGCAGTGTCGGCGTTCATGGCGGTGACATGGCCGTTGAGCGCCGAGGGACCGGTCTCCCCGAGGTGGTTCCAGCCGCCGGGACCGGTGGCGAAGGCGGAGCCGCTCAGCGCAAGGCAGGCGACGAGCAGGAGCGAGAGGCCTAGCAGCGGGCGCCGCATGGCGGCCTTTCCGGTAACGGAGAGGGTCTAGCGCTTGCCGTAGTCGTACTTGATCTTGCCCTGGGCGATCTCTTCCAGGGCCATCGTCAAGTAGTTCTTCGAACGCGACTCGACGAGCGGCGGCGGAGCTTCCTCGAAGCCCATGCCCTCACCGAGTTGGTGGTGGTAGTTGTTGATCTGCCGGGCGCGCTTGGCGGCGACGATGACCAGCGCGTAGCGCGAGTCGACTCCACCGGCGTCGGTGTTCAGCAGCTCATCGATGCGAGGATGGATCATGGACGGGCCATGGTACCTGCAAGCAGTAGCTCCCGTTCGATCAGCGCTGCGAGCGCCTCGGTGGCGCGCTCGACCTCGTCGTTGCGAACCATGTAGCGGAAGCGGTAGGCCTGCTCCAGCTGGTGGCGGGCGAGCGCGATCCGCTCGCCGATCTCGCCGGAGCTCTCGGTGTCGCGGGCGCGGAGCCGGCGCTCGAGCTCAGGGACGTCCGCGGCGATGAAGAGCGTGACGCTGTGCTCAACCTCGTTCTGCACCTTCATCGCGCCCTCGATCTCGAGCTCGAGGATGCAGACGCGGCCCTCCGCCGCGATCCGGTCGAGCTCCGACGCCAGCGTGCCGTACCGTCCGCCGACGAACTCGACATGCTCGAGGAAGTCCCCCTCTTCGATGCGCTCGACGAACTCCGCCTCGGAGAGGAACCAGTACTCGCGGCCGTCGACCTCGGCCGGCCGCTGGGGTCGCGTCGTCGCAGAGACGGCGACCTCGAGCTCGGGCTGACGATCGACGAGGCGCTTGATCAGCGTCCCCTTCCCGGCCCCACTCGGGCCGGTGATCACAAAGACCGGCAGAGGTCTACCGGTTGAAGAGCCCAATGAGCTCGGTGCGCTGGCGCTCGGAAAGACCGCCCACCGTCTTCGACTGGCTGATCCGGCACTGGTTCAGCAGCCGAGCCGCTTTCACGCGCCCGAACTTGGGCACGGCCATCAGCATGTCGAACACTTTCGCAGTCGAGACGTACTCGGGCGGGTCGAGCAAGATCCCCTCGATGTTGGCCCGGCCGTCCTTGAGATCCTTCTTCAACTGCGCCCGCCGGACGCGGATGTCGTTGGCCCGTTTGAGCGCCTCCATCCGTTGATCGAGGGACCTCAGCGGGGCTTGCGCCTGCGTCTTCGACACCATGAGCGCGGGATACTAGCAGCCTTCGAGACTCGGTCAAGCAGTCACTTTGCGCCCGTTTCCAGGTCTTTTTTCGTGCCCGTTGTCAAAGCGGGAAACGCCTATTTGCAGGGATGAATGCGCTGCGCCGCGAGCATCGAGGGGATGCGCGAGGTCCCGGGCGGCCACTTCCGCCTCGAGCTCGGCACGGACCCGGGCGGGTGCTCCGGGGTCTGAGAAGAGGATCGTGCCGAGCGCGACGGCGCTCGCGCCCGCGGCGATCAGCTCCAGCACGTCGAGCCCCGACTGCACTCCGCCCATGCCGACGATCGGGATCTCGACCGCCGCCGAGCAGGCGTACACGGCCGCGAGCGCGACCGGTTTCAGCGCCGGCCCGGAATACCCGCCCGTCCCGCGCCCGAGCTTGGGCAGGAGCGTGCGCTCGTCGAGCGCGAGGCCGCGGAGGGTGTTCACGAGCGAGAGCCCGTCCGCGCCGGCGGCCTCGACGGCCCGCGCCGCTTCGGCGATGTCCCAGGCAGCCGGTGAGAGCTTGGCGTAGAGAGGCAGGGTTGTGGCGGCGCGGCAGGCGGAGACGATCGCGGCGGCGCTCTCGGGCGCCTCGTCGACGTTCGGGCAGGAGAGGTTGAGCTCGATCGCCTCGATGTCGCCCTCTCCGACAGCAGCGAGCGCAGCGCACGTCGCGGCGTACTCGGCGGCCGAGAAGCCGCCGACAGACACCCAGAGCGGGACGCCGAGCTCGCGCAGCCTCGGCAGCGTCTCGGCGAGGAAGCGGTCTCGGCCCGGGTTCGCCAGCCCGATCGAGTTCAGCATCCCGGCGTCGGTCTCGGCGATCCGCACCGGGGGGTTCCCCTCACGAGGCTCGGGCGTGATCGTCTTCGTGACGAAACCGTCGAGCGAGCGGGCGACCTCGGGGGCTGTGAGTGCGTCGAGGCAGCCGGAGGCGTTAAGCAGCACGGAGCACCGGGCCTTCGACGCAGAGGCGCTTCAGCTCGCCGTCGATCTCGACTGCGCAGCCGTAGCAGGCGCCGTAGCCGCACGCCATCGGCGCTTCCCAGGCGAGCTGCGCGTCCGGCGCCCGCGCGCGCAGGGCCGCGAGCATCGGCTCCGGACCACACGCGAGCACATCCCCGGGATCGTCGGGCAGAAGCTCCGTGACGTAGACCGGCTCGACGCAAACCTCGGCGTTCGGGACGAGCGCGGCGGCCTCGGCGTGCCAGCCGGTGCGGAAGCCGAGGATCGCCGGCGCCCCTCCGAGCCGGTCGGAGAGGAACGGGAGCGGCGCGATCCCAATCCCCCCGCCGACGAGCAGCGGCCGTTCGACGTCGAGCTCGAAGCCGTTGCCGAGGGGGCCGAACACGTGCAGCTCCTCCCCACGCTCGAGCGAGCAGAGCGCTCGCGTTCCCGGCCCGATCGGGTCGATCAGGAACGCCAGCTCGCCGGCGGCGGCGAGGCAGACGCTCATCGGCCGGGGGAGCAGCCGGCCCGGAGCCTCCAGCATGAAGAACTGGCCCGGCACGCCCGCGTCGAGCCTGCCGGCGTCAACGCGAAGCAATGTGTACGGCCCGACCTGCTCGACGCCGGTGACCTTACGCCGCTCGCGTCTCATGCTCGATCCGTTCCTGGAGGGAGTGCGCGATCTCCTGGCTCGCGTTCGCGATCGCGTCCACGGCCAGGCGGGCGCCGGCGAGCGTCGTGATGCACGGCACGCGGGCGCTGAGCGCCGCCTGCCGGATCCGTGCTCCGTCGCGGCGCGCGCCCGAGCCCTGCGGGGTGTTGACGACCAGGTCGCACCGCTTGGCCCGGATCGCGTCGACCACCGCGTCGCCCTTCTCGAGCGTCGTGACGTCCAGCCCGGCGGCGGTCAGCGTCGCAGCCGTGCCGCCAGTCGCGAGCAAGCGGAAGCCGAGCGCGACGAGCGCTTCGGCGACCGGGACGACGCCGTCCTTGTCCGCCTGGCGCACCGACAGGAAGGCGGCCCCGGAGGTCGGAAGTGGTCTCCCCGCGGCGCGTTCGGCCTTCGCGAAGGCCGTGGGCAGATCGGCGGCGCTCGCCATTACCTCGCCGGTCGAGCGCATCTCCGGCCCGAGCACCGGGTCCGAGCCGGGGAAGCGCGCGAACGGCAGCACTGCCGCCTTGACGCTGACGAGCTCCGGGCGGCGCTCCTCGGGCAGGTCGAGCTCGTGCAGCCGCGCGCCGGCCGCGAGCCGGACGGCGCCGTCGACCAGATTGAGCCCGGTCGCCTTGCTCGCGAACGGCACCGTGCGGGACGCGCGCGGATTGACCTCGATCACCGAGACCTCGCCGTCGACCAGCGCGAGCTGGACGTTGAGCAGCCCGACGACCCCGAGCGCCGGCCCGAGCCGGCGTACGACCCTGCACACCTCCGCGTACGCATCCTCGTCGAGCGAGGGCGCCGGCAGGACGCAGGAGGAGTCACCGGAGTGGATGCCCGCCTCCTCGACGTGCTCCATGACCGCGCCGATGTGTACGGAGACGCCGTCGCAGAGCGCGTCGACGTCGATCTCGAGCGCGCCTTCGAGGAAGCGGTCGACGAGCACCGAGCCGGTGACGCCGGCCATGGCCGAGCGGACCTGGTCGTCGTCGTAGCAGACCCGCATCGCGCGGCCGCCAAGCACGTAGGAGGGGCGGACGAGAACCGGATAGCCGACCCGCTCGGCGATCTCGACGGCGGCGTCCGGGGCATCGGCGATCCCCCACTCGGGACAGCGGATGCCGAGCTCGTCGAGCAGCTGCCCGAAGCGCTCCCGGTCCTCCGCGAGGTCGACCGCTTCGTAGGGCGTGCCGAGCACCTTGAAGCCCGCCGCCTCGATCGCGCTCGCGAGCTTCAAGGGCGTCTGGCCGCCGAACTGGATCACGACCCCCTCGGGCTGCTCCCGCTCGCAGACCGCGAGCACGTGCTCGACGTCGAGCGGCTCGAAGTAGAGCCGGTCGGACGTGTCGTAGTCGGTCGACACCGTCTCCGGGTTGCAGTTGACCATGATCGCCTCGTAGCCGAGGGCGCGGAAGCTCTGGGCGGCGTGGACGCAGCAGTAGTCGAACTCGATCCCCTGACCGATCCGGTTCGGGCCGGAGCCGAGAATGACGACGCGCGGCTTGTCGCTCGGAGGCAGCGGCTCGTCGGCCTCGCCGCGGGTCGAGTAGTAGTAGTTGGAGTCGGCGGCGACCTCGCCGGCGCACGAGTCGACCCGGCGGTAGACACGCGCTCCCTGCGGCGGGCCGTGCTCGCGCAGCTCGTCGAGCTCGCGCCGGAACCACGGGTGCAGGTCGTCGGGCAGGTCGTCCAGGGTCGCCCAGGGCGTGACGGCGCCCGAGTCGAGCTCGCGGCTTGCGAAGGCCTTGGCGAACGCCTCCTGGAAGGTGCGGCCGATTCCCATCGCCTCGCCGACCGACTTCATCTGCGTTCCCAGCCTCGTGTCGGCGCCCGGGAACTTCTCGAACGCGAAGCGCGGGAACTTGACGACGACGTAGTCGAGCGTCGGCTCGAAGCTCGCCGGAGTCGTCTTGGTCAGGTCGTTCGGGATCTCGTCGAGCGTGTAGCCGACCGCGAGCTTGGCGGCGACCTTCGCGATCGGATAGCCCGTCGCTTTCGACGCCAGGGCCGAGGAGCGGGAGACGCGCGGGTTCATCTCGATCACGCGGATGTCGCCGCTGACGCGGTCTCGCGCGAACTGGATGTTGGAGCCGCCGGTCTCGACGCCCACCGCCCGGATGATCGCGATCGCCGCGTCGCGGAGCTCCTGGTAGGCCTCGTCAGAGAGCGTCATCTGCGGCGCGACTGTGACCGAGTCGCCGGTGTGCACGCCCATCGGGTCGAGGTTCTCGATCGAGCAGACGATGACGACGTTGTCGCGGCGGTCGCGGATCACCTCGAGCTCGAACTCGTCCCAGCCGCGCACCGACTCCTCGACCAGCACCTGGCCGATCGGGCTCTCCCGCAGGCCCAGTTCGACCTGGGCGCGTAGCTCGGCGGCGGTCGAAACGAAGCCGCCGCCGTGGCCGCCGAGCGTGAACGCCGGCCGCACGACAGCGGGCAGGGCGACGCCGGCAAGGTCGTCGATGGACGTGACGATCCGTGACTTCGGCACCGCGAGACCGACGCTCTGCACCGCGTCGCGGAAGAGCTCGCGGTCCTCGGCGCGGCGGATCACGTCCACAGGTGCTCCGAGCAGCTCGACTCCGAGAGCGTCGAGCACGCCCTCGTCGGCGAGCTCGATCGCGAGGTTGAGCGCGGTCTGGCCGCCGAGCGTCGGCAGCAGCGCGTCCGGCCGTTCGCGACCGAGCACGTCGGCGACGCCCTCGAGGTCGAGCGGCTCCAGGTAGGTGGCGTCGGCGAAGCCGGGGTCGGTCATGATCGTCGCCGGATTCGAGTTGACGACGATCGTGCGGAAGCCGTCCTCGCGCAGCACTTTCAGCGCCTGGCAGCCCGCGTAGTCGAACTCGCACGCCTGCCCGATCACGATCGGGCCGGAGCCGATCAGGCAGATCGACTTGATGTCGGTCCTACGCGGCATCGGACACCTCCGTGACCCAGCTCTCGAGGATCGGCCAGGCGTCGTGTGGGCCAGGCCCGGCCTCCGGATGGAACTGCACCGAGCGCGCCCGGAGCTCCGGGAAGTCGAAGCCCTCGACGGTGCCGTCGTAGAGCGAGACGTGAGTGGCCTCGGCATCGTCCGAGGGCACGACCGCAAAGCCGTGGTTCTGGCTCGTCACAAGCACGCGGCTGGTACGCCGCTCCAGCACCGGGTGATTCGCACCTCGATGGCCAAAGGGCAGCTTGAACGTCTCGTGGCCGGTCGCGAGACCGAGGAGCTGGTGGCCGAGGCAGATCCCGAGCAGCGGCACGCGTCCGAGCAGAGACTCGATCTCCCGGACCTCGTCGGCCAGCGGCTCCGGATCGCCGGGACCATTCGAGAGCAGGACGGCGTCGTATCCCGCCAGCTCGTCGGCGTCGGCGCTGTGCGGGAACACGGTCACGTGGGCGCCCGCGCCCGCGAGCCGCCGGAGGATGGAGCGCTTGCAGCCGTAGTCGACGACGGCGACCCGGATCGCGCCCGCGTCGCAGTAGACGTACGGCTCCGGCGTGGAGACGAGTTCGACGAGCGCAGCGCCCGCCATCGGCGGCAGCTCGCGCACCGCGACGAGCGCCTCTGCCTCGTGCATCGCGCCTGCGACGGCGGCAGAGCGCATCGCGCCACCGTCACGCAGCCGCAAAACGAGCGAACGCGTATCGATCCCCGTCAGCGCGACGATTCCGCGCTCCCTGAGCCAGTCAGTCCATTCGGGACCGCGCGCTTCGCGCATCAGGACCGCCTTCGCGTGCGCTCCCGAAGACTCGGCTCGGCCGGCCGCGACCCCGTAGTTGCCGACCATCGGAGCCGTGAAGCAAACGAGCTGCTCGGCGAAGCTCGGGTCGGTGACGGTCTCCTGGTAGCCGGTCATCGCGGTCGTGAACACCGCCTCGCCGAAGGCGACTCCGTCCGCACCAACGGACTCGCCGCGGAAGATCGTCCCGTCCTCGAGCGCCAGGAACGCGCTCATCCGTGTACCACGCGGCCGTCGGCGACGGTCTTGACCACGGTGCCGTAGAGCGTGCTCCCGAGCAGCCACGAGTTCGCGGAACGCGAGCGGAAGCCGGCCTCGTCGACCGTCCATTCCTCTTCGAGGTCGAGCAGGACGAGGTTGGCGCGGGCGCCCACCTCGAGCCGCGGCTCGTCGAGCCCGAGTGCGCGGGCCGGACCGGCGGACATCCGCTCGAGCAGCGTCTCCAGGGACAGGAGGCCGGGCTCGACGAGGTACGTGTAGAGCGCCGCGAACGAGGTCTCGAGCCCCGTGACCCCGAACGGAGCCGCTTCGAACGGCGCCTCCTTCTCCTCACGCGAGTGCGGCGCGTGATCGGTTGCGACCGCCCCGATGGCGCCGCTGCGGAGGCCGGCGAGCAGCGCTCTGCGGTCGTCCTCGGAGCGCAGCGGCGGGTTCATCTTCACGTTCGGATCGAGGCTGCGGACGGCGTCCTCGGTCAGCACCAGATGATGGGGCGTCACCTCCGCCGTTGCCTGCACCCCGCGAGCCTGCGCGGCTTCCAGCGCGTCGACCGACTCCCGCGCCGAGAGGTGCATCAGATGCAGCGGACGATCCTCGTAGGCGGCGAGCGAGAGGTCGCGCTCGACCATCGCGCTCTCGGCCACGGACGGGTAGCCCGCGAAGCCGAGCTCGGCGGCGACCGTCCCCTCGTGCACCTGGCCGTCGCGCGACAGCGTCGGCTCCTCGCAGTGCAGGGCCAGCTTTCGGCCGGTGATCGCCCCGTACTGCAGCGCCCGCCGCATCAGGCCCGCCGAGGTGACCGGACGGCCGTCGTCGGTGAAGGCGGCGGCGCCCGCGTCGGCGAGCTCCGCCATCTCGGTCAGCTCCTCGCCGTCCAGACGCTTCGAGATCGCCGCCATGAACCCGGTGGGTACGAGCGCCTCGCGGCGCGCGGTCTCGACGAGCGAGCCGAGAATCGCTGCGGAGTCGACGACCGGGTCGGTGTTGGGCATCGCCAGGATCGCGCAATAGCCGCCGGCTGCAGCAGCTGCGGTGCCGCTCGCGATCGTCTCCTCGTCCTCCCGGCCCGGCGAGCGCAGGTGCACGTGCGGATCGACGAAGGCGGGCGCGAGCACCCGAGCCGTCGCGGTGGCCGGCTCGATCCGCGTGATCACGCCGTCCTCGACCGTGACCGCGACGCACTCGCCGCCGCGGAGGCGCCCTTCCAGCACGAGACTGTCCGAGCGGCCGTTCTTGCAGAAGAGCGTCATGCCACCACCTCGAGCGCGCGCCGGGCGACGAGCAGCTCCTGGAGCACGGCCATCCGGACCGCGAGCCCCGAGCGAACCTGCGCCAGGATCAGCGAGTCGGGCGCGTCGGCGACGCGGCCGTCGATCTCCACGCCCCGGTTGATCGGGCCCGGGTGCATCACCTTCTGGCCCGGGCGGAGCCGTTCGGGGGTGATCCCCCAGCGGGCTGCGTACTCCCGGAGGCTCGGCACGTAGGCCGACTGCATCCGCTCGCGCTGCATCCGCAGCACGTAGACGACGTCCGCGGCCTCGATTGCGGCGATGTCGGTGGAGGTCTCGCAGCCGAGTGCCTCGATCCCGCGCGGGAGAAGCGTCGGCGGCCCGACGAGCGTCGTGCGCGCCCCAACGAGCGCGAGCGCCTGGATCAGCGAGCGTGCGACACGGCTGTGGAGGACGTCGCCGACGATCGCGACGTGCAGCCCCTCGAGCGGCCCCAGCGCTTCTTTCATCGTGAACAGGTCGAGTAGCGCCTGCGTCGGGTGCTGGTGCTTGCCGTCGCCGGCGTTCACGACCGCGGCGTCCGAATAGCGCGCGACGAGCTCCGGCGCCCCGATCTGCGGGTGCCTGACGACGATCGCGTGCGGCTCGTAGGCCGCCAGCGTGAGCACGGTGTCCTTGAGCGACTCGCCCTTGTCCACAGACGAGCCGGCGGCCTTCAGCGACATCACGTCCGCGGAGAGCTTCTTCGCCGCCAGCTCGAAGCTGGACGACGTGCGCGTCGAGGACTCGAAGAAGAGGCTGAGCACGAGCTTGCCCTTGAGCGTCGGCAGCTTCTCGTCCACGTCCGCGAGCGCGCCCGCGGTCTCGAGGACGCGCTCGACGTCGTCGCGGGTGAGGTCGGCGATCGAGATCAGGTGTCTCATGTCGATTCCTCCGGTGTGCCGACGAGCAGGATCCGGTCGGCGCCGTCGATCTCCTCGAGCTCGACCTGGATCCGCTCGCTCCGGGCAGTCGGCAGGTTCTTGCCGACGTAGTCGGGGCGGATCGGCAGCTCACGGTGGCCGCGGTCGACGAGCACGGCGAGCTGGACGCGCGCCGGGCGGCCGCGCTCGAAGAGCGTCTCGATCGCGGCCCGGATCGTGCGGCCCGTGTAGAGGACGTCGTCGACAAGGACGCAGGTCATGCCCGCGAGGTCGAAGTCGAGCGTCGTCGCGTGCACGACGGGGTGCACCTGCCCGGGTGCCCTGCTCTCCAACTGCGTGTCGTCGCGGTGGTGGGTGATGTCGACCACGCCGAGCCCCACCTCCTCCCCGCTCCGCTCCTCGATCAGCGTCGCGAGCCGCTCCGCGAGCGGCACACCGCGCGTGTGGATCCCGATCAGGGCGAGCTTGGTCAGGTCGTCGTTGCGCTCGATGATCTCGTGCGCGATCCGGGACAGCGTGCGGCCGAGCGCCTCCGCGTCCAGCAGGATCTTGACCGCAAGGCGGTCGGGCACATGCGTGCTCATTGCTCTGTTCACTCCCATCCTTTCCGGACTCTCTGGTCCGGGTTAAAGGGTCGGACGCATCCTAGCGCGCCTGGCGGATGACCACTCGGGTCATGCGCCTGACGGGACCTCGGCGCGTGGCAGGCGTGCGCCGCTCTTGACGAGCTCCGGAGCGCCGCGCTCCTGGAAAGGAATCTCGATCAGGTCGAAGTCGCGCGGGACGACGGTGTCGGGAAAGACGGTGCGCGCCTCGCGCTCGACATCGCCGCCGCTGTACCGGCTGGAGAGGTGCGTGAGGGCGAGCAGCCGGACGCCGGCGTCGCGGGCGACGCCCGCTGCTTCGACGGCGGTCGAGTGCTCGGTCTCCCGCGCACGCTCCGCCTCGTCCTCGCAGAACGTCGCCTCATGGACGAGCAGATCGGCGCCGCTCGCCGCCGCGACGATCTCGTCCGACGGCGCCGTGTCGCCCGTCAACACGAGCTTGCGCCCGGGACGGGCGGCGCCGAGCACCTCGTCGGGCATCACCACCCGGCCGTCGGGGAGCGTCACGGCCGCACCGGTCTGGAGCGCTCCTCGCTCGGGGCCGAACGGCAGTCCGAGCGCGTCGGCGGTGGCAACGTCGAAGCGGCCCGGGCGTTCCTCCTCGACGAGCGCGTAGCCGAGGGCGTCGCGGCCGTGCCGGGCCGGGAACGTGCGGACTTCATACCCGTCGCGCGGCAACGCTGCTCCCGCCGCCAGCTCGACCACGGCGACCTCGTAGGTGAGCCGCCCGAAGATCCGCCGCAGCGAGTGCAGCAGGTCGTCCAGCCCGCGGGGGCCGTACAGCGTCAGCGGCAGCTCGCGCCCCCGTAGGGCGAACGTCTTCAGCATCCCGGGAAGCCCGAGGAAGTGATCGGCGTGGAAATGGGTCAGAAAGACCTCGTGCAGGTCGACGAGCCCGACGTCGGAGCGCAGCAGCTGGCGCTGCGTGCCCTCACCGCAGTCGAACAGCAGCCGCTCGCCGCCGCGCCGCACGAGCGTCGCGGAGGGCGCGCGGCGCCCGGTCGGCATCGAGCCGGCGGTGCCGAGAAAGACGACGTCGAGGTCCACGCCGCCAGTCTAGGGGCCGCTTCTACGGCAGGAGGAGCACTTGGCCAGGGACGATCGTCGCCCCCGCGAGCCCGTTTCGCCGCGTGATCTCCCAGACCCCTTCACGCGGATCGGCGTAGCCGCTCGACGCGATCGACCAGAGCGTGTCGTACCGCTGCACGACGTAGCGCCGCTCCGGTCCCGATGCGTCCGACGACCGCGCGAACGCAGCCCAGAGGAAGACCGACAGAGCAACCACGATGATGAGTCGTCCGAACATGTGTTCGCCATGATGGCACGAACACGCGTTCGTGTCAAGGATCTAGAGCACACCCGCCAGGAACGATCCATTGCGGTAGACGAGCTCGCCGTCCGCGTAGACCTCGCTCCCGGTGCGGAGGTCGCAGATGATGTCCCAGTGCAGGCCGGAGCGGTTGAGGCCGCCGGTCTCGGGATAGGACGTACCGAGCGCGAGGTGGACGGTGCCGCCGATCTTCTCGTCGAAGAGGATGTTGCGCGTGAAGCGGTCGATGCCGTCGTTGAGGCCGAACGCGAACTCCCCGAGCCGCCGCGCACCGTCGTCCATCGCGATCATCTCGCGCAGGAACTCGAGCCCGTGCGAGGCGGAGCTGTCGACCACCTCGCCGTCGGCGAAGCGAAGCTCGACGTCGTTCACTTCGCGCCCCTGGAAGACCGCTGGGTACGTGAAACGGATCGTTCCATCCACCTTCGTCTCGATCGGGGCCGTGAAGACCTCTCCGTCCGGGAAGTTCTCCTTCCCCACCGACGGCTCCCACGTTCGTCCGTCGACGCTCAGCGTCAGGTCGGTTCCCTCGGCGACGATCCGGAGCTCGCGCACGCCTTCGAGGAAGGCCTTCGCCGCGAAGGCGTGCTTCGCGAAGCCCTGCCACGATGCAACCGGGTCGGGCTCGAACAAGCGGCCGGCTCCGTAGACGAACTGCTCGTACTCGGCGAGCGACATCTCGGCGTCCTGCGCCCCCGCCTCGGTCGGGTACGCCGTCAGGACCCACTTCAGCTCGCCTCTGGCCGCGCGCTCGAGGTAGCGATTGCGTGAGACCTCCCGTGCACGGCTGCGGCGTGCCTGGCGCGCGGGCTCCACGTTCGAGAGGCTCTTCGTGTTCGTCTCGGCGTCGATGATGATCCTAACGTCGGCCACCTCGTTGATCGCGAGAAAGGACGGATCGACCCAGTCGAGCTGGGCGTCCGAGGCCTCGGCGTAGAAAATCTCGAGCTCGCGCGGCAGCTTCAGCTTGGGGAGCGGGTGTCCGCCGGCGCGCAGGACCTCGCGATAGACCTCGGCGATCAGCGGGGTCGCCACGAGCGGGCCTTCGATCGTGACGAGCTCGCCCGGCTGGACGTTCGCCGAGTAGCCCACGAGGACCGAGGCGAGGCGCTCGACGCTCGAGTCAGCCATCGAGGAACCGTCCCTGCTTCCAGATCAGCTCGCCGTCCGCGTAGACCTCACCCTCGGCGCGGAGGTCGCAGATCAGGTCCCAGTGCAGCTTCGAGTCGTTCAGCCCGCCGAGCTCCGAGAAGCTCGAGCCGAGCGCGACGTGGATCGTGCCGCCGATCTTCTCGTCGAAGAGGATGTTGCGGGTGAAGCGGTCGATCTCGTAGTTGAGCCCGAACGCCAGCTCGCCGAGCACCGCGGCGCCGTCGTCCATCTCGAGCAGCGAGCGAAGGAAGTCGGCGCCGCGGGAGGCCTCGGAGCCGATCACCCGCCCGCCCTCAAACCGGAGCCGGACGTCGGCGACCTCGCGGCCTTCGAAGACTCCGGGGAACCCGAAGCGGATCTCTCCGCGCGTCTCCGTCTCGATCGGGCTGGTGAAGACCTCGCCATCGGGCATGTTCGAGCGGCCGTCGGCCGTGTGCCACTTCCGGCCGGCGACGCCGACCGTCAGGTCGGTGTCGGGCCCGACCACACGCAGCTCCCGCACCTGGGCGAGCCGCTCCGAGTGATGCCGAAGCTCCTCCGAGACGCCGCGCCAGTGCTCGACGGGATCGTCGTCCCCGGTGACGTGGCAGGCGCTGTAGACAAACTCCTCGTACTCCTCGATCGACATCTCCGCGTCCTGCGCGTAGGCCTCGACGGGTTGGAGCGTCCCGCACCAGCGCAGGTCGCCGGCGGCGATCCGCTCCCAGCCGCGCTTCGACAGCTCGCGGCGGGCGGAGAGGTAGCGCCCGTACCGCTCGGAGTCGGCGTTCGTGAACGAGCGCGTGTTCCGCTCCGCCCAGATCGTCGCGACGGCGTCGAGCTGGTCGAGCTCGTCCCGCTCAAGCTGCGAGACGTAGGCGATCTGCTCGTCGCTGCCCTCGGCCACCTTGAGCTCGGAGAGCCGGTCGACGCCGACCTGCAGGTACGGGTTCGCGCCCCGGCGAAGCGCGGCACGGTAGAGCGCGTAGAGCAGCGGCTCCGCGACGTCGCCTCCCTCGATGCGGACGACCTCGCCCGGCTGCAGGTCGAGTGAGTAGCCGGCGATCAGCTCACCGAGGCGGTCGAGGCGGGGGTCCCTCACGCGCGGATGGTTGTAGCAGAGGCCGAAGCCCGCCGGGCCGGAAGGCCCCCACGAGCGCTCACTTCTCTTCGTCTCTCTTCGTCGGTGGCGCCAAACGCGACCGCCGAGGCCCCGGACGCAAATGTCAGTGCGCACGCAAGCGCAAGCGCCGCAGTCAGCCTCTTCAACGTTCGCCCTTTCTCTCTCCCGAACAGCGGTCTGTTGGTGCAGGCGTCGTATCGGCGGTTCGACGGGCCGCTTGAATGCCCTCTTGACCCGTTCGAGGGACTAGAACCCAGCGACGATCGCGTCGAGCAGCCGCTCGGCGCCGAAGCGCACCGGGTCGTCGGCGACGAGACCGGTCTCCGCCTCGGCGGCGGCGATCGCCGCGCGCGCGTCGTCGTCGTCGAGCAGGCGGGTGTTGAGCGCCACAGCCGCCACTCGCGCCTTCCGGACAGGCAGCGAAATCCGCTCGTGCAGGTCGACGAGGTCCGGGAGAGAGAGCAGCGGGTGCCCGGGGTACCCCTCGACCTCGGTCTGGCCGGCCAGGTGGCAGAGGACGAACAGGTGCGGGGCGGAGCCGTGGATCAGCCCGAGCGTGACGCCCGAGTAGGCGGGATGCGTCACCGCTCCCTGCCCTTCGACCTGCAGGAGCTCGCCGCCGCGCTCGTGGCCTTCGACGACGAGCCGCTCGGCGGCGCCGGCGATGAAGTCCGAGATCACTGCATCGACCGCGATCCCCCAGCCGGCGATCGCGATCCCGGTCTGCCCGGTCGGCACGAAGCGCGACTCGATGCCACGGGCGCGCGCGGCCCGGTCGAGCTCGAGCGAGACGGTCATCTTCCCGATCGCGCAGTCGGAGCCGACGGTGAGCACGATCCGGGCGGGGATCGTGAGGTTGGCGCCGGTGGGGACGTTGAGGTCGGCGGGCGGCCGGCGCAGGTCCCGCAGCTCGACGCCGTTGCGCGCCGCCAGCTCCACGAGCTCAGGGTCGTCGGCGAGGAACTCGTGCAGGCCGTTCTCGACGTGCAGCCCCTTGCCGATGCAGCTCTTCAGCAGCTCGCGCCATTCGGGCGGGAAGCGGCCGCCCTGGGTTGCGACGCCGACGATGGCCGTCGTCGGCCGGAAGTCGAGCGAGTCGTTCACGCTCCCGACGATCGGGACGCCTGCTTGCTCCTCCCCCGCGCGGGTCGAGTCGAGGAGCGCCACCACCTTCCGCTCCCCGTAGGCGAGCACGCCGCGAGCGGTCTTCCCGTAGTGCGGATCGCCGGAGAAGCCCTCGGCGAGAAGCAGGAGCTGCTCAGGCCGCTGCGACACCGAGCCCCGGCTTATCGGAGGGGACCTGAACCCCGTCGACGAACGCAACGCCGGGCCAGGGATCCTCGGCGATCAGCAGATTGCCGTCGAGGTCGACGTGGTCGCACAGCGGCGCGACGACGCAACCGGCGGCGATTCCGAGCCCGGACTCGATCATGCAGCCCAGCATGACGCCGAGCCCGAGGGCCCGAGCGGCATGGGCCATCCTGATCGCCTCGCGGATCCCGCCCGACTTCGCCAGCTTGATGTTGATCCCGTGGGCGATCTCGGCGCAGGCGGCGACGTCAACGAGGCCGTGGCAGTCCTCGTCGACGTAGATCGGGATCGGGGAGCGGGCCTTCAGCGCCGGGCCACCCTCGTGGCCCGCCGGCAGCGGCTGCTCGCAGTACGCGACGCCGAGCTCGGCCAGCTGCGGCAACGCGTCGAGCGCCTCGTCGAGCGACCACCACTCGTTGACGTCCACCTGCAGCGGCAGCTCGGTCACGCTCCGCACGGCGCGGACGCGCTCGATGTCGAGCCCGTCGGCGCCGCCGAGCTTGAGCTTCAGGCGCCGGAAGCGCCTCGCAGCCTGCTCCGCTCGCCGCGCCATGTCGTCGGGGTCCCCGAGCCAAACGGTCCACGAGGTCGGCGGGCCGGTGCGCGGCAGGCCGAGCAGACGCCACACCGGAACGCCGAGCAGCTTTCCCTGCAGGTCGTGGAGCGCCCCGTCGAGCGCTGCCCGCGCAGCGTTCTGACCGGCCGGCAGCCTCGCCTCGATCTCCTCGAGCGCAAACGGGTCGTCGCCGAGCAGGGCACGGTTCTCTTCGACATACGCAAGCGCCGTCCGAGCGGTCTCCCCGTACCGGTCGATCGCCGCGCCCTCGCCGTAGCCGACGACGCCGTCGTGCCGGAGCTCGACCTGGAGGACGTCATCCTCGTCGGACGACTCGCGCGAGATCACGAAGGTCTCGGCGAGGCGCAGCGTCTCGATTCGCGCCGTCAAGTCCACTGCGCAACCCTAACGCCGTCGGGTTGCAATCGAGTTTTGCACCACATAACCTCGCTGCCACTACGCACGACAACGCAAGCCGGAACGTTCGACAGCCTCGCGGCACTGACCGCGCCGGCGCGCGTGGCGCGCTCCGCGGGCGACGTGACAAAGGTCGCCCGCATGCAGGACGCCTGGCTCTACTACCGCGCGTAAGGAAGCGAACGGCCGCAGCGGCCCTTCAGGGGTTTGCGTGACCGGGCATCTCCACTCGCGCATGCCCGGTCCTGCGACGGAAGGCATGCGCCCGGGAGGATTCGAACCTCCGACCTCTCGCTCCGGAGGCGAGCGCTCTATCCCCTGAGCTACGGGCGCACGGAAGCCTGAAGTGTAGCCCTGCGCCTAAGCGGTCGCCGTGATCGTGATCCCGCCGCGGGCCTTCTGCGTCAGCGCGACCGTCACCTGCTCGGGCGGGAGCTCCAGCGCCTCGGCGACGTCGTCGCGGATCTTGACCGCGAGCGCCTCGCAGAAGACGCCCTCGTTCCGGTAGGTCCCGAGGTAGAGCTTCAGCGACTTCGACTCGATGCAGAGAGGCCCCGGCCGGTACTCGATCGCAGCCGTGTAGAAGTCTGCCTGGCCGGTGATCGGGCACACGGCCACGAGCTCGTCGCTCGTCATCTGCACCTGCGACACCCCCGGGTTGGGAAACGTCTCGATCCCGGCATAGTGCTCGGAGCCGGCGTGCCCGAGGGCGACGAAGTCAGTGGATCGGGTGGCCTCTGCCATCGCTCCGTACTCTAGGCGAGCGATGCGGATCTATCTCGCCGGGCCGCCCTTCGCGGAGGAGTACCGCCGCCGCGCCGACGCGCTCATTCGGGCCGCCGGCTGGGAGCCCGTCGATCCGATGCGCCGCGACTTCCGCGGCAGGACGGAAGGAAACGAGCGGGAGATCGTCGAGGGCGACTTGGCCGAGATCGGTTCCTGCGACGCGGTTCTGGCCTCCTTCACCGCGCCGGACGAAGGGACTGCAATGGAGTGCTGGTACGCGCACGCAGCGGGGAAGCCCGTCGTCGCGTACACGGGAGGCGCGCCGCCGCACCCGTGGACGGTCTACATCGCCGTCGCGGTCTGCGCCGATCTGGAGCAAGCGGTCGAGGCGCTCAGCCAGCTCTGAGCGCGTCGAGCAGGCGCTCGACGTCCGCCGCCTCGTTGTAGGGCCCGATCGAGACGCGCAGCAGGCTCCTCCCCTCCCACTTCTGCACGACGACCTCGATTCGATGCTCGTCGAAGAGCCGGCGCTGGAGCGCGCCCGGATCGGGTGTGTCGATCTCCGAGGCCCACATCTGCGGCGCCGGCGTCGTCCCCACGGGCGGCAGTCGGTCGTGGAAGGACGCCGCCAGGCGACGGCAGCCCTCCAGGTCGAGCGCTCCGTGTGCCTCGATCGCGGCCGGCACCGCGAGCACCGCGGCCGGATCGCGGGTGCCCTGCCAGCCGTGCCGCTCGGCAAAGCTCGTGTCCGCGCCGTAACCCCAGGAGACGACGAGCGGATCGATCCACCGCTGGTGCTCGGGCCGCGCCCAGAGGAAGGCTGATCCCTTTGGGGCGCACAGCCACTTGTGGCAGTTGCCTGCGTAGACGTCTGCTCCGAGCCGCTCGAGGTCGAGCGGCAGTTGGCCGGGCACGTGGGCTCCGTCCACGATCGAGAGCACGCCTGCCTCTCGCGCCGCGGCGCAGATCTCCTCGACCGGCAGCACGAGCGCGGTCGGCGAGGTGATGTGGCTGACGGAGACGGCCTTCGTCCGCGGCCCGATCGCACCCGCGAGCTCGCCCGGCTCGGCATAGACGAGCTGCGCGCCTACGAATTCCCAGGTGCGGATGACGGCGCCGTACTCGTGCCGGGTCGTCAGCACCTCGTCTCCCGGCTCCAGCCGCAACGACCGGATGACTGCGTTCAGGCCGGAGGTTGCGTTCGGCACGAAGACGAGATCATCGGCGCGGGCGCCGACGAACGCCGCCAGCGTCGCCCGTGCCTCGCCGGTCAGCTCGGCGAAGCGGCGTCCAAGGAACTCGACCGGGTTCCGCTCGAGCTCGCGCTGGAGCTGCTGGTAGCGCTCGAACACCGGCGCCGGACAGGCGCCGTAGCTGCCGTGATTGAGGAACGTGACCTCTCGGTCGAGGAGGAATTCCAAGGGCGCTACTGTCCCACGGTGAAGGGTTACCTGCGCAGCCTCAATCCACAGCTGCCCCGGTCGATTCAGACGCTGCAGCTCGGCGGGCTCCTGAACGCGACGGGGAACGGGCTCGTCCTCCCGTTCACGCTCATCTACCTGCACAACGAGCGCGGGATCGGCCTCGGCACAGCAGGGCTCGTGATGGGCACGAACGCCGCAGTGAGCCTCGTCTCGGGGCCGATTGCAGGCGCCCTGGTCGATCGCGTCGGTGGCAAGAGGATGCTCGCGATCGCGCTGTTCTTCCTGACGCTCGGGATCGCCGGCTACTCGCTCGTCGAGACCGCCTGGCAGGGCTTCATCGCCGCGGCGATTGTGGGCGTCGGGAACGGTGCCTTCTGGCCGTCCCAGTCGTCCCTGCTCGCCGGGCTCGCGCCGCGCGAGAAGCGGCCGACGGTGTTCGCGATGCAGCGAGTGACCATGAATCTGGGAATCGGCGTCGGAGGCCTCGCAGGCGGGTTCATCGCAGCCACGAGCTTCCAGGCGCTCTTCCTCCTTGATGCAGCCACGTTCGTCGCCTACGCGGCTGTGCTCTGGGCATTCGTGCCCGAGCCGCGGCACGCCGTCGATCGGGCCGTGCGCTCGGGGACCTATCGCGACGTCTTCCGCCACCGCGTCTTCATGGCGCTGATGGCCGTGAACGCGGCGTTCATCGTCGCCGGGATCGCTCAGCTCGAGGTTTTCCCCGCGTACGCGAAGAACGAGGTCGGCATCGCCGAGAGCGGCATCGGCCAGCTCTTCTTCATCAACACCCTCGTCGTCGTGCTCCTGCAGCTTCCGGTCGCACGGTCGGCGCGAGGACACCGGCGGATGCCGTTCCTGACACTCGTCGGCGTCGCCTGTGCGGCGTCGTGGCTCCTCGTCCCCGTGAGCGGGTTGTGGCTGTCGGGCGCAGCGGCATTCGCCGTGCTCGCCGCTGCGGTCGCCATCTTCGGCGTCGCGGAGTGCCTGCACGGCGCCGTCCAGGCCCCACTCGTCGCCGACCTCGCCGATCACCGCATGATCGGCCGCTACATGGCCGTCTCGGCGCTCTCCTGGCAGGTCGGGTTCACGATCGGCCCAGCTGCGGGGGCGTCGCTGCTCGCCGTGTCGCCGACCGGGCTGTGGATCGTGGCAGCCTCCGTCTGCCTCCTGGCGGGCGGAGCAGCGCTCCTGCTCGAGCGTTGGCTTCCGGAGGGTGTGCGCAGGACGCCGCGGATCGTGTCGGCGGCACACACTCCCATCGCCGTCGTGGACGTTGCGTTTCCCGGCGACTAGCTAGAATCGCGTCATGCCAGTGCTCGAGGACCCGTTCAGTACGTATGCCCAACCTGCCCCGCATCCGGCGGACACGGTCGGACTCGCGCACGGTCCCGGCCGGCGCGGTCGCTGAGCGCCACCCGCTCGAGCTCGCCGCCGGCGGGCTGACCTGGGTCCACCTCGACGGTCCAGAGACGGACACCGCCAACGAGCTCGCCGAGCGCTTCGGCTGGCACGCGCTCGACGTCGAGGACGTCCTCTCGAGGCGGCAGCGGCCGAAGATCGACGAGTACCCCGAGTACCTCTTCGCCGTCCTCCACTTTCCGGTCTACGACAAGGCGATCCAGCGTCTGAACGCGGCCGAGCTCGACGTCTTCCTCGCCCAGGACTACCTCGTCACGCTCCCGAACGTCCCGCTGCTCCCCGTCACCCGCCTCTTCCACCGCTGCGAGGAGGACGAACAGCTGCGGGAGGAGCTGTTCGCGAAGGGCTCCGGCCGCCTTCTCTACGAGGTGCTCGACGACCTCTTCGACTACTGCTTCCCGATCCTCGACAAGATCGGGCACAAGCTCGACTCGGTCGAGGACGACATGTTCGAGCGGCGCGCCGAGGACGTCGTCCGCGACCTCTCGAACGTGAAGCAGGAGATCATCTCCTACCGCAAGATCATCAAGCCCGAGCGGACGACGCTTCGCCTGCTCGAACGGCGCGTCGAGCGGTTCCTGCCCGAGGAGCTCGACCTCTACTTCGACGACATCGTCGACGCCGCCGAGCGGATCTGGGATCTCCTCGACAACTACAAGGAGGTCGTCGAGGGGCTCGAGTCCACGAACGAGTCGGTGATCTCACACCGTCAGAACGACG
>JANMJY010000126.1:0-3260 GCA_031371615.1 Actinomycetes bacterium | reverse complement strand
GCAGCGGGGCGGATCCTGCGGATCGGCCGAAGACCTCTGAAGGGCCGCCTCCGGCGGCCGCCGTTTCACTAACCTCTCGCGATGATCCACCGCGCCTCGAAGCTGCACCTGCCGACTCTGCGCGACCCGCCGTCCGACGCGGAGGCGCTCTCGCACAAGCTGCTCGTCCGCGGCGGGTTCATCCGGCAGGTCGGGGCGGGCCTCTGGACATTCCTCCCGCTCGGCTGGCGAATCCACCGGAAGATCGAGCAGATCATCCGCGAGGAGCTCGACGCGTTCGGGGCGCAGGAGATGCTGGCCCCGGTGCTCACGCCCGCCGAGTTCTGGGTCAAGACGGGTCGGTACGGGATCCCCGAACTCTTCAAGCTCCAGGATCGGAACGGCCGCGACTTCGTCTTGCCGCTCACGCACGAGGAGACCTTCGGCTTCCACGCCGTCGAGCTCCAGAGCTACCGCCAGCTGCCGCAGTCCTGGTACCACTTCCAGACGAAGGACCGCGACGAGCCGCGCCCCCGCGGCGGCCTCCTGCGGGTCCGCGAGTTCATCATGAAGGACTCGTACTCGTTCGACCGCGACGAGGCCGGGCTCGACGTCAGCTTCCAGGCGCACAAGGGCGCCTACGAGCGGATCTGGCAGCGCTGCGGCCTCGAGACCTACGGCGTCCAGGCGGAGAGCGGGATGATGGGCGGCAAGGAGTCGCTCGACTACCTCGCGCCCTCCGGCTCGGGTGAGAACACGCTCGTCACGTGTGAGAACGGCGACTACGCGGCCGATCTCGAGATCGCATTGGGTGTGCCACGCGCCCCCGAGTTCCCGGAGCCGCTCGGCGCGCCCGTCGAGATCGAGACCCCGGACACGCGCACGTGCGAGGCGCTCGCGGCGCTGCTCTCGATCGACCTCGCAGCGACGACCAAGGCGATGCCCGTGGTCAAGGACGACGGGACGCTCGTGCTCGCCTTGCTGCGCGGTGACGACCGCCTCGAGGAGGCCAAGCTGCAGTCGGCGCTCGGGTCGGACTTCCGTCCGGCCACCGACGAGGACATCCTGGCGGGCTTCGGCGCCGAAGGCGGCTCGCTCGGTCCCGTCGGGTTCTCCGGCCCCATTCTCGCCGACGAGACCCTGCGTGATGGACAGTTCGTCGCCGGAGCGAACCGCACCGGCTGGCATCTTCGCGGCGTCGAGGCAGGCCGCGACTACGAGCCCGCGTTCGCGGACCTCCGCCAGCCCAAGGAGGGCGATACGTGCCCGAACTGCGGCGGCCGGCTCGGCTTCCAGACTGCGATCGAGGTAGGCCACATCTTCAAGCTCGGCACCCGCTACTCGGAGGCGTTCGGCGCGAGATACCTGGACGAGGACGGCGCCGAGAAGCCGATCGTGATGGGGTCCTACGGGATCGGGCCGGGCCGGGTGCTCGCCGCAGCGGTCGAGCAGCACGGGGGGGACGGCGGGATCGTCTGGCCGGCGGAGATCAGCCCGTACGACATCCATGTGGTCGTGCTCGGCTGGGACAACACCGAGCTCGTCGCGATCGGCGACCAGGTCGCGGAGAGCCTCTCCGCGGAAGGGCTGGACGTCCTGCTCGACGACCGCGAGCTACGCCCTGGCGAGAAGTTCGCCGACGCCGATCTGATCGGCTGCCCGCTCCGTGTCACGGTCGGGAAGAAGACCCTTGAGGACGGCGCCGTCGACCTCAGGGACCGGACGAGCGGCGACGAGTCCCGGGTTGCGAGTTTGGACCTCGCAAAACGGGTAGTCGCACGCTGATGGCGCGAAGGCGAAAGTACAGCGAAGACCAGTTCGGAGCGACGATCGAGCGACTCATGGCCGAGACGGGGCTCACCTACCGTGGCCTCGCCGCGAAGACCGATCTCTCGGCGGGCTACTTGAACCACCTCGTGCACGGCAACCGACCCGTACCGTCGAAGGACGTCGTCGCGCGCCTGGCCAGCGCGCTCGGCGTCAAGCCGGAGCACTTCCGCGAGTACCGCCTGCGCGTGATCTCGGATCGGCTCGAGCAGATGCCGGATCTGGTCGACCGGCTGTACAAGAAACTCGTGGTGTAGCGAGCCCCGACCTCAAGACCTGCGGCTTTGCCGCAGCAAGCTTGCGCGCCACCACGATGAGGGAGCGCGGCCGCGCTCCTACGCTCCAAGGGTGACGACGTACGCGGTCAAATGGCGCGAGCCGGACGGGCAGACCTTCATCGGGAGACTCGTCCTCGACTCTCGCTCGCTGCGGCTCGAGGGCCGGCAGCGGGGAGCAGACGGGCCGGCGGTGCGCCGAGAATTCGCCTACGAGGGGCTCCTCGGGCTGCGCAGCGGCAGCCGCGCGGCCGGTCGGCTCGAGGGGCGGCCTGCGCTCGTCGTCGAGCGTGCCGAAGGCAGTTACGTCGTTGCCGGCGCCGGGATGGGAGCACCGATCGTCCAGGAGCTCGTCGAGCGGCTGGCCGAGCTGGTCGGGCCGCAGAAAACCTGCGGCTAACCCGCAATGGGTGTGTGTTCCGCTCCGGATAACAAGCCCCGGCGCCGCCCCTACGTTAGAGCCATAAATCGAATCGAGGGAGGCACGACAATGAGGAAGCTCTTCGTAATCGGCGGAATCATCGCAGGACTGGTGCTGGTGGTGTTCGGCGCAGCTGCGATCACGATGGGCGCCAACGGCCGCACGACGGTCCGCGACAGCCTCAAGCAGGAGCAGATCGTCTTCGGCGCCGCCGACGACCCGGCAGTGGCGAAGTTCGCATCCCAGTGGGCCGACAAGCCGCTCCAGACCGGTGCTCAGGCCCGGGCATTCGCCCAGATCATGCACGAGCACGCACTCGCGGCTTCAGACGGCCTGACGTACGCGCAGATGGGTCGCTTCGTCTCCGCCAAGGATCCGGCGAGCCCGGCCGGCACGAGCGATGACACAGCTGCCCTGAAGGACGCGAAGGGCAACCCGGTCTCGAACGGGGCCCGCGACACCTGGATCACCGAGACCGCGCTCTCGACTGCCCTGAACGTCAGCTACATGGCCGAGCAGATGGCGCTCTTCGGCATCGTCGTCGGGATCGCTCTCCTGCTCAGCGGCTTCGGCTTCATCATCCTGGCTCTCGGCGGTGCGCTGCGCACCCGCGAGTTGGCGCCAGCGGTGAAGCGTGAGCAGACGGGCGCCCGCCAGACCGCCGGCGCGACCAGCTAGACCCGCGCTCAGTGCCCCCACGTCGAGGGCGGCGCCGGCCCCCCACGACGGTTATCCAAGGAGGGGCCAAGCCCCGCAGC
>JANMJY010000098.1:0-1897 GCA_031371615.1 Actinomycetes bacterium | reverse complement strand
TTCGCCGCGCCCGGCCACCGGCTCGAGCGCCGGGATGTCGGGCAAGGCCGCGAACACCTGCTCGATCTCCTCGTCGATCGTCGCCGAGATCAGCGCGAGCGACTCCGTGCTCGGCTCCTCGGGCGCAAAGTGCGGGTCGGTGGGGTCGGACGCGAGCGTGTTGTGCAGCTTCGCGGTGACCTCGCCGAGCCGGCGCGCGTGCGCGGGCAACCAGCCGGGATCGGAGCCGAGCGTCTCGAGCGCCAGCTCCCAGGCGTCACCCTGGGACGGTACGAACTGCTGCAGGATCGCGAGCGTCGCCTCGAGCGGCCTACCCTCGTACGTGATGTACCCCTCGAGCGCTGCGACGTGCGGGAACTTGCGGTAGGTGAGGAAGCGCAGGACTTCGAGCTCCGGGTTCATCCCCGGCTCGATTCGGCGGTAGAACTTGAGCGCCAGCTGCTCGTCGAGCACGAGCGAGCTGTTCGACTGCTCTGCGCCCATCGGCCGAACCTTCTCGACCTGGTCGGGGAGAGCGCCGTAGGGACAGAGGACGATCGTCGCTTCGCCGAGGTCGAGCGGCTCGCCGGTGCGAACGAGCTCGACGATGCGGCGGACGAGCTCCGTATCCACGAGCGCGTCATACGCAACCCAGCCCTCGGCCTCCGCCACGACCTGCTCGCCCCAGCCGTCTCCGCTCGGCCGGAAGCCGAGTGGTAGGTGGTACAGATCGTGGGTCTGCAGGCCATAGCGGACCTCGACGATCGTGAACGCGAGCAGCGGCGGGACGCCCGGAACGACACCGGCGTGGAGCACCCGCGCGTCGAGGACGTCACGCGACTTGCCGCCGAACCAGCGCTGCGAGGCGATCGCCCCCAGCAGGACGAGCCCGTCGAGGAAGTGCAGGTCTCCGCTCTCGATCCGGATCTGGAGATCAGTCGTCATCGGCCGGGTCCTGGAGCTGGAACCAGAAGAAGCCGCGCGGGCCGAGCGTGAGCAGGTAGGGCAGCGTCCCGATCCTGGGGAACTCGGTGTTGCCGAACAGCTCCACCGGGACCCTGCCCGCAAACGGCGCGAGATCGAGCTCGACTGCCTGCGCGGTGCGGGCCAGGTTGTGGACGCAGAGGATGATGTCCTCCGAGAACGAGCGGATGTGGGCGAAGATCTTCGGGTTCTCGGGCCGGAGCACGCGGTAGTCGCCGAGCCCGAAGACGGGATGCTGCTTGCGCAGCTCGACGAAGCGGCGCAGCCAGCGCAGGAGCGAGGTCGGCGTGCGCAGCTGCGCCTCGACGTTGACCGCCTGGAAGCCGTAGACGGGGTCCATCAGCGGCGGGAGGAACAGCTGAGCGAAGTCCGCGCGCGAGAACCCTCCGTTCCGGTCGCCGGTCCATTGCATCGGCGTCCGCACACCGTCGCGATCGCCGAGGTAGACGTTATCCCCCATCGCGATCTCGTCGCCGTAATAGAGCACCGGCGACCCGGGCAGCGAGAAGAGGATCGCGTGCATCAGCTCGATCTCGTCACGGCCGCCGTCGAGCAGCGGCGCGAGCCTGCGGCGGATCCCGACGTTCAGCTTCATCCGCGGATCCTTGGCGTACTCGCCGTACATGTAGTCGCGCTCGTCGTCCGTGACCATCTCCAGGGTCAGCTCGTCGTGGTTGCGCAGGAAGAGGCCCCACTGGGCGTTCGAGGGGATCGAAGGCGTGCGATCGAGGATCTCGATCATCGGCAACGCCTCCTCGCGCCGGAGCGCCATGAACATCCGCGGCATGACGGGGAAGTGGAAGGCCATGTGGCACTCGTCCCCGTCGCCCTCGCCGAAGTACGCGACCACGTCCTCGGGCCACTGGTTCGCCTCGGCCAGGAGCACGCGGTCGGCGTAGTTCTCGTCCACTTCCTTGCGCACGCGCTTCAGGTA
>JANMJY010000045.1:0-20897 GCA_031371615.1 Actinomycetes bacterium | reverse complement strand
CGCCCTGGATCAACCACGAACTGCCGCGCTGAAGCGCTATCCTCAGGTCATGCGAATGCTCGTGTTGGCGCTGACCACGCTTGGACTCGCCGTCGCGGGTCCGGCGGCGAGCACGACTGGGTCAGCGGGCCTCCGCGGCGTTGTCATGCGCGGACCGACCAGCCCGGTCTGCCGGGTCGATGAGCCGTGTGAGGAACCTGCCGCGAATGTCGTGCTCGTCTTCTCTCAGGCGGGTCACGTCGTCGCACGGACGAAGACAGGGCCACTGGGCGGGTACCGGATCACCCTGAAGCGCGGTAGGTACCTCGTCGCGACCGCGAGGCGCACGATCGGGGTCGGGCTGACGCCGCGGGCAGTGGTCGTGCCTCGAGCGCAGTTCGCACGCGTCGACTTCCACCTCGATACCGGCATTCAGTAGTCGCCGGCGAAGAATCTACATCCCCATCGCGTGATAGCCGGCATCGACGTAGAGCGTCGTGCCGGTCACGTTCCTCGCGTCGTCCGAGAGGAGATACGCGGCCGCGGAGCCGACGTCGTCGGCGTCGATGTGACGGCGCAGCGGCGCGCGCTCGACGAACATCGTCTCCATGTCGGTGAAGCCTGCGATCGAGCGCGCGGCGAGCGTCCGCACAGGCCCGGCCGAGACGGCGTTGACCCGGATCTCCTTCTCACCGAGATCCCACGCGAGATACTTGACGGACGCGTCGAGCGTGGCCTTGGCCACCCCCATCACGTTGTAGTGCGGCACGGCGCGCTCGCCGCCCAGATAGGTCATCGTCACGATCGAGCCGCCACCCGCCGCCTCCATCAGCGGCTCGGCCGCGCGGGCGGCGGCGACGAGGGAGTACGCGCTGATGTCGAGCGCCATCCAGAACCGGTCGCGCGGCGTGTCGGTGAAGCGCCCTTCGAGATCCTCGGCGGCAGCGAAGGCGACCGAGTGGACGAGGAGGTCGAGCTTGCCGTCCCAGGCTGCCGCGACCTCGCTGAACACGCGATCGATATCGGCGTCCGATCGCACGTCGCAGGGCGTGACCACCTTCGAGCCGACCGACGACGCGAGCTCCCGGACGTTGCCTTCGATCCGCTCGCCCTGAAAGGTGAAAGCCAGGTCGGCTCCCTCCTCGGCGAGGCGCTTCGCGATCGCCCAGGCGATCGAGCGCTTGTTGGCGACACCCAGGACGAGCGCGCGCTTGCCGTCGAACCTGCCCACGCGGCCGAGTCTAAGGCAGGCGCGGAGAACTGCGGCTACTCTGCCGTTCGTGCGCCGCCTCGTCGGATCGCTCGCACTCGGCGTGGCGCTCCTGGCCGCGGCGACCGCTTCTGCAAGCTTCCAGCCGATCGAGCGGCACTACGGCGAGATCGCGATCCCGCGCGTGCGCGCCGGGACGATCACCGTGCCGAAAGCCCATCAGCGCGGACGGATCACGGTGATCCTGACGCTCGCGGACCCGCCGCTCGCCGCGTACTCGCGCACGCTTGCGGGCAGCAGCTCCGCGCGGCGGCTGCAGACGTCGACTCGCGCGGCGAAGGCGTACGTGGCCAAGCTCCAGCGGGCTCAGCGGACCGCCGCGGCGACGCTCGAGCGCGCCATCCCGGAGGCGACTGTCCGCCGGAACTACACGATCCTGCTCAACGGCATGGCCGTCGAGCTGCCGGCCACCGAGCTCGCGCGAGCCGCGAAGCTCTCGTTCGCCCGGAAGCTCTACCCGAGCTACCGCTACACGCTGGCGCTGAACCGCAGCCCCGGCCTGATCGGCGCCGACGCGCTCGCCGCCGCGGGTGGCGGCTCCGGCGAGGGGATCAAGATTGCGATCGTCGACGACGGCGTCGACCCCGAGAGCCGCTTCTTCAACCCTGAAGGCTTCAGCTACCCGCCGGGCTTCCCCAAGGGCGGTACCAAGTGGACGACGCCGAAGGTGATCGTCGCGCGTGCGTTCGTGGGCGCGGGGGCCGACGATCGCAGCCGCCTTGCGCTCGACCGGAAGGCTTCGTTCCACGGCACCCATGTGGCCGGAATCGCCGCCGGCGACGCCGGCACGACCGCGCCGGCCGGTGGCGACCACCCTACGACGACGGGCCTCTCGGGCGTGGCACCCCGGGCGCAGATCGGCAACTACCGCGTCTTCAACGTCCCGACTCCGGTCGGCCATGTCGGCAACACGCCCGAGATCGTGGCTGCCTTCGAGTCGGCCGTCCGCGACGGGATGGACGTGATCAACTTCTCGGGCGGCGGCCCGCAGACCGACCCGGCGAGCGACGCGCTCGTCGAAGCGGTGCGGAACGTCGCCGCCGCCGGCGTCGTCCCCGTCATCTCGGCCGGCAACGACCGGGACGACTACGGGCTCGGCTCCGCGGGGTCCCCGGGCACCGCGCCTGACGCGATCTCGGTAGCAGCGCTTTCCAACGCACACGTCTTCGGCCCGGCGCTCAGCGTGACCGCGCCCGGCGCTCCCGCTGCACTCACGCGCATCCCGTTCGCCCGGGGCGCGAGCGGTGCGCCTCCGGCCGCGTGGGCGACGACGGACGAGCAGCTCGTGGACGTCGGCACGCTGATCGGCGTCAACGGCGCTCCCGTCCCGCGCAACCTCTGCGGCCCGCCCGGCAACCTGAACGGCGGCGCCTCACCGCTCCCCGCCGGCTCGCTGAACGGCGCGATCGCGCTCGTCTCGCGGGGTATCTGTACGTTCGCGTTGAAGGCGGCGCGCGTGAAGACCGCTGGGGCGATCGGGGCGGTCTTCGTCGACAACCGGTCCGGCGAGGCGAACGGCATCCCGGTCGCACTCGCGGTCCCCGGCGGCATGATCTCCGACGCCGACGGGGCGGCCCTGCGTTCCTACGTCGAGGGACGAGGCGGGCGGACGGCGATCCGGATCGGGGGCGACATTCAGGAGCTCGTCACCGGCCGCAGCGGGATCGTCACCAGCTTCTCGTCCGGCGGCCTCACCGCCTTCGGCCACCTGCTCAAGCCGGACCTGGGCGCGCCGGGCGGCCAGATCCTCTCCTCGACCCTGCCGATCGCAGGTGGCCCGTTCGCCTCGTTCGACGGGACGAGCATGGCTGCACCGCACATCACGGGCGCGGTCGCCCTGCTCCTGCAGCGCCACCCCAACTGGACGCCGCGCCAGGTCAAGTCGGCACTCGTCTCCACGACTGCGACTGCATGGGCGGACACGGCTCGCACGGTCGAGGCGCCGGTGCTCACGGCAGGATCCGGTGAGGCCGACGTCGTCGCTGCGAACGATCCCAAGCTCTTCACCGATCCGGTCTCGCTGTCGTACTCCGACCTGAACGTCAGCCATGGCACCGCGTCCAAGTCGCTGCTGCTCGCCGTCTCCGACGCCGGCGGGGGCGCCGGCGCCTGGACAATCGACGTGAGGCCCCAGTCGCAGCCGAGCGGGGTCGAGATCGTCGTGCCGGGCTCGATCACGCTGACTCCCGGCGGCGACACGCAGATTGCGGTCACCGTTCGGGCGGCGGCCGACTCCGCTCTCGGAGAGGCGTACGGATTCCTGGTCCTCCGCCGCGGCGGCGTCACCCGGAAGGTCGCGTACGCGATGCTCGTGACGCGGCCCGGGTTGGAGCAGGTACCGGTCATTCCTCTTGGCCGGTTCCAGTCGGGCGACACGCGCAAGGGAGTCTCACGCGCCTCCGTCTACCGCTATCCGGCCGCAGCCTTCGGCCCTGCGCCGAGCTACGTCGGCGCGCCGGTGAACGAGGACGGCGCGGAGACGCTCTACCGGATCCGCATCGACGAGCCCGCGATCAACCTCGGTGCGGCCGTCATCGCCGCGTCGCCGGGCGCGGTCATCCACCCCTGGGTGCTCGGCTCGCGTGACGAGAACGACGTCCAGGGATACGCCGGCACGCCGGTGAACGTCAACAACCTGACGGTCGACTTTCCGTTCGACATCGGCGCGGCAGCCACGGTCTTCCCGCGCACGAAGACCTACTACGTCTCGGTCGACTCAGGCCGCGACCTGTTCACGGGCCGCTCGCAGGCCGGGTCGTACGTGCTCCGCGCCTGGGTGGACGACCTGCAGCCGCCGCTGCTCGGCCTGATTACGAGCCGTGTCGCAGCCGGTCGACCGACGATCGCGCTCCGCGTCCTCGACTTCGGCGCGGGCGTCGATCCCTATTCGCTCGTGATCGGCTACGGGCAGGCCCTCGTTGCGGCGGCCGCGTACGACCCTGCCAGCGGAGTCGCGCTCTTCCCGCTGCCAGCGCGGGCCCCGCCGCTGAAGGCAGGGAAGCGCCGGATGGCCGCCTCCGCCGCGGACTTCCAGGAGGCGAAGAACGTGGACTCCGTCGGCGACGAACTGCTTCCCAACACGGCCTTCGCCTCCGGAAACATCACCGTCGTCTACGGTCCTGCCCTCACCTGGGTAACGCCGGACGTCAACGAGTGCACGCCGGCCCGGACGCCGCTCCTCGTGATCGCGTCCTCCACGGCCACGATTCGCTCCGTCCGCTTCCTCGACGGCCAGAAGCTCGTCGCGACGCAGAAGCGAGGGGGCGCCGGCCTGTTCTCGAGTGTCTGGAAGCGCGGTGGCGCGGCCAAGGGCAAGCACACGCTGCGGGCCATCGTCACCGACGCAAAGGGCCGCAGGGCCGAAGCACAGCGCGTCGTGCGCGTCTGCAAGTAGACCGTCGAGTAGGGTCGGCCGCGTGAAGGTGGCCGTCGTCACCGGTGCCTCCAGTGGGATCGGCGCCGCAATCGCCAGAGAGCTGACGCGGCAGGGCTGGCACTGCGTGCTGGTCGCCCGCAGGCGAGAGCGTCTCGAGCGGCTGGCCGCCGAGCTCGAGGCCGAGCCCGAGGTGTGCGACGTCTCCGACCGAGGCGACGTCGACCGGGCGGCGTCCGCGATCCTGGAGCGCCACCCAACAGTCGACCTGCTCGTCAACAACGCCGGCATCCCGGGCCGTGGAGACTTCTTCACCCTCGAGCCCGAGCGAATCGAGGCAGTGCTCCGCACGAACTACCTCGGCGGCGTCTGGTTCACACGCGCGCTGGAGCGAGGGCTCCAGGCGGGATCGCACGTGGTCAACGTCGTCTCGGTGGCGGGCGTCGTCGCGTTCGGTCCGGCGGGGCCGTACGCCGCCTCGAAGCACGCACAGCTCGCTTTCTCACGCTCGCTCGCCGGCCTGCTGGCCGGTCGGGGCGTGCAGGTGCACACCGTCCTCCCCGGCTTCGTCGAGACGGAAGGCTTCCCGCAGAAGAGCGTGCTCACGAGCGCATTCTTCCGGCGGGCCGTGATCGGCCCCGAGCTCGTCGCCGAGCGGATCGTGATGGCGGTCGCGTCGGGCAAGCGGGAGCTCTACGTCCCCCGCTGGTACCGCCTCTTCGGGCTCGTCCAGGCGCTGTTGCCCGGGCTCTCGGCGCGCCTGGTCGCGCGCTCGGGCTACCGGCGCAGCTAGCGCGTCTTTGCGAAGCGCTGGACCGCGGCGAGCAGCTCGTCGGTCTTCGCCCGCGCCTGCGCCTCGTCCCCGGAGGCGATCGCGCCCGCAACGCAGTGGTTCACGTGGTCGTCGAGCACTTTCAGGCCGGCGTTCTCGAGCGCGGTCATCGCTGCGCCGATCTGCGTCAGGATGTCGACGCAGTAGCGCTCCTCCTCGACCATCTTCTCGATCCCGCGCACCTGCCCCTCGATGCGGCGCAAGCGCTTGCCGATCGCACCCTTGTCGTACCCGTGCTCGGTCACGCCCGCACGCTCCGGAAGCGACGCAGCCTGAGCGAGTTCGAGACGACGAAGACGCTCGAGAACGCCATCGCGGCCGCGGCGACGATCGGGTTGAGCAGGCCGGCAACGGCGAGCGGGATCGCTGCGACGTTGTAGGCGAAGGCCCAGAATAGGTTGCCCTTGATCGTGCGCAGCGTGCGGCGCGCGAGCCGGATCGCGTCGGCGGCGGCACGGAGGTCGCCGGACACGAGCGTCAGGTCGGAGGCCTCGATCGCCACATCGGTGCCCGTGCCGATCGCGAGCCCGAGGTCTGCCTGCGCGAGCGCCGGCGCATCGTTCACGCCATCGCCGACCATCGCCACGACCTCACCGTCGCTCTGCAGCCGCCGCACCTCGGCGACCTTGTCCTCCGGGTAGACCTCTGCGAGCACGCGGTCGATCCCGACCTCTGCGGCGATCCGCTCCGCTGTCGCGCGCGAGTCGCCCGTCAACAGCACCGGCGTCAGCCCGAGCGCGCGTAGCTCGCGGACGGCCTCGGCGCTGGTCGGCTTGACGGTGTCCTCCACGACGAGGCGGGCGCGTAGCTCCCCACCCCAGCTGACTCCTTCGCGATCGACCACGATCTCGCGGCCTTCGACCGTCCCGACGACGCCCCGGCCGGGCACGTTCCGAAACCCGGTCACCGGCGGCAGCGCTCCGACTTCGGCCTGCGCGGCCCCGGCCACCGCGAGAGCGACCGGATGCTCGCTGGCGCTCTCGACGGCCCCCGCAAGTCGCAACACCTCCGTCCGCGATGTCCCGTTCAGGAGCACGACGTCCGTCAGTCTGAGCTTCCCTTCGGTCACGGTGCCCGTCTTGTCGAGCACGATCGTCGTCACCCGGCGTGTGCTCTCGAGGATCTCGGGGCCCTTGATCAGAATGCCGAGCTGCGCACCGCGGCCCGTGCCGACCATCAGCGCCGTCGGCGTTGCCAGGCCGAGGGCGCAGGGGCAGGCGATGATCAGGACCGCCACCGCAGCCGTGAAGGCGGCGGACACGTCGCCCGTGAGCAAGAGCCATCCTGCGAGCGTGGTCAGCGAGAGGCCGAGCACGACCGGGACGAAGACCGCGGAGACGCGGTCGACGAGGCGCTGGATCGGGGCGCGGCCCGCCTGCGCCTCGGCGACGAGCCGTGCGATCTGGGCTAGCGCGGTCTCCGCTCCCACGCGCGTCGCTCGCACGACGAGCCGGCCGTACGAGTTGATCGTGCCGCCGGCGACGTCGGCTCCCGGGCCGACCTCCATCGGTAGCGACTCGCCCGTCAGCAGCGACTGGTCGATCGCGGAAGCGCCCTCTTCAACGACTCCGTCGGTTGCGATCCGCTCGCCCGGCCGGACGACGAACCGCTCCCCGCCGACCAGCTCTTCAACCGGAACGACGACCTCGACCCCGTCGCGAAGCACACGGGCCTCCTTCGCCCCCAGCTCGAGCAGCGCACGAATCGCCTCGCCCGACCGGCGCCGCGCCCTGCTCTCGAGGAACCGGCCCAGCAAGATCAGCGTGGTGATCACGCCGGCGACCTCGAAGTACATGTCTGCGCCCAGGCCGCCGACGAGGACGGCGGCCGACCACACGAATGCGGCGAGGGTGCCGATCGAGATGAGGGTGTCCATGGTCGCCGCGCCATGCCGTGCGTTCAGGAGCGCGGCGCGGTGGAACGGCCAACCGCCCCACGCCACGATCGGCGTCGCAAGCGCCAGCGCAAGCCAGTCCCAGCCACCGAACTGCAGCAGCGGGAGCATCGAGAGCAGCAGGAGCGGTGCGGTCAGCGCAGCGGAGATGGTGAGGCGACGCCCGGCGCCGGAGGTGGCGGCCTCAGCCTCGTCGCCGGGGAGCAGCGCCCGGTAGCCGGCGGCCTCGACGGCCGCGACCAGATCGCTCGGCGCGACGGCCGGCAGGTACGAAACCGTGGCGCGCTCGGTGGCGTAGTTGACGGTCGCTTCGACGCCGTCCAGCTTGTTCAGCTTCTTCTCGATCCGGACCGCGCATGCAGCACAGGTCATGCCTTCGATCGGCAGCTCGAGACGCTGGGCGCTCATCGCGCGCTTATGCCGCTTCGTAGCCGGCTTCGTCGATCGCGGCGCGAAGAGCCTCGTCCGCGAGCCCCTCGCCCCGAACGACGACGAGCTTGGTGTCGAAGTCTGCGTCGACGAACTCGACTCCCGGCACACGACCGACCTCTGCCTCGACCGCTGACTTGCAGTGGCCGCAGCTCATGCCGGCGACTGTGTAGGTGATCTCCATGCTCGGAGCATACCCTACGGGGGTATTAACTGTCGACGATCGCGCAGCGCGTCCGTTCGGGCGCTCTGCTGAGCCCGGTGACGAGCTCGTAGGCGATCGTTCCGGCCACGCGTGCATGCGCCTCGGCCTGGACGCCGTGACCGAGCAGCGTCACCGGCGTGCCCACGGGTAACTCGCGGTCGAGCTCGACCGCGAACGCGTCCATCGAGATCGTTCCCACCACGGGCCGCAACTCTCCCGCGACACGCACCTCCGTCCCGGTCAGGCCTCGGCGGAACCCGTCCGCGTAGCCGACCGGGACGATCCCGATCCACGTCGGGCGCTCCGCCACGAACCTGCGCCCGTAGCCGGTGGACTCTCCCGGCTCGAGTTGTCGCACCTGCGCGAGGTGCGAGTCCCAGCGCAATGCCGGCTCGAGCCCGTCCTCCGCCGGGTCGGTGCCGAAGGGCGAGATCCCGTAGAGCGCGATCCCACACCGGGCCGCGTCGAAGCGGGCCGACGGGTACCGCAGCGCGCCGGCGCTGTTGGCCAGGTGGCGCGTCAGGTAGGAGTGCTCCTCGGTGGCGGCCCGGAAACGCTCCACCTGCTGCTCGGTGAAGGCTGCGTCGCAGTCCGCGGAGGCGAAGTGGCTCATCACCCCGACGACGTCTCGAGTCGGGGCGGGGAGCTCGGCAAGACCCCAGCGCCCCATACCGGTGTCGAGCTTGAGGTGCACGCGGACGCCCTCGGGGATCTCCCCATCGGCGACCACCAGCTCGAGCCCCGCATCGCGCGCCTCGGCGATCTCGCGACTCGAAGCAGGGCCCAGCACGAGGACGCGCACGAGCCCGAGCGCCCGCCTGAGGACGAGCCCTTCCGGCACCGTGGCCACGCAGAGCGCCGTCGCGCCGCTCCCGAGCGCAGCGGCGCCGACGTCCACGGCGCCGTGACCGTAGCCGTCGGCCTTGACCACGGCCCACAGCTCTGCCCCGTCGAGCGCGCCGAGCAGCCGGCGCGCGTTGCGGCGGATCGCACCGAGATCGACGGTCAGCTCCGAGCGGGCCACGACCCGATGCTACGGGCCGGCTACTGAATGAAGGTCTCGCACCCGCCACCGTTGACGTCGGTTCCGAGCCCGCCGATGCAGACGTCGGTGCCGGCGCCGCCGGTGATGTTGTCGTTGCCGGCGCCGCCCACGATGCAGTCGTTGGCGTTCTTGCCAGTCATCGTGTCGGCGCCCGCGGTGCCGACGAGGAGGTCGGCACTGTTCGTGCCGGTGACGCCCACCGTGAGAACGGTGACCGTGATCCCGTTGCAATCGGGCTGCGGCTTCAGGTTGTCGACCGCGATCGCGCTGTTCGTGCGCCCGGCCTTCGAGGCGGGCACCGTGTTCGTTGCCGCGAGAGCCGAGATGAGCACGAGCCCGACCGCGCCCCCGATCAGGGCGATCTGGACGGACCTACGAATCCTCATCGCTCATCGGCCACTTCGCGTGGCGGCAGCGAGACGAAGACCGTGGACAGACCGATTCGGCGGCCGGTTCGATAACGGTAGGCGGCGCCGCTCTCCTCCACGACATAGGTGTGCTCGCCGGCGTCGGCGGCGTGCAGGATCATCCGGTCGTGGTGCTCGGCGAGGCGCGCGAGGCTCTCGAAGTCCGCCAGGTCGGTGACCCGGGCCCAGGCCTGCGGCGGGGAGGCCACCGGCAGCAGCAGGTGCCCGAAGCGCGAGGCGATCCGGGTGGGCTCGTCTCCACGTTGGCGCTGGGCGTGGACGCCGTAGATGAGCGCGCCGAGCAGAAGCGAGGCGGTGAGGCCGATCAGGGAGAGCCAGCGCGCGGGCTCGACCGGAATGCTGAGTGCCCCGAGTTCGAGCTTGTTCGCACCGACCCGGGTCCCCGGGCCGGCGAGCCGAGGTGCGTACGGGCTGACGCCCGCGCCGGCCGGGACGTTGGGGACGTTCGGGAGCAGGCGTTGATCGCCGAGATCGAACGCCAACTCGGGCGCGAACGTGCTGTTGACCTGTTCCGACCCGGCTCGACCCGCGACGTCGACGCGCGGGAGGAGCGAGAGCGAATAGGCCGTCTGGCTCGACCCGGTCAGGTCGCGGAGATCGTCGATCGTCTTCTGGACGCCGACGAGGTCGAGAACTCCCGCCGCGGACGCCTTCGAGCCTGTGAACGCGCGCTCCGGCGAGATCGAGATGATCCGCTCCCAGCCGCGGCCGTCGGAGAGCCGCGCCGCCAGGGAGATCCGGCCGCGCGCGGCGGTCGGCGCAGTCGAACGGAGGTCGTAGTCGAAGGCAACGCGCAGGCGAGAAACGAGCCGGAGAAAGACCGGCTCCCCGGTCGTGACGCGGCCGTCGGGGTACGCGGCGTCAGGCTTGACGTCGGCCGTGTACGCGAAGCGGCCTTCGTGGACGTACGCCTCCGCAACCGCCTCCGTCCGCAGGGTGGGCTGCATGAACGCGAGCAGGGCAAAGACCGCCGACACGAGCAAGACGCCGCCGAGCACGAGGAGGAGCGGCTGCGGGTCGATCGGCGGCCGAGCGGCCCGAATCTGGGGAGCCGGGCGCACGTCCGGCTGGCCCGCGCGCAGCCGGCGCCGAGTCAGACCGACACCCGCGCCACCGCCGAGCGCGATCAGAGTCGCGAGCGCAACGAGGAGCGCCGCGTGCAGGGGTTCGTGCAGCCAGGTTGTCAATCGACCGACCGAGGGCACGTTCGCCCACAGCTCGCCCGTGATCTGAGCCTCGGTGGGCTGCGCGCTGTCGAGGAAGTCGTTGTTGTCGCCCTTCAGCACGAACCGGCCGCCCTCGACCCGGACGATCCGGTGCAGCACCAACGCGCCGAGCTCCTGGTTGTCGTACAGAACGACGTCGCCTGGGCGGTAGGTCCGGCCGGCGCGGATGATCGCGAGGTCGCCCCGGTGCAGCTCGGGCTCCATGCTGTTGCCGACGATGACGGCGTACGACGTCGTCCCACCGACCTGCGTCGGGCCGAAGAAGAGCCAGCCGACCGCGAGGACGAGCAGGCCGAGCACGCTGGGGATCACCCGCTTGAGGCTCCGCCGTTTCATGTGTGTCCTAGGAGTACGGCCGGGCGAGACACGATCCTGCCTCGCCCGGCGCGCTCCAAGTGCTAGCTGGCCGCGATCACGGACAGCTGGTCGGCCGTCGTGATGGCGATGTCGGGGCTGAAGTCGCACGTCACGTTGACGCCGCTCGCGATCGAGCAGGCGGTATAGGTGGTACTGCCGCTGACGATCTTCGCCTTCGCAGTCGCCGCAGTCGCGCTGAGCGTGAACGTGACCGAGTCGACGTTGCTCGGCGTGGTCGCGTTGAGCTGGTACGCGATTGCTGACACTGTGTAGCCGCTGATCGTCCCTGAACCCGAGCCGGCGTTCGACGCCGGCACCGTGTTGCTCGCCGTGAAGGCGTACGCCCCGGCAGCCAGGGCCGCCGCGACGATCAGGGCGCTGAGAAAGCGGCTCCTGCTGATCAGGATTCTCATCATGGTGACGAGATCGACCGTTTCGGGTGAGGGCTGACCACCCGAAAGGGGGATTCGCGGAGGCGGCCCGCCAGGCGGTCTCAGCGTGGGTCAACACAAAGAGCCGGGCGAGACCGCATGGCCTCGCCCGGCTCTTCGGAGCTGTCTACTAGACGGTCGCGATGACGGACAGGGAGTCCGCGGAGACGACCGTGGGGTCGGTGGCGAAGTCGCAGGTCACGTTGACGCCGCCCGAGATCGTGCAGTCGGTGTACGTGCTGCTGGCCGCGACGACCTTGGCCTTCACGGTGGTCGCAGCCGTGTTCAGGGTGAAGGTGACCGAGTCGATGTTGGTCGGCGTGGACGCGAGCTGGTACGCGACCGACGACACGGTGTAGCCGCTGATCGTTCCGGAGCCCGAGCCCGCCGACGTGGCGGGAACGGTGTTGGTGGCGGTGAACGCGTAGGCGCCCGCCGAAAGGGCGGCGGCCACGACGACCACCAGGAGCAGCCGAACCTTTCCAATCGATGGATGCCTCATGACGTCCAAAACTCCTTCGCAGTGGTTTGGGGGGCCGGGGAACCGGCTCGAGGTACCTTGTCGTCCTCAAACGGGTGATGCTCGCCCCCTGAATGAGGGATCCTCTCGACGCCGTTTAGGTGAGGACTGCGGGGAGCGCGGCGATCACGTCGCTCGCGATCATCCCCACCTGGTCTCCCCTGCTTCGGGCTGCAAGACCGTGCGCGGTGGCCGCCGCCGCGGCCGCGAGCCGGGGCGCGACGCCCTTCGCGAGAAACGCGGCGAGGATCCCCGTCAGCACGTCGCCGGTGCCCGCCGTCGCGAGCCCAGGTGCATCCGTGACGCAGACGAGCGCGCCCTGGCCCGGTGCGGCAACGATCGTGTCGGCGCCCTTGAGCAGGCAGACCGCGCCGAAGCGCTCCGCGCCTCGCCGAGCCGCCTCGAGCCTGTGAGCATCCACCCACCCGGACTCTTCGCCGAGCAGGCGCGCGAGCTCCCCGGCGTGCGGCGTGAGGACGGCGCGGCCGCCCCAGTCGCCCGGCTCGAGCCCGTGCAGCGCGTCCGCGTCCAGCACGATCGGCTGCTTCCCGGCCGCGAGCTGGTCGTCCCGGAGGCGCAGAGCCTCCGGATCGCGCCCGAGCCCGGGGCCGATCGCGAGCGCTCCAGCCTTCGCCGCCGCCTGCAGCGCGTCTGCCCACCTCACCTTCACCGGCTCTAGCAGGCGTGTCTCGACGATCGGCAGCGAGCCTTCCGGGACGGCAACGGCCACATAGCCCGCATCGGCGCGGAACGCGGCCTCTGCAGCGAGGCAAACGGCTCCGGTCATCCCCGGCGACCCACCTGCGATGAGCACCGCGCCGGCGGTGTACTTGTTGTCCTGCGGCCGCCGGCGGGGCACGACCGACAGGATCGCCGGCGTCACCAGCCGCAGCTCCGTCTCGGCCTGCTCGAGCCCGATCTCCGCGATCGTCACCTCGCCCGTGTGGAAGAGGCCGGGAGCGATCGCGAGCCCAGCCTTGACGCCGTGGAAGGTGACAGTCAGCGTCGCGCGCACTGCCTCACCAGCGATCTCGCCGGTGGACGCGTCGATGCCCGAGGGAATGTCGACGGAGACGACAGGCACGCCGGCGGCGTTGATCCGCCCGATCGTGGCGGCGGCCTCCGCACGCGGCTCGCCGTGAAAGCCGGTGCCGAAGAGCGCATCGATGATCACGTCGGCCTGCTCGACCGCGGTCGTCTCGACGGCGTCACAGCCCCCCTCGCGCAGGATCCGGGCGGCGATCCGGCCGTCGCCGCCGTTCGAGCCACCGCCGCACACGACGGCGATCCGGTGCGCGTCGGGGAATCGCTGCAGCACCTCGCGCGCGACCGCTGCTCCGGCGCGCTCCATCAACTCGGTGACATCGCGGCCCTCCTCGGCCGCACGCATCTCGGCCGCTGAATAGAGCGGCTCGAGCATCAGGGTTCGTCGACGACGGCGACCGCGGAGGCGAGCTCGCGCGAGTGCGTCATCGAGAGGTCGATCGCGCCGGCTCCGACCCGCTCCGCCCAGGCCGCGACTCGACCCGATAGTCGCACCGACGGCTTCGGTCTCCCCGCGATCTCGATGTCCTTCCACGCGAAGGCCCGAGCGACGCCGAAGCCGAGCGCCTTTCCGACCGCCTCCTTGCCCGCGAAGCGGCCGGCATAGCTCTCGGCCGGATTCTTGCGGGAGTCGCAGTAGGCCTGCTCGACCGGCGTGAAGCAGCGGTCCTTGAAGCTTGCGTAACGCTCGAGCGACCGCCGCACCCGCCCGATCTCGATCAGATCGACGCCGACGCGGGTCACAGCGTGCGGTTAATCCAGTCGGGTACTTGCGCGATCGAGCTCAGCACCGCGTCGGGCACCGCGCTCGAGCGCTCGAGCGTGTCGGGCCTGAACTTGCCGGTGCGCAGGAGCAACGTCTTCATGCCGAAGAGCTGCGCGCCGCGGATGTCCTGCTCCAGGTCGTCCGTGACCATCCACGTCAGCTCGGGCTCCGCGTCGAGAGCGGCGAGCGCGGCGGCGAACGCTGCGGCGCTCGGCTTGCCGATGACCGTCGCCTCCACCCCCGTCGCGTACTCGAGCGCCGCCACGAACGCGCCGCCGTCGAGCATCGGCCCGCGCGTGGTCTGCCACCACGGGTTCTTGTGCAGGCAGAAGAGGTCGGCGCCGGCCTGGAGCTCGGAGAACGCGCGAGCGAGGTTCATGTAGCTGAACACCTGGTTCGGCTCGACCGTCTCGTCGCAACCCCCGACGAGCACCGCGTCGGCGCTGTCACCGACGAGCTCGATGCCGGCGAGATCCGGCACGATCGCGGACATGACCAGGGCGTAGACGCGACGGCCGCCGAGCTGCTCCGCCGCCGCGATCGGAGTCGTCTGGAGGTCGTCGTCCTCGACCTCGTGGCCCATGCTGCGCAGCTCCTCAGCGAGCGTGGCGCGCGAGCGCGTGGAGTCGTTGGTGACGAACCGGAGCCGGTGACCCTCGGCCCGCAACCGCGCCAGAGCCTCCACGGCGCCCGGGATCGGCTCGCCGGAAACGTGGAGGACGCCGTCGATGTCCATCAGAATGGCGGCCATGGAGCCGGACTCTATCCGCGTCACACGGTCGGTCGTGCTCCCGGTCAGCGAGGTCGAGCTGCGCTTCTCGCGCTCGAGCGGCCCCGGCGGCCAGCATGCGAACACGGCCGAGACGCGCGTCAAGGCGATCCTCGACGTCGAAGCGACCGCGGCGCTCACGGCGGCCCAGAAGCGGCGGGTGGTGGCGAAGGCCGGGCCGATCTTGCGCGCGATCGCGCAGGACGAGCGCAGCCAGTGGCGCAATCGCGAGCTGGCGGTCGAACGGCTGGTCGAGCAGCTCCGGCAGGCGCTGAAGGTCGAGCGCCGCCGAGTCGCGACGAGGCCGACGAAGGCCTCCCGCGAGCGGCGGCTCGAGTCGAAGAAGCGGCGCGGGGAGACGAAGAAGCTGCGCCGGCCACCGCACGACTGAACCGGGCCTTAAACTCGAGGCGTGGACGTGCTGCGTCTCGCGAACATGCTCGACCAGCTGCCCACGGAGCGCGTGCGGCTGCTCGACAACCTCGGCCGCCTGCGCCGCGAGGTCGGGCCGATCACGCCCGAGCTCTCCGACGCGCTCGCCGACCGGATGAACCTACGCCGTGGCGACGTGCACGAGGTCGTCTCGTTCTACTCGTTCCTGCAGGTGCCCGTGGACGCCGTTCGCGTCTGCACGGGGCCGATCTGCGACTGCGCCGGCTCGCGAGCGCTGCTCTCTGAAGCTGCGATCGAAGTGCCGTGCCTGGGCCACTGCGACCTCGCGCCGGTCGTCCTCCACGGCGACGACGTGCTCGGGGGCGTCACGCACTCGACGAACGGCTTCCTGCTCGAGCCCGACGAGCGCCAGGAGGCGCCGACGCTGACCCAGGACGAGGTGATCGCGCGTCTCGAAGCCTCTGGCCTGACGGGGATGGGCGGCGCGGGCTTCCCGACGTGGCGCAAGTGGGACGCCGTCCGGCGCGAGCCGGCTCCCCGCGTCGTGATCGTCAACGCCGACGAGGGCGAACCGGGAACGATCAAGGACCGCTACGTGATGGAGCTCCGTCCGCAGCTCCTCCTAGAGGGACTCGAGGCTGCGATGCGCTTCTGCGAGACCGACGAGGCCTACATCTACCTGCGCGAGGAGTACGCCACCTCTCGCGCCGTGCTCCAGGAGGCGATCGCAGCGCGCGGCCTCCCTGTCGAGCTCGTGATCGGCGCCGGCGCCTACATCTGCGGCGAGGAGACGGCGCTACTCGAATCCATGGAAGGGCGGCGCGGGATGCCGCGGCTGCGTCCGCCCTTCCCCGCCCAGTCCGGGTACCTCGGCCGGCCGACGCTGATCAACAACGTCGAGACGCTCGCACACGTCGCGTTGATCCTTCGCGGCGGCTGGCAGCCGAATCGCCTCTGGTCCGTCTCCGGGGCGGTGGGGAAGCCCGGGTGCTACCAGGCGCCGCTCGACATCACGCTGCGCGAGCTGATCGACGGGTACGCCGGTGGGCTGACCGACGAGCCGAGCGCAATCGTTCCCGGCGGCGCAGCGAGCGGCATCCTGCCGCCGGCCGCGCTCGACGTGCGCCTCACACGCGACGGACTGGCCGAGTGGGGCTGCGGCGTCGGCTCCGCGGCCGTCCAGGTCTTCCCGGCCTCCTACTCGCCGCTCCACCTGCTCGCCGAGACGATGCGTTTCTTCGCCGAGGAGTCGTGCCAGAAGTGCACTCCCTGCCGGATCGGCAACCGGGCGCTGCACCACGTCGCGGAGGAGCTCGAGCACGGCCGCGCCCCGATGAGCCGCGGCCAGGTCGAAGAGTGGCTGGAGGCGATGGCGCTGACCTCGATCTGCGGCCTCGGCCAGGCCGCGCCGATCCCGGTTCGGAACGCGTTCAAGCACTGGCCCGAGCCGTTCGAGAGGATGCCCGCATGATCGAGTTCACGCTCGACGGGAGAACGGCCACCGCCTCCGAGGGCGAGCTGCTCGTGCATGCGGCGGCCCGGAACGGCGTCTTCATCCCGACGCTCTGCCACGACGACAAGCTCGCGCCCTACGGCGGCTGCCGGATGTGCGTCGTCGGCGTTGAAGGCTCGGCACGGCCGCTGCCAGCGTGCGCCACCCGCGTCACCGAAGGGATGGCCGTTTCCACGCAATCAAATGGAACTGCGGCCAACGTGCCGCAGCTCCGCAAGACGCTGACCGAGATGCTCCTCTCCGAGCACCTGAACGCCGACCCCGGTGGGCGGCCGAACGAGCTCACCGATCTGGCCCTCGAGCTCGGCGCCGAGGCACCGCTGCTCCTCCCGGACGCGAAGCGCGAGCCGTACGCCGACCGCAACAAGCTGATGGGCTATGAGCCGGACACGTGCATCCTCTGCAACCGCTGCGTCCGCTACACGCAGGAGGTGATGCAGTGCTCGGCCCTGTCCCTCGAGGGTCGCGGGCCCGACGCGCGCATCGTCCCGACCTGGGGCAAGAGCTGGCTCGACACCGAGTGCGAGCTCTGCGGCGGCTGCCTGTCCACCTGCCCGACCGGCGCCATCTACGAGAAGTTTCTCGAGGGAGCGGGGGTAGAGGAGCGCACGCTGGAGCAGACGAAGACGACGTGCACGTTCTGCGGCGTCGGCTGCCAGCTGGACCTGAACGTCGATCCCGAGACGAAGCGGATCGTCAAGGTGACCTCGAAGCCGGAGTACGTCTCGAACGAAGGGAACCTCTGCGTCAAGGGCCGCTTCGCCTACAACTTCGTCCACCACCCCGACCGCCTCACCGAGCCGCTCGTTCGCGGCGAGGACGGTGAGCTCCACGCGACCACCTGGGAGCACGCACTCGAGGTCGCGGCAACAGGGCTGAAGGGGGTGATGGAACGCCATTCGCCGCAGTCGGTCGGCGTGCTCGCCTCCGCGCGGCTGACGAACGAGGAGAACTACCTGATCCAGAAGCTCGCCCGGACGGGGCTCAAGACCCACTCCGTCCACTCGTGCGAAGCCACCTGACACGCTCCCACCCTTTACGGCCTGGTCAGGTCGCTCGGCAGAGGCGCAACCACCAACTCGATCCCCGAGATCGAGAACTGCCGCTTCCTGCTCGTGATCGGCTCGAACACGACCGAGGCGCACCCGGTGCTGGCGCTGCGAATCAAGAAGGCAGTGCGGAACGGCGCCACGCTCGTTGTCGCCGATCCGCGCGCGATCTGGTTGACGAAGCTCGCGAAGCGCCACCTGCAGCTCCGCCCCGGCTCGGACGTCTGGCTGCTGAACGCGATCATGCACGTGATCCTCGAGGAGGGGCTCCAGGACGACGCCTACATCGCCGCGCACTGCGAGGACTTCGAGTCGGTGCGCGAGGTCGTCGCGCGGTACACGCCCGAGGAGGCCGAGCGCGTCACCGGAGTGGCGGCGGAGGCGATCCGTGCCACGGCCCGCGAGTACGCCGGCGAGCGCCACGCCGCGATCTTCTACACGCTCGGGATCACGGAGCACGCCTGCGGGGTCGACAACATCTGGTCGCTCGCGAACCTCGTGCTGATGACGGGACACCTCGGCTACGAGTCGACCGGCCTGAACGCGCTCCGCGGCCAGAACAACGTCCAGGGCCTGAACGACTCCGGCGCCAACCCGCACTACTTCCCGGGCTATCAGCCGTGGGATGACCCGGAAGTGCAGGCGAAGTTTGGGGCCGCGTGGAACGTCGAGCTGCCCAGGCGCGCGGGCTACAGGCTCGACCAGATGATGTCGGGGCTCCACGACGGCCGGGTCAAGGCGCTCTACCTGATCGGCGAGAACCCGGCGCAGACCGAGCCCAACGCGAAGCACGTCGAGGAGGGCCTGGCGAAGCTGGAGTTCATGGTCGCGCAGGATCTGTTCCTGAACGAGACCTCAACGCGCTTCGCGAACGTCGTGCTCCCCGCGTCGAGCTTCGCCGAGAAGGACGGCACCTTCACGAACACCGAGCGGCGGATCAACCGGGTGCGAGCGGCGGTCCCCTACCCGGGCAACGCCCGAGGCGACCGCGAGATCGTGATCGCGCTCGCACGAGCGCTGGGCTGCGACTGGCCGGAGTACCCGGATGCGGAGTCGGTCTGGAACGAGCTCGCCGACCTGTCGCCGAACTGGTTCGGCGTCCGCTATGACCGGCTCGAGAAGGACGGGATCCAGTGGCCGTGCCCTTCCGTCGACCATCCCGGAACGATGTTCCTGCACGAGGGTCATCCCTCGCTCCCGTCCGGCAAGGGCAAGTTCCATCCCGTCGAATACCAGCCGCCGATCGAGGAGCCGGACTCCGACTACCCGTTTGTGTTGTCCACGGGGAGAACGCTGTACCACTACAACTCGGGCGGGATGACGATGCGCGAGGACGGGATCACGGACAAGCAGGTCGAGCCGTTCTTCGAGATCGCGCCGGACGATGCCTCGGCGCTCGGCGTCGGCGAGGGCGACTGGGTGCGGCTCGTCTCCAGGCGCGGCGACATCCAGGCTCGCGCGCAGTTCTCGGAGCGCGTTTACCCAGGGCTCGTTTGGATGGCGATCCACTTCGCCGAGGCGCGCGTCAACACGCTCACCCACGACGTCGGCGACCCGCTGATCGGGACGCCCGAGTACAAGGTCTCCGCCGTGCGACTGGAGCGCGTCTGACATCGCTTGCAGCCGCGTACGCCGAACCGCTCCTCCGTGGCCGCTTCGGGCGGCCCTACTTCTACCTGGAGCGCTGCGAGTCGACCCAGCGGATGCTCGACGCAGCGCAGCCCGAAGGCGCTGTCGCGGTCACCGAAGAGCAGACGCGTGGGCACGGGCGCCTGGGACGGCCGTGGGAGGCGCCGGCACGCAGCTCGATCCTCGTCTCGATCCTGCTGCGGCCACCGACCGAGCGGCGTGCCGCGGAGCTGACGCTCGTCGCCGGGGTCGCCACCGCGATCGTCGTCGAGTGCGCGACCGGCCTCGCGGCGCAGATCAAGTGGCCGAACGACGTCATGCTCGACCGACGCAAGGTCGCCGGCGGCCTCGCTGAGCTGAAGGACGGCGCCGTCGTGCTCGGGATCGGGATGAACGTGAATCAGACGCGCGACGAGCTGCCGAGCGAGACGAAGGCTCCCGCCGGCTCGCTTCGGTCCTTGACGGGCCGCGAGTACGAGCGCGTCCCGATTCTCGCCGATCTCCTGCTCGAGCTCGAGCAGCACTACGACGCCTGGCGCGACGGCGGGCTCGACGCGGTCTACGACGACCTCGGCGCGCGCGACTTTCTCCGCGGCCGCCGGGTGACGGTCGACGGCGTCGCAGGCACGTCGCAGCTGATCACGCGCGACGGCCGGCTCGAAGTCTCGACCGACTCGGGCCTGCTACTCGTCGAGAGCGGCGAGGTCCTGTTCGAGCGCTGAGAGCTCGGCGGGCGTGTTCGCGTTCGCGAGCAGGCGCACGTCGGCCTCGACGACACGGAGGTTGAGACCGCGCAGGGAATAGTCCCCCGCCGCGAGACGGCCCTCGAGTTCTGGCAGGTCGGCTTTCACATAGGCGCCCGGGAGCGGCCCGGTCTGCGTGACGGCGCGAGCCTCGCCCAGCTCGCGCAGGAGCGCGGGGGTCACGAGCGGGCAGTCGACGGGCAGGAACACGGCGACTTCGGTCGTCGACGCCTGCAGCCCGGCGATGACGCCGGCGATGGGTGCGCGCGGCTCCGCCGGCTCGACGACGACGTCGAACGGCAGGTCGAGGTCTCCCTTCCCGACGGCAAGCCGGTGCGGAAACGCGTCACCGAGGACCCGCCATGCACGCACGGCGAGCAGCTCGCCGTCGAAGAGGGCCAGCGGCTTCGGCGAGCCGAAGCGCGAGGACGCGCCGCCGACGAGCAGCACGCCGGTTACGTAATCCGCCACGTCTCCGTGTAGACGTTGAGCGAGCCGCCGCGCACGAAGCCGCAGAGGGTCAACCCGCGATCGGCCGCCAGCTCGACCGCGAGCGACGACGGCGCGCCGACCGCGATGAGCAGCGGGCAACCCGCGACCGCGGCCTTCTGAACGAGCTCGAAGGAGAGGCGACCGCTGACGCAGAGGATCGAGTGCGAGAGCGGCAGTAGACGATCGAGGAACGCGCGCCCGATCACCTTGTCGAGCGCGTTGTGGCGGCCGACGTCCTCGCGCACGCAGAGCAGCTCGCCCGCGGACGAGAAGAGCCCGGTGGCGTGCAGGCCCCCGGTCGCCTCGAACGCGGCCTGGGCTTCCCGCAGCCGGTCGGGCAGGGTCACGATGAGGGCAGCGGGGACGCGGAGGTCGCTCTCGACGCGCGCCGCCTCGACCGAGACGGCCTCGAGCGCCCCCTTGCCGCAGACCCCGCACGAGGACGAGGTGTAGAAGCTCCGCTGCACCCGGCCGAGGTCGGAGCCGGGCGCGTCCAACTCGATCGTGTTC
>JANMJY010000036.1:0-4501 GCA_031371615.1 Actinomycetes bacterium | reverse complement strand
CCGCCGCGTCAGGCGCCGGCATGCGCCGTGCGCCGTGACCGGTACCAGGCGACCGTCCGCTCGAGGCCGTCCCGCAGCGCGGTCGTCGCCTCCCAGCCGAAGAGCTCGCGCGCCCGGCTCGCATCGAGCCCCCGGCGCGGCTGGCCGTTCGGCATCGACGTGTCCCACGTGATCCGGCCGTCGAAGCCGGTCACGTCGGCGACGAGCTCCGCGAGCTCCCGGATCGAGATCTCGTCGCCGGTGCCGAGGTTGACCGGCTCGCGCCCGTCGTAGCGCGCGGCCGCCAGCGCAAGCCCGTCGACGCAGTCGTCGACGTAGAGGAACTCGCGGGTCGGTGTCCCGTCTCCCCAGAGCACGATCTCGTCCCGGCCCTCGAGCATCTTCCGGATCAGATCCGGGATCACGTGGGCGTTCGTCTCGTGGAAGTTGTCGCCCGGCCCGTAGAGGTTCGCGGGCATCAGGTACGCCGTGTCGAGGCCGTACTGGTCGCGATAGGCCTGCGCGCCGACGAGGACGGCCTTCTTGGCGACGCCGTACGGCGCGTTGGTCTCCTCGGGAAAGCCGCTCCAGAGCTCGTCCTCGCTGAACGGCACCGGCGTGAACTTCGGATACGAGCAGACCGTCCCCGCGACCACGAGCTTCCGGATCTCGTGCAGCCGCGACTGCTCGAGCACGTGCGCGCCCATCATCAGATTCGCGTACCAGTACCGGCCGGGGTTGGCGCGGTTGGCGCCGATCCCGCCGACCTCGGCCGCGAGGTGGAACACGAGTTCCGGGCGAGCGTCGTCGAAGAGGCGAGCGGCCGCGTCCATCGTCGTCAGGTCGTAGTCGCTCCGGCGCGCGGCGAACACGTCGTAGCCCTCGGACTCCAGCCGCTCCACGAGCCGCGAGCCGAGGAAGCCGCCGCCGCCCGTGACCAGCGCTCTCATGCGAGCAGCCCCGGGCCGTAGGCCGTGTACGTCGCCGCGAGCAGGCCGTTCAGCGCGTCCGGCGCACCCTCGGCGACGCGGTTCACCCTCCGGGCCAGCGGGATCGAGAGCGGGCCGACGCGCTTCGGCAGCACCGCATAGGCACCCGGCTCGATCACGAAGCCGCCGGCCTTCGCGGCGAGCCCGCTCGCGACCAGCAGCCGCTCGACCTCGCCGCGTGTCCAGTACTTCATGAAATTCGGCGCCCGGAAGCGGTGCGGCTTCAGCTGCGGCAGGAAGTTCGGCGGGTTGCGCGCGTTCGGGAACGAGACGTCGAAGACGAACCGGCCGCCGGGCTTGAGCGTGCGGGCGAGCTCGGCGACCGCTCGCGCGACTGCGCCCTTGCCCATGTGCAGGAACACGGCGCTCGAGAGCGCGAGGTCGACACTGTCGTCCTCGAGCGGCAGCTCGTCGGCCGAGACGCACACCGGGTAGAGCCGGCTCCCGGGAGCGGGCGCGAACTCGTCGCGGTACTCGACGAAGCGCCGCAGCATCGTCTCCGAGATGTCGACGGCGCAGTAGGTCGACCACGTCGCGCCGTGCTCGCGGGCGAGGTGGAGCGGGATTCGCCCGTACCCCGAGCCGATCTCGAGCACGGTGCCGAACGCGCGGTCGCGAGGGAACCGCGACCAGATCGGCGAGATCTTGCCGGTGAGCGTCGCGTAGTCGAGGCTCCCCGTGTGCCCGCCCGCGATCGCAGAGCGGACATGGTCCTCGGCCGCCTCCTGCTCCCAGCGGCGGCGGTAGTTCGACTGACCGCCCTCGTCCGCCCGGTGGTAGATCCCCTCGCGCTCGACGAGCTCGTCCCGGCGGAGGAGGTCCTGCTGCTCGCCCGCGACGCTCATCGGGGCGTGGGGACGTCGACCGGGCCGAGCCAGTCGACGCGGCCGATCCAGCGCTCGCGGTGCTCGGCGTACCACTCGATCGTCCGCAGCACGCCCTCCTCCCACGACACTTTCGGCTCCCAGCCGGTCTCCCGGTTCAGCTTCTCGTAGCCGACGCGGAGAGCCATCACGTCGGTGACGCCTGGGCGAAGGCGGCTCTCGTCGATCACGATGTGCCGGTCGTCCGGCCAGAAGCCGTGCTCGGCGCCCGTGCGGAGGATCAGGTCGGCCCAGTCCGCCATCGAGATGTTCGCGCCCTGGCCGTAGACGTAGACGTCGCCGGGCGTGCCGTGCGCCGCGACGGTGAGGTGGCCGCGGACTCCGTCGGTGCAGAAGCAGAAGTCGCGCAGCGGCTCGAGCGCGCCCAGCTCGATCCCGGGTCGCGCGAGCGCCTGCGTGATGATCGTGCCGGTGACGTAGCGCGGGTTCTGGCGCGGGCCGTAGTTGTTGAACATGCGCGTGACGACGCCTGGGACGCAGAATGCGTCGTGGTAGTTCATCGTCAGGAAGTCCGCGGCGACCTTCGCGGTCGCGTAGATCGACTTCGGGTTGATCGGCGAGCGCTCGTGCAGGATCAGGCCGCCCGTGTCGTCGAAGTCGTGGTGGTGCGCGACCGACTCGTTCACGTTGCCGTACTCCTCCGAGGTGCCGGCCGTGTCGAACTTCTCCAGCTCGAGCCCCCAGTCGACGATCGACTGGAGCAGGTTGAGCGTCCCGATCGTGTTCGCCATCACCGTCTCGTACGGCCGGTGCCACGACTCGCCGACGTGCGCCTGCGCGCCGAGGTGGAAGACGTACGGCTTGTCGGAGACCGTGTCGCGCAGCTCCTTGACGAGGTAGTCGATCGACGTCTTGTCGGTCAGGTCGGCGAAGTGCACTTTCAGCCGGTTGCGCAGGTGCGAGATGTTGTTGAGCGCGCCGCTCGAGGTCGCGCGCACGAACGCGTGGACGTCGGCGCCGATCTCGACGAGCGCGTCGGTCAGGTGCGAGCCCATGAAGCCGTCGGCGCCGGTGACGAGGACGGTACGGCCGCCGTAGGCGTCGCCGAACTCACGCCGGAGGTCGGCGAGGGCGTTCTCGGTCCAGATCGGGTCGGTGCTCATACGGAATACGCTTGCGCGCGTGGCGAAGCCTAGCGCCCGGGCGCCCCGGAGCATTCTTTCGAGCGGTCTGCTGACCGCGCTCTCGATGGCCGTCGTCACCGGCCTGTCTGCCGCGGTGGGCGTCGTCATCGCCCGCGAGTTCGGGCGCGGCGACGAGACGGACGGCTTCTTCGCCGCGTACGCGGTCTTCCTCGTACTCGTGCTCGCGGCCAGCGCCGTCCGCGTCGCCGTGCTGCCGAGCCTCGCGCGCTCGCGGGCCGACGGGACGTTCGGCGGCGTCCTCGGCTCGTATGCGCTGGCGGTCACGGCCGTTGCCGTTCCGGCGCTCGCGGTCGGGGTGCTCGCGAGCGGCTGGACGGCCGGCCAGCTCGCCGCCGGGCTGCCGGCGAGCGCACAGGAGACGGCCGCCGACGCGCTCGTCTTCCTCGTTCCGGCCGCTGTCGCCCACCTCTTTGCCGCCCTGTGCGCGAGCGCGCTCGCGGCGCACGACAGCTACGGGACCGCGGCCGCGGGATACGCGCTCGGCAGCGTCCTCGGTCTCGCGGTCATCGTCTGGCGGGTCGACGAGGACGGGATCGTCGCCTGCGCCTGGGGAACGCTCGTGAACGGCGCGGTCACGCTCGCCGTCCCGCTCGTCGGCCTGATTCTCCGCGCCGAGTGGGGACGCCGTGGTGCGCTCGGGGTGCGATCGCGCCTGGCCGAGCTGGCGCGCGCGGCCGCGCTTCCGATCGCGTTGCAGGCGTTCTTCGTCGTCTGCCTCCGCTTCGCGAGCGGGCTCGGAACGGGTGCCGTGACGAGCTTCACGTACGCGTACTTCGTGGCCGCTGCGCTCGTCGCCGTCACCGCGTCGTCGCTGGGAATGGTCTCGAGCGTGCCGTTGAGCCGCGCGTCGCTCTCGCACGAGCGCGCCACGCGTCATGTGGTCAGCACGTCGCTCGTCTCCTTCGCCGCGGTCGCCGCGGCGGCCGGGGTCTTCGCGCTGGTCGGCAGCAGGATCGTCCACCTGGCGCTCGGCCCGGCGTACGAGGGCGACGCCGGAGGCGAGATCGGCCGCCTGATCGTGCTGCTCGGGCCGTGGATGGCGGCCTCGATCGGCGTCACGATCACGTTTCCGATGCTCTTCGTCGCCGGCCGGGAGCGGAGGCTCCCTCTGCTCGCGATCGGCGTGCTCGCGCTCCACGTCGCGATCACGTGGGCCGCGGTCGAGGCATTCGAGCTCGACGGGGCCGCGGCGGCGGTGACCGTCTCGACGCTGCTCGTCCTCGTCGCCCTGCTCGCGCTCCTCTCGCCGCGAGTGCTGGCGGAGAGCGGGCGCGGGCTCGCGCTCGGAGCGGCGGCGATCGGTGTCCTCGCGCTGCTCGCCTTCGGCGTGCCTGCGTGGCTTCTGCCCGACGGGGTGGCGGCCGTCCTGGGCGTGGCCGTCTTCGGCGGCCTGCTCGTCGCGCTCCGCGAGCGCGGCCTGCGGCAGGCCTGGGGCTACCTGAGGACGCTCGACTAGACTGCCGCCCGTGCTGCGCGACCTCGTGAAGCGGGCGCTCGGCGCCGC
>JANMJY010000022.1:0-8295 GCA_031371615.1 Actinomycetes bacterium | reverse complement strand
TCCGAGCACGCACCGCGCCACGTGCGGCAGCGAGGCGATCGATCTGACCCCGACCGAGTTCCGCATCCTCGCCCGCCTCGGCGCTGCCCCCGGCGACGCCGTCCGCCGACGCGAGCTCGTCCAGGCGGCCTGGCCGCACGGAGCGATCGTCCACGAGAACACGCTCGACGTCTACATCGCCAGGTTGCGGCGCAAGCTCGGATCCCTGCCCGGAGGGCCCGAGATCGCAACCGTTCACGGCGTCGGCTACTCGCTGCGATGAAGCTGCCGCGCCTCGGCGTCCGCTCGCGCTTGCTGGTTGCGATCGTCGCCGCGGTGGCGGTCGCGCTCGCGCTCGCCGTGGTCGCATTCTCGTTCCTGCTCGGGCAGCGGCTGTCCGCGAGCGCAACGTCGCTCGTTAAGGCGCAGGCAGAGGCGGAGCTCTCGTCGGTTCTGATCCGGGACGGGAAGCTCGTCGCTCCGGAGGGGCCGGACAACGCGTCCGCCCCCAGCCAGGTCTGGGTGTTCAGCGGCTCCCGGGCGCTCGAGGCCCCGAACGTCTCACCCGACCTCGACCGGGCCGCACGGTCGCTGACGACCGGCCCGGCGCGCTCCCTCGACATCCGCGAACAGACGCGTCTCTACGCGCTGCCGATCGTGCAAAACGGCGTCCGCTACGGCACCGTCGTCTCCGCCGTCTCGCTCGACCCCTACGAGGAGACCGGCAGCGCCGCGCTGGTCGGGGCAGTCCTGCTCTCGCTGCTGGTACTCGCCGCGGTGACGGTGCTGGCGCGCTGGATGCTCGGCCGCGCCCTGCTGCCGGTCTCGCGCATGACCGAGGACGCCGCCGCCTGGAGCGAGCACGACCTCGACCAGCGCTTCCACAAGGGCGAGCCGTACGACGAGCTCACGCGGCTGGCAGCGACGCTCGACCGCCTGCTGGAACGGATCGCCGCGAGCCTCCGCCACGAGCAGCGATTCACCGCCGAGGTCTCGCACGAGCTCCGCACTCCGCTGGCGCGCATCAGCGGCGAGGCAGAGCTGATGCTCCGACGCGACCGGACCCCGGACGAGTACCGCGAAGCGCTGGCCGCCATCCAGCGTGCCGCCGACCAGATGACCCATACGGTCGAGACGCTCGTCGCTGCGGCCCGCCACGAGGCGCGTCTCGCCGGGGCGACGAGCGACGCCCGAGACGCCGTCCAGGCAGCCGCGCGCAACGCACGCGAGGACGCGCCGGCGATCGACGTTCGCGTCACGGTCCCCGCCGACCCGGTCCCGGTGGCGGTCGACGAAGAGCTGGCCGCGCGCATGATCCAACCGCTGCTGGACAACGCCGTCCGCTACGGACAATCGACCGTCGAGATCTCCCTCGTCAGAAATGGCTCGGCTGCCTCGATCGAGATCACGGACGACGGCCCCGGCGTCGCCGACCACGAGCGAGCGAGCATCTTCGAGCCCGGCAAGCGGGGTGAGGCCGCCGCCGGCCGCGTTGACGGCGCCGGCCTCGGCCTCGCACTCGCCCAACGGCTCGTCCGCAGCGCCGGCGGGGAGATCTCCGCCGTCGCCGGCAGCTCCGGCGGCCGCTTCGTGCTGACGCTCCCACTCGCGGGCTGAACGTTCAGGCGGCTGTCAGGCGGCAAGGCACAGGATCGGTTCATGAGCAGCATCACCGCGATCCTCGCGGGCGCCTGGCTGAGCTTCGCGAGCGTCTCGCTCGGCGTCCTCGCCGTCGGGGTCGCCCTCCACGTCGGCAAGCTCTGCGCCGAGGCCCGCGCGTGGCACTGGATCGTCTCCCACGCCCACGACCCGGCCCCGGTGCGCTTCCGAACGACGCTCGCCGCATTCGTGAGCTCGATCGGCGCCAACGCAGTGCTGCCCGCGCGGGTCGGCGAGGCGCTGCGGGTCGGGGTGCTACGGCGCGAGGTGCCTGGCTCGAGCGTCATCACCATCGCGGCGACGATCGTGCTGGAGACCGCGATCGAGGTGGCGTTCGGCGCCGCGATCATCGCAACCGTGCTGCTGGCAGGCGGCTCGTTCGGGTCGGACGGCTCGACGCCCGCCCTGCCTGGGCTCGCCGCGCAGCCCGCGGTGCTCGGCGCGCTCGTCTGCCTCGCGCTCACCGCGGTCGTGCTCGGGCTCGTGTATCTCAAGCGCGCGCGAGCGCTCTTCCGCCGCATGGCGGCAGGCTTCTCGATCGTGCGGTCGCCGCGTGCCTTCGTCGCCGGGGTCCTCTCCTGGAAGCTCGTCGCGTGGGCACTACGCCTTGGCTCCGTCTACGCGTTCCTGCTCGCCTTCCATGTGCCCGCCGCCCCCTGGACGGCGCTCGTCGTCGTCGCGGCCCAGAACGTCGCCGCATCCGTCCCGCTGCTACCGGGGAATGCCGGGACGCAGCAGGCCGCGATCGGCGTCGCGCTGGCGGGTAGCGCCAGCGCTGCCGCGCTGCTCGGCTTCGGGGTCGGGATGCAAGCGACGACGATGATCGCCGACCTCGTGCTCGGCGCCGCCGCGATCACGCTGGTCGCGAACCGCCGAGACGTGAGGAGCGCTTTCGCGACCCTCCGCCTCAGGCAGCCAGCACGCCCTGCTGGCGCGGTGGCGCGCGGTGGCTAGGTCTATCGTTCGCTGGACACAGATGCCAAGCGAACCTAGAGGGAGACGATGACCACACTCGAGAACCGGCCGAAGACCGCACTCCTCGTCATCGACGTGCAGAACGGCGTCGTCGAGGGTGCGCACGAGCGCGATGCCGTCGTCGCGAACGTCGGCGGCCTCGTCGAGAAGGCGCGGCGGGAGCAGGTCCCCGTCGTCTGGGTCCAGCATTCCGACCAGGGGTTGGCCAGGGGCAGCGACGAGTGGCGGATCGTCTCGGAGCTCGCTCCGGGCGACGCGGAGCCGCTCGTCGAGAAGAACTACGGCGACTCCTTCGAGGACACGACGCTCGAGGCCGTGCTGTCGGGCCTCGGTGTCGGGCGGCTCGTCGTCGTCGGCGCACAGACCGACGCGTGCATCCGCTCGACGCTCCACGGAGCGTTCGTCAGGGGGTACGACACAACCCTCGTCAGCGACGCCCACACGACCGAGGATCAGACACCGTGGGGGGCGCCGCCGCCGGACCTGGTGATCGCGCACACAAATCTCTACTGGGCCGAACAGTCCGCTCCAGGGCGGACGGCCGGGACGGTCGAGACCAAGGACGTCGACTTCACCGGCACGTCCTGACGCAGAGATGCCTCGCCTCCGGGGCTCGCCGCCCGGTCAGCCGTTCCACTTGACGACGCTGAGGACGTTGGAGTAGTCGTCGGTCCACACTCGTCCCGCGGCGAGCTCCGGGATCCGCCAGCCGGACCGCTCGAGTAGCGGCGCAAGGCGTTCCGGCGAGCGCGCCACCACGAGCCAGTGCGACGGTGTGCGGCTCCCGCGTGCTCCCTGGGCGCGATCGTTGCGCTCCAGAGCCGCGAGCCCAAGCGTGTGGGCAGCGCGGGCAAGGACGGGCGCGAGCTCGAGGTGGCGGTTCGTGACGTGGAACGCGATCAGCCCGCCGGGACGAAGCTTTCGGACGTACAGCTCCACCGCCTCGCGTGTGAGCAGGTGCACCGGGACGGAGTCGGAGCTGAACGCGTCGACGATCACGAGGTCAGACGTGCCGTCCGGAACGCGGGCGATCGTCCGGCGCCCGTCACCGAGGACGATCTTCACGTCCGCCCGCGAGTCCCGCAGGTACGTGAAGAAGCTCGGGTTGCGCGCGACGCGTGCGATCGCCGGGTCGAGCTCGTAGAAGGTCAGCCGCTCCCCCGGTTGCCCGTAGGCGGCCAGCGTGCCGACTCCGAGGCCGATCGCGTCGACGCGATCGAAGCGCGGATAGGCGGCGAACACGTCCCCAAGCGGCCCGCGGCGCCCGTAGTACGTCAGCGGCTCGCCCGCGAGCGGCCCCGAGAACCGCTCGACGCCGTGGAGCGTCGTCCCGTGGAAGAGCCGGCGTTCACCGCCCTGCTCGGTCACGCGCAGAACCCCGAAGAACGTCCGCTCGCTGTGCAGGCCCGCCGAGCCGGCCGCGATCAGCAGCGTCAGCAGGGCGAACGAGAGCGTGAGCCGAAGGGGGCGCCGGACGCCGACCGCAAGACAGGCCACCACGACTGCGGCCAGGACGGCATGGACCGCGGCCACGCTCTGCACGACGGCCAGGCCGGCCAGGCCGCCGCTGAAGACCGCCAGGACCGGAACGAGGTCGACGATCCGGCCACGAGCGCCGCGCCGCAGGGCCAGCGCGAGCACGAGCACGAGCGGATACTCGAGGACGGAGTTGAAGACGAGTGGCGCAACGAGCGCGTTCAGCGCGCCGCCGAGCACTCCACCGAGGGAGAGCAGGAAGTAGAACTCCGTCAGCCGTTCGGGCGCGGGTCGTTCCTCCGCCAGGCGCCCGTGCGCGAGCACACCGGCGAAGAAGAGCACGAGCAGCTGCGAGAGCAGCGCGAGCGGCAGCGGCAGCGCGACGACCCCGAGCATCTGGGCGAAGACCAGCGTCGTCGGCAGAGGCAGGATTCGCGCGGCGGCGGACGGGGTCACGAGCGGACGCCGTGCGAAAGCGACGACGAACGTCAGGAGATAGACCGCCAGTGGCAGCACCCACAGGAGCGGGAACGACGCGATGTCCGTCGAGATGTACGTCGTGACGCCGAGCATCAGGCTCGACGGGACGAGTGCCGTCGCAACCCACCGTGCTCGTGTCCTCCAGGCGAGAGACGGCGCCGTTGCGCGGACTGACACGTCCGGCGTCGCAGAGCCGCCGCGCCGTGCGAGGACCAGGCAGCCGAGACAGAGCAGTGCGAAGAGCGTGTAGCCGATCGACCAGAGCCGTGCCTGCTGCTGGAGCGTCAGCAGCGGCTCCACCACGAACGGGTAGGCGAGCAGCCCGAGCAGGCTGCCCACGTTTCCGGCGGCGTACAGGAAGTACGGATCGCGCCCGGCGGTGTGCCCGCTCGTCGCCAGCCAGCGCTGGAGCAGAGGGCTCGCCGTCGTCACGACGAAGAAGGGCGCGCCGACTGCGACCGCGAGCACGCCGAGCAGCCACAGCGAGGGCGAGGCGTCCGCGGGAGGCGGTGCCAGCCCGCGACCGATCGGCAGCGCGGCGAGCGCCAGGACGAGCACGATCGCGTGAATGATCGGCTGGCGGGATGGACCGAGCAGGCGCGTCGACGCATGCGCATAGCCGTAGCCGGCGAGCAGAACCGCTTGGAAGAAGAGCATCGAGGTCGTCCAGACGGCCTGTGAGCCGCCGAACAGCGGCAGGACCATCCGTGCGACCATCGGCTGCACGAGGAAGACGAGCGTCGCGCCGACGAAGATCGCGGTCGCGAAGAGTGCGAGAGTGGCTCCGTGGACGAAGCGGGCATGCTGCGGCGCGGCGGCGACCTGGGCGGCGGGCAGTTCCACAAGGGCACCATCGGCCGACCGGGCCGTGGGCTGAACCCTGGCTAGGGGGAGAGCTGCACTCCGCGGTCAGGAAGCCAGCTGGTGCGCAAGCTCAGCGACCGTCTTGGCTGACCAGTGCCCGCGCGACTTCCAGATCGGAGGCGTGCACGAGGATCTCCCGCGGGCCGGCGGCCGTGAAGTCCTCGAGCGGCGAGTCGATCTCCTCGGTGTCGCGGTAGCCACACTCGAGGCCGGCCGAGCGCAGCAGGCCGCAGACGATCTCGGCCTCGGTCTCGTCGGACACCACCTTCAGCACGACCGCATCTTCCATCGCTGCAGGGTACATCCGGAGACTTCGCGGCAACTGACGGAGGCGGTGCTCGTCGGCCCCGGGACCGATCCTGCCGGTCGACGCGCGACTCGGGACGCCTGCGTCCGGCTCGCCGGTGACCTCACACTCCAGGCAGATCCAGTCACCGCCGTGTCCCTGCCGTTCACTCAGCGCCGCGGGGACCATGGTCACGCCACACGCAGCGCAGATCGGTGGCCGTTCGTCATCCATCAGCTCGAGTATGAGCGGCGACGGAGATCGAGCGCCGGCTGCAGCCGGCGGGAGCCTCTGGACGGGTCGTGTTGAATGAGGTGGTGACCAGCCAACCGAGAGCGGCGTCCGCGCCGACGGTCTTCCCGGAGCTGAACGAGCTCTTGGCAGAGCTGGTGCACAGGGTCGAGTCGGCTCTCGGCGAGAATCTCGTCGGCGCCTACCTCGTCGGCGGATTCGCGCTCGGAGGCGGCGATCTCCAGAGCGACTGCGACTTCGTGGTCGTCACCGAGGAGCGGGTCACAACAGAGCAGGAGCGAGAGCTTCGCGAGTTCCACGCCGAGATCCCGACGCGCTCGGGACATTGGCCGCACGATCTCGAGGGCTCGTATGCACCGAGGGTGGATCTGGCGACGCTCGAGGCCCTCGACAGGGAGTGGCTGTACGTCAACCGCGGCGGCAGGGAGATGGAGTGGTCGACCCACTGCAACACCGAAGACGTGCGCTGGACGCTCCGCCGGCACGGGATCACGCTCGCCGGCCCCGACCCACGTCGCTTCGTGGCCGAGGTCCCCGCTGACGTCCTTCGCGCCACGATGCCGGCACAGATCGCGAGCTTCCTGCCGGACCTGCTCAGCTGGACGAGCTTCGACATCGCCTGGGCGCAGCGCTACGCCGTCACGGCCCTCTGCCGGATGCTGTACACGCTCGAGACCGGGGAAGTGGCGTCGAAGCCGACCTCGCTCCAGTGGGCGAAATCAGCGGTCCCCGCGCACTGGCACGGCCTGATCCAGCAGACCATCGACGACCGGCCGCTCCCGTGGAACGACCCGCCACGACCAGGGAGCGTCGAGGCAGCGATCGCCTTCTCTGAGTACGCCAGGAAACGCGCGGCCGACTCGTCTCCGTAGATCACCCGCAGTGAGCGTGCAGGAGTGTCGCGTGAGCGGTCTAGGAGGGGGACAACGCGCGCTCGAGGTCGGCCAGGGCGAACGGCCCGCCATGCGTCGCGAGCACGTGCTCGACCGGCAGTGCGAGGAGCGGGCGCAGCCCCTCGGCGATCTCCTCGCGCGTCACGCCGGGTCGGAGCCACCGCTCGTTGATCTCGAGCCCCTCGCCGAAGTCGACGAGCGTGTCGCCGGAGATCACCGCCCGCTGGCCCTCGACCCAGAGCACGGTGTCGTTCGCCTTGTGCCCGGGGAACACGTCGGCTCCGAAGGGCAGCCGGTCGCCGGCCGAGTACGGGCGTGCCTCGCCTTTCTGCTCGCGGAGCAGCCAGACGACGTCGGGACTGCCGTCGCCGGCTTGCTCGGCGGTGATGCCGTACGTCTCCATCAGGAACTGCGCGCTGTCGGGCAGCGGGGTGTAGACCGGCACACCGAGCCGCGCGACGAGGCTCTCCGCGTCGCGCTCGTGCCACGGCGCAGTCAGCACGATCGCCGTCTCGCGGCCGGCCGCGAGGTCCTCGAGCTCGCTCGGCACGGCCAGTGGATCGAAGAGCAGCAGCCGCTTCCCGTCGTCGATCGCGTAGGAGGACACGTTCTTGCTCCAAGGCTCGGTCGACCGCCACTGCGGGTGCGGTGCCTCCCAGTGCCACAGACCCGGACGCAGCTCGCGCACGGCGCGATGCTACTGAACGCTGCGCTCCCGACGCCCTCGCCACCGCGCTGGCGCTCGCAGTGCAGGGAACTGCGAGCGCTGAGCCGCCAACGGATCCAGCGGCGACTGAGTGAGACCAACCCGGAACCGTGTGTCCGGCCGTGCGTGTCGTACGATGGCGGAGGAGGATGCCACGTGGCGACGTCTGATCCGATCGCCGAGATCATCGGGGACTATCGAGCCTTCGCGGCGATGCAGCGCGACCGTCTTGTTGCCCGCGGCATCGACATCGCACCGTACCCGCTCAGCCACCTCGCCGTCCGCGTCGCCGATTGGGACCTGTACGTCCACCAGCGGACGCTTCTCGAGCGCCATGCGAGGGCGAACACCGAGAACGTCTGGAACGGGCGTCCGATCTCCTTGATCGTGCTCGCCGAGCCGCTCGATCTCCTCGACGGGACTCCGGTCTCCCTCATCGAGCTTATCCCGCCTGTTCACCAGCGCGTCTACCGGATGGGTCTCGAGCACCTCGGCGTCGTGGTCGGTGAGGACATCGACGACTTCTCACGAGTGCATCGGGCTGCGCTAACTGGCCAGCAGTTCCAGAGTCCCTCCGTCGAGCCGTGCTACGTCCTGTTCGAGGACTTCACCCACGTGAAGTTCTATCGCCGCTCCTTGTACGACGGCGTCATCCTCGAGGGAGCGCGCTTCGACGGCTTCAGCCACGTCGACGACTGGGTGCCGCAGCGGCTGGTCACCGCCAC
>JANMJY010000012.1:0-10942 GCA_031371615.1 Actinomycetes bacterium | reverse complement strand
GTGCGCCGGTCGCGCTCCCGGCCATCGCGAACGGCGGCGGGCCGAGGATCTTGATCCCGTGCTTGCGGTTCGACGCCTCCATCCGCTCGTAGTCGGGCGGCGGGGCGGCGGCGAAGTCGTCGTGCGTCGCCGGCTCGCCGCCGTCGCGGAAGTACGCGTCGTGCGTTCCCGGTGTGTTCAGGACGAGGAACCGCGCCACCTCGGACGTGGCGACGAACGCGTGCGGGACGCCCTGCTTGACCGAGACCGTGTCGCCGGCGCTCGTCGGGTGCTCCTCGCCGTCGACGTGGAAGAGCACCTCGCCCTCGAGGACCTAGAACGTCTCGTCGCTCGGATCGGTGTGCAGCGGCGTCGCCCGCCCGCGGGGGACGGCCACCTCGACGAGCGAGAACTTCCCGTCGCTCCAGGCGCCCGGGTGCTTGACGGTCTGATGGGCTCCGCCGAACCAGAGGGTCTCACCGGTTCCAGCTTCGACCTGGCGGAACGCGCTCACGTTGATCCCTTCGTAGGATTCTAGTACCATAATGGAATGTCGATGCCATATCAAGAGACGGGCCGCGTGCGGCAGAAGGCGCGCACGCGGGAGGCGCTCGTCCAGGCGACGCGGACGCTGCTCGCGGACGGCACGACGCCGACCGTCGAGGAGGCGGCCGAGCGGGCATCGGTTTCGCGCACGACCGCGTACCGCTACTTCCCGACGCAGCAGGCGCTGCTCGTCGCCGCCTATCCCGAGGTCGGGCGGGAGTCGATCCTCGACGCGGACGCGCCGGCCGGCGCCCGCGGGCGCTTCGAGCTCGTCTTCGCCGAGATGGCGCGCCAGGTGACCGAGAACGAGGCGCCGCTGCGCGCGATGCTGAGGCTCTCGCTCGGGCCGCAGAAGCAGCGCGGCGAGCTGCTCCTGCGGCGTGGCCGGCGGCGGGTGTGGATCACGGACGCGCTCGCGCCGCTCGCGCCCGCGCTCGGGGAGGCCGCGTTCGAGCGGCTCGTGCTCGCCGTGGCGGCGTCGACCGGGATCGAGTCGTTCGTCTGGCTGACCGACATGGCCGGCCTCTCACGCGAGCAGGCGCTCGAGGTGATGCGGTTCTCGGCGGAGACGCTGATCGCGTCCGCCTCGTCTTGAGCATCGGGACTAGCGGCTCACCCGCAGCGCTGCGAGCAGCTCCTGGTGGCGGCGCTCCTCGTCGGGCATGCCCTCTTCGATCGGCGTCCGGCGGGACTTCGCGAGCATCATCTGCACCGGCTTGACGACGAAGAAGAAGACGGCCGCGCCGATGGCGGCGAACTGGATCACGTCGGTGATGAACGCGCCGTAGCGGAAGACCGCGTCGTTGATCGAGAACGTCAGGCCGCTGAAGTCCGGCTTGCCGATGATCATCGCCACGATCGGCATGATCAGGTTGTCGACGAGCGAGTTGACGACTGCGGCGAACGCGATCCCCATCACGAACGCGACCGCCAGCTCGACGATGCTTCCCTTGAAGAGAAAGTCCTTGAGTTCGGTGAGCATGTGTCCCTCCTTGATGAACGACCTCCAGGCACCTTCTCACGAAGGCCGAGCCCGTCCGAGCTCAACCGCCGCAGCGATCACGCGGCGTACGATCCCAGAGATGGACGAGCTCGCGAAGCTGCTCGCCACCCGCCGTGACGCGCGCGTCGCTGTGATCGGCGCGGCCGAGGTCGTCTCGAAGTACATCGGGGAGACGGAGAAGACCCTCGCTCGCGCCTTCGACGCGGCCGAGCGCGGCGGCGCCGTCCTCTTCCTCGACGAGGCCGACGATCTCTTCGGCCGGCGGGCCGAGATCGAGGAGCACGACGGCCCGGTCGTGCTCGGAGTCCGCTCGGTCCGCTCGCTTCCACCACAGCTCCGGGCGAACCTCGTCGTCGTACGAGCGCCGGGCAGCCGCTGGTGGCGGCGCCTGCGAGCCTGAACCAGCTGCGGCTGCACTCGATCGACTCAATGTCGTGCTCGTGTTCATCCCCGCCGTGATCTTCCTCGGCGACGCGTTCACGGGGAAGGCCACGCTCGGTGCGGCGCTCGTCGTCGCGGGCGCGATCCTCCTGTCCTAACCGCATCCCCCCGTTGTGCGGGCCGGCAGCTCGGAAAGCGTCCGCCGCCTCACCCATCCCGCCATCCCGCCGCCGACGGGACGCACGCGCACCCAGATTGCTCCAGCTCGCCGCTCGAAGGCGACCAGCTCGACCTGGGCGTTGGACTCGAACGTGCCGCCGTCGCGCTTCGGCACCGGACAGCCGGGAACGCCGGCCACGAGATGCACGACCCCGCGCAGGTAGTAGTCGTTCACCCAGCCGGCAGCCGCTCCCTGGAGCGCGCGCACGCGGATCCACTCACCACGCGTGTCGACGACGGCGACGAGGCTACCCGCAGCGACCTCGGCGACGGCCGGCCCCTCCGGCTCCGCGCTCAGGCTCACCGTCTTCTGCGCGAGCTCGCCGTGGTCGTCCAGGCCGCTCACGATCACGACGGAGCGCGCCGGCTCCTCCCCACCGCAAGCGGCGAGAAGGAGCACGGCTGCTGCTGCGAGGGACGCTAGGGACAGGTGAACGGGTTCGCCGTTCCCTTCGTCAGGTTCGACGAGATCGTGTTGCACCACGCGCCGCCGTCCCCGGTGCGATGGAACACCTGGTCGAACTTCGTGGTCGAGAGCGTGTAGGTGTGCGAGTCGTAGACGGTTTCGACTCCACCGGAGATCGCGAGGTAGCGCACCGACTCGGTGCCGGTGTTGTTGAGGAAGCCGCTCGCGAACTCCATCACGTAGCGCCCGTTCGCGGCGATCGTCGTCCCGGCCGGAATCTGCTTCGGCGCACCGCCGCCGGCGGCGACGTCGTCGAGGTAGAGACCGCCGATGCCGACCGCGACCGTGGTTGGGTTGTACAGCTCGATCCACTCGGTCGTGCTCAGGATCTGCGGCGCCATCAGGTATTCGTTGACGACGATCTTCGACGGATCGGGCGGAGCGGGAGCGCCTTCGTCGTAGGCGGTGTAGCTGCGCGAGCCGGTGTCGTAGGTGACCGTGTAGCTCGCGCCGGCGGCGGTGGTACGCAGCCAGATGTCGCCGTTGGCATTGAGCGTGCCGCTGAAGTCGGTCGGGGTCGTCCCGTCCGCCTGGAATGGGTCGCACGGGTTGTTGGCGAGGTAGACGTCGGCGCCCGTGCCCCGCTCGTTCGTGACCGCCTGGAGCGCGTCAACGGCCCGGTTCGAAGGATGGCCGTAGCTGTTCGCGCCGCACGAGATGAAAGCGGTCTCCGGCGCGAGCGTGGAGACATAACCCGCGCTGGAAGAGTGACCGGAGCCGTGGTGGTTGACCCGTACGGTCTCGACGTTGCCGAAGTCGTCGACGATCGAGGACTCGACGTCGTTGTACGAGTAGCCGAACCCACTCGTGGCGTACTCGCCGCCCGTGTCACCGGCGGTCGCGTACTCGTACTTGCCGTACGTGATCTTGAGCCCGATCGAGTAGTCGTTCTCGGAGGGAGGCGTCGCGTCGGCCGTGTGATCGCCGCCGACAGGCGTGATTCCGTCCGCCAGCAGAACCCCCTTCGCGTTCGCCTGGACGACGGCCGCAGTGACTCCGGCGCCGAGGTCAAGCGAGGGCCACGGCGCCGTGTTCGCAAGCGTGAGCACGTGGCCCTCGATGTTCGCGCGGTCGGCCTGCCCCGCCGGCCCGTACAGCCAGCAGATCCAGCGGCGACCCGTCTGCGAGGTCGTGCCGGCGTTGTGCCAGGCGATCTCGTTCGACGGCGCGGTGCTCGTGCCGACGTCGCAGTCGCCGTCCGCGTTCGCGTCCTGCCAGGTGCCACCATCGCGGTCGATCAGCGTGCCGACGGAGAAGCTTTCGCCCGCGGGGTTGAGCAGTCGGTAGATGCCGTTGCCCACCGTCGAGGTGTCGTTCGGGTTTGCGGCGTAGCCGGTGTGGTCGAGGTGGTGGTGCGAGGCCATCACGTAGTCGAGATGCACCGGGCCGGACGCGACGCCGCAGATCTCGCGGATCCGCTGGGCGACTCGGGCGCTGCTCGTGCTCGCACCGGTTGAGTTCCAGGCGTCCTCACCGAGGTCGACGAGCAGGGTACGGCCGGTCGGCCCGACGACGAGTTGCCCGTCGCCCTGCTCGACGTCGAGCCAGTAGACGTTCACCTCGCCTTGCTGCCACGTGCCCGCGGTCGAGCAGGGGGCGCCCGTGACCGCCGCCCCCGCTGAGGCGGGCAGGCCGACAGAGCCCGAGAGGAGCGCCGCAGCAGCGGCGAGGATGGCGAGTGCGAGCAAGCGGCGTGCCTTCAAGGTGATCTCCTTAGTCCTAGGGGCGAGCAGCGGAACCTCTGCTGCTGCGGCGCTGCGCCTGCGTTGCCAACTTTGAAAAGCCTTTGCAAAAGCTGGCGCTAAAAGCGCGATTCGATTGAAAATTCCTTTACGCCCGTTTAAGGATTACCCGCCTTGCCAGGTTCTAACCCCTGACCTAGGGGCGCCTACCGGCTGCGCGGATCGAGGTGCTCGACGTACTCGCCGGCCTCACCCGTCTTGCGCACCACCCAGTGGGTCTCTTCCTGGACGACCAGCTCCTCGATTTCGGGTGTGTAGTGGAGCGGTAGCACGGCGAATTGCCTTGGGTCCGCGCGTATGGCCTCGTACACCGCGATCGGAAGCGTGAGCCGGAAGGTGCAGTCGGCATTCGCGCACTCGCAGAGGAACTCGTACGGAACGTTCGGGCCGAGCTTGTGCGCCGCCGCCTCGATCCGCTCGTTCACCTCGCGGAAGAGCGCCTCGTTCTGGGCCATGCGTTGTTCGCGTGCGTCCATGTCCTTACCCAACGGGGCTACCGGGCCCTGCGATGCGCTTGTGCAAGCACACGCTGTGCTCGTCGTTCACATACGGCCCGTAACGGGAGACCCGTTCGAACCCGGCAGTGGCGTAGAGGCCGAGCGCTTGGGGCTGCAAGTCGCCCGTCTCGAGTCGGAGGACCTCGTAGCCGAGCGCACGGGCGGCGTCTTCGAGCGCGCCGAGGACGGCGCGGCCGAGCCCGCGCCCACGTGCCTCCGGAGCGACGTACATGCGCCGGATCTCGCCCTCGCGCTCGTCGTAGCGGGCGAGACCGCCGCACGCGACCGCGCGGCCCCCGTCGAGCGCGACGACGAAGTGGCCGTCCGGCGCCGCGAAGACCGCCGGCTCAGGCTCGCCGCCGGCGCCGTCCTCTCCGTAGCGCCCGCGCAACTCCGCCGCCAGCGCCTCGGTCAGCGGCCGCACGAGCGCGCTTCCGTACGGCTCGGCCCGGAGCTCCACGGCTAGAGCGCGGAGTCGGCCTCGGTCGGGCTGCGGGACAGGGGCCGGGCCGCTCAATCAGCAGAGCTGGGTGAGCTCGCCGGTCTGGACGTCGTAGAGAAAACCTCCGACGCGGAGACGGGTGAGGTACGGCCACGACCGCACGCGCTGCACGTCAGCGCGGACGGTCTCCTCCTGGTCGTCCGTGACGAGGAACGCGAGGCTGCGAGTGTCGGGGCCGCCTGCCTGCTCCACCGCCGAGTGGACGTCGTCCTCGCTGCCCGCCGCCATGGCGCAGTCCGTGTGCCCGACCACCATCGCCCGATCGACACCGAGCAGGTACGACGCGAGCACGAGTGTCCGGAGTACGTCGTCGGTCACTCGGGCGCCCGCGTTCCTGAGGATCTTCGCGTCGCCGAAGTTGAGGCCGAGCATCGTCAGCGGCTCGATCCGCGAGTCGATGCAGGTGAGCACGGCAAGCCCCTTGGCCGCACGAGCCTCGAGGCCGGCGAGCCGAAAGTCGGTCGCGTACGACTTGTTGGCGGCAAGCACGTCCGCAAAGCTCGGATCACCTGGCACCGCCGCATCCTAGGACAGTGGAGCTAGCGCGGCTGCTTCAGCTTCGGCCCGCCGATGGGGCGGACACGCCCCGGTGCGATTGCGCTCTTGCCGCGTACCGGCGCGATCGCGGGGCCGAGCCCGCCGGAAGCCTTCGCGTGTAGCGCCGCCTTCGGTTTCGGCCTCGGCACCGTCTTTGTGCGACCGGGCGCTGTTGCGCTGCGGCCCTTCAGAGGCGCCTTCTTTGCTCGCGCCGGCTTCACCTTCCCGACGCTGGGCTTCAGCTTCGCGAGCCCGGGGGGTAGGTGGAAGACGGCGCGCGGCCGAGTTGCCGGGACGACGGCGGCCGGGACTGCCTTCGCCGGGCGGGCAGGCGTCACGGGATCGCGCACGGCCTTGACGCCCTCGTAGCCGGCGCCGCCTGCCACGGCGACCGCAGCGAGGCCGATCGCGATCTTCGCCGTCACTCCCGCCGCACCCACTCCGGCGGCCGTGCCGGCTGCCCCGCCGGCGGCCGCGGAGGCGCTCGGCGCTCCCTTGAACAGCGTCAGCGAGAGCGGCAGCGGCACGAGCGCCAGGACCTTGAAAGCCCGGCGCCGCCTCATCCCCAGCACGACGACGCGGGCGCAGCTCGGACAGCTTTCGAGATGCGCGACGAGCCGCTTTCGATCCTTGCGGCCCAGTCGGCCGTCGACGCGCTGGGAGAGCGCGAGCTCGGCGCGGTCGCAGGTGTCGAGGTTTTCGAGCTCCTCCGCCAGCGAGCGGCGGGCGCGGAAGATCCTCGTCTCGAGCGCGGCCTGCGAGACGCCGAGGATCTCGCCGATCTCCTTGTACGAGCGCCCCTCCATCTCCCGCAGGACGAGCGCCTCGCGCTGTGGCTGCGGGATTCGCTGCAACGCGCGGACGAGATCGTCGATCGAAGGGCCGTCGTCGTCGGCCTCGATGGCCGGCAGATCGAGGCCGAGCTCGACCTCGCGGGGCCGTGTCGCCTGCTGCCGGAAGCGTTGCCTGATCAGGTTGTGCGCGATCGTGATCAGCCAGTTCGTCGGCTTGCGTGGCTGTTCGCCACGCTCGAGGGCGCGCAGTGCGTTCACGAACGTCGTCTGCGTGATGTCCTCCGCGTCGGCGCTGTCGCCGAGCACGGCGTAGACGTAGCGGTAGACCTCGGCGGCGTGCTCGCGGTAGAGCTCGTCGAGCTCGCGTGCAGCGTCGATCCCGGTTTCGGTAGCGGCCATCTCCATATCTAGATGCCCGAAAAGCCGCGTGTCTACCCGCACGAACAAAGTCCTTACTTCTCCGCGCGCAAGTTGGGCGCTCCAGCGCATCTACCCCTCTGGAGCGCTCAATTGAGCCCAACATGGAGGTACTGGAATGAAGAAGCTATTCGTCGCGGCCGTTGCCGCAATCACGGTGCTTGCGTTCGCCGCGGTTGCCGCCGCCGCACTGGATCCGGGTGTCTACGACCCGGGCAACACGGGCTGCGTCAAGGCGACCTACGCCAAGAAGACGCTGCGCCTCGAGAAGAACTGTCCCACGCCGACCAACGCGGCCGCCGGTGCGGAGATCACGGGCGCCACCGGCCAGACCTTCCAGTCGGCCGAGTTCACGCTCAAGAGCGCGACTCAGTGCCAGGGCGGCTCGCCGCGGTTCCTCGTCATCACGAGCACCGGCTCGTTCCCGCTCGGCTGCAACAACGTGACGCCGATCCCGAACGCTGACGGCACCGCGACGTACGTCTTCACCGCGGCCACGCTCGCAGCCGCCGGCCAGCAGGTCCCGACGCCGACCGGTGCCATCTCGTACGTCGGCATCATCCTGGACGTCCAGGGTGCCGCCGACCTGACGAACATCAAGTTCAACGGGATCGCGCAGACGGTCGTCACCACGCACGGCAAGGGCGTCGCGTCCGCCTGCAAGAACGGCGCCTGGAAGACCTTTACGTCGCCCAAGTTCAAGAACCAGGGTCAGTGCGTGAAGTACATGGTTCACTCGCGGAACGCTGCGAGGAAGACCGCGCGCGGGTAACTGCGGCACCCGCGAACGGTGCGAAGGGGAGAGGGGCTGAGGCCGGGCGAGAGCCCGGCCTCGCTCGTTCTAGCTCCAGCGGAGGACGTCGACCGAGACGATCGCTTCCGGATTGATGAAGCGGTCGCCCAGCATCGGCCACTCGCCCTCGCGCACGGTCAGGTCCGTGATCGTCTTCTGTGCGAGCACGAGCGCACGCTCGTACGAGGGGGCGCCGCCGACGAGGATCGTCTCGCCGTCGCGCAAGCGGATGACGACGCGGCGCTGGTCGAGCTGGGGCTGCGGAGCCGGGTACGCGCCGACTACGGCAGGACTGACAGGGGGCTCGGCTAGGGCGTGCATGGCGTCTCCTCCAGCGTTGGCGGCTGCGGAGCGACGCCACTCCGACTCGCTCACTGTGCACCCAATCGACGTACGTGCCTCCCCCACATGAGTGATTCGTCGTAGGCTCGACCGGTGGCCGAGCGCTGGCGCGTCCTCATGATCTGCACGATCCAGCCGATCGCGAACGCGCTCGCAGGCGCGCTGCACGATCTCGGCCACGAGCCCGTTGCGGTGCTCGCGGCGCGGCGCGAGCAGGGCGACGAGCCGCCCCCGTTCCTCGCGCTGACGGCAGCGAGCGCCCCCCAAGGGCTCGACCTGCTCTTCGCCCGCGACAAGCACGCGATCGAACGGCTCGTGCGCGCCTACGAGCCCGACCTCGTGACGTGCTGGGGCTTTCCCTGGAAGATCCCGCAGCCCGCGCTCGACGTGCCCCGGCTCGGCTCGATCAATCTGCACCCGGCTCTGCTGCCGCGCCACCGGGGGCCGATCCCGCTCGCCTGGGCGCTGCGCGACGGCGACGCCGCCTGGGGGTCGACCTGGCATCGGATGGACGCGGAGCTCGACACCGGCAACGTGCTCGTCCAAACGACGGTTCCGATCGAGGACGACGACGTCGACATCGCGGAGTTCGGGCCGCGGCTGCTTGCGGCCGGCGTCGCGACGCTGCCGCGCGCGCTCGAGCGCGTCGCTGCCGGCGACCCGGGGGATCCTCAGGCGACCGGGGGCGCCAGCTGGGCCGGCCACTTCGGGGACGACGAGTACGCGCGCGTCGACTGGTCGCAGCCGGCCAGGGCGATCCACAACCAGGTGCGCGCCTGGCATCTCACCTTCGGCCTCTCGGCCGTGCGCGCGCCGGTTGCCGACCTCGACGGCAAGCCGGTCGTGCTCCTCCAGACCCGCCTGACCGATCCGGGCGGTGAAGCCTGCCGCGTCGAGTGCGGCGACGGGCCGATCTGGGTCGTCGTCTCCGAGCCGGTCTAGGTCTCGAGCACCGGCGGAAGCTCACCGCCGGCGTCGACGCCGACTGGCGTCCTTCGTCCTAGCCGGCGACCAGCACGTCGATCGAAGCGACCGAGCCGGGACGCAGGAAGCGCCCGTCGACCTCCGGCCACTCGCCGGATGCCTCGGCCGAGCTGAAGCGCGCCACCAGCTGCTGCGCAGCCTCCATCGCATCGTCGCGCTCGTCGAAGCTGCCGAGCTCGATCTCGTCGCCGCCAAGCAGCCGGACAACGAGTCGGCGCACCTCTGCCACGACGGGCACGTCTTCATGCTGGGCCTCCTGCTCGGCTTCCGGCTGGGTCTCAACGGCAGCCTTCGCCACAGAGGTCGGGAAGGGCCGCAGTGGAATGGGGGGAGCGTCGTAGCCCGAAGGCGGGCGTCCGACGGTCGCGGGACCTACGGGAGGTCCGGATTCGCCGCCCAGCAGGCTGACAGCCGCGCTGGACCCGTTCGCAAACTGATGCATGTCATCTCGCCCTCTCCGGTGCCGCAAAGCCCGGGGGTATACGCCGCAATGCCCAACTATCGGCCCAGATCGGCGTACGCGGCTTCCCCCTTACGAGTGAACCGCTGCGGCCGGGGCTCGAGACCCCGGCCGCGCTGCGGGGGGAGGTGAAACTACGAGTCGTCGCCGTCGGCAGTGACGGTGACGGTCTTGACCGTCTCGCAGTTGACGTACACGTCGGTCGTCTCCTTGGCGTTCAGCCAGAGGACGTCGTTGCCGGCGCCGCAGTCGATGTGATCGACCTGGCGGTCGCGTGCGAGCGAGTGCAGCACGTCGTCGCCGTCGCCACCGTTCTGGGTGTCGGCGCCGCGTCCGGGCCACATGTTGTCGTTGCCGGCGCCGCCGTCGAGGGCGTCGTCGCCCGGGCGGCCGCGAAGCAGGTCGTTCCCGTCGCCGCCGGCGAGGGTGTCGTTTCCGTACCCGCCCCAGACACGGTCGTTGCCGGGACCGGCGTCGATCGTGTCGTTGTCCTGGTTGCCGTGGATCCGATCGTTGCCGGCGAGACCGGTAATCGTGTCGTTGCCCTTGAGGCCGACGATCAGGTCGTTCCGGTCGGTTCCGGTGAGCACGTCGTCGTGGTCTGTGCCCTTGATCACTACGGCTGCCACGGCGGTCGTGGCGAGCACGAGCGACGCGAGCGCTATGAGTGCTCCGAGCATCACCTTGCTGTTCTTCATCTGAAATCCCTCCTACGTAGCGAAGCTGACGAGCGCATCCTTCCCCGGTGCTGTCAGCCGCCCGTTCGCCGAACGTAAAACCGGCGTAAAACCGCTAGGCCGCGGCGGGGGCCCGAACCGGGTCGGGCGCGGCGGCGCCGTGAGGCAGGCGCACCGTGAACACCGTGCGGTGTCCGAGCGTGCTCTCCGCGGAGACGCTGCCGCCCATTCCCAGCGCGAGCTCTTTGACGATCGCGAGCCCGAGCCCGGTCCCCACCGATCGCTCGCGCCCGTACCGGGAATAGAGAAAGAAGCGGTCGAACGCCTGCTCGAGCTCCTCGGGCCGAAGCCCCGGGCCGGTGTCCTCGACCCGGATCGATCCGGGCTCGGTCACGATCCTGACCAGGCCGCCCGCGGGAGTCATCCGGAGCGCGTTCTCGACGAGGTTCGAGACGATCTGCAGCGTCCGGTCGGCATCGCCGAGCGCCGGCGCGTCCGTTCCGTCGGCTTCGAGGGTGACGCCGAAGTCCCGCGCCTGGCTCTCGTAGCGCCGGAGCGCTTCCTGGGCGATCGCCTGCAGGTCGATCGGCTCGCGGCGGACGC
>JANMJY010000002.1:0-8701 GCA_031371615.1 Actinomycetes bacterium | reverse complement strand
TACCACACCGTCGACTCATCGGAGATGGCGTTCAAGATCGCTGGTTCGATGGCCTTCAAGGACGCCTACTCGAAGGCGGAGCCGATCCTGCTCGAGCCGATCATGGAGCTCGAGGTGACGGTGCCCGACGAAGCGGTCGGCGCGGTCAACGGCGACCTCAACTCCCGTCGGGGGCGACTGCACGGGATGGAGCCCGCCTCGGGGATGACGACGATCAAGGCCGAGGTGCCGATGGCCGAGATGCTGACCTACCTGCAGACGCTGACCTCGATCACGGGCGGCCGCGGCGACTACTCGATGCATTTCCTCCGCTACGAGGAGGTCCCCTCACACGTCGCCCAGAAGGTGATCGAGGACACGAAGCGCGATCGAGAAGCCGCCGCTGCTCATTGACGGCTAGACCGTCTGGGGTTCGGCCTGGGGAGCGGCGTCGGCGCGCAGGCGCTTGATCAGCTCGCTCACGTCGGCCAGCTCCTGCTCGAGGTCTCGCTGGTATTCGTCCAGCCGTTCGAGCACGTTCTCGGTCGCATAGAAGCGCGCGCCAAGAGGCGGGCGTCTGCGCTGGAATCTGCGGTGATGCATGTGTGATTCACCTCCTCTCCTGATGTCGTTCGAGGAATTGGTCGATCCGTGCACGGGTGTCCGCGAGCGACGCGGCCCAGCGCTCGAGTGCCTCGCCACCGGCCTCGGTCAACTCGTAGGTGCGCTTGGCGGGGCCGGGGAGGGTCTCGTCCCACTCACTGCTGACGAGTCCCTGCTCCTCGAGCGCGCGGAGGACGCGGTAGAGATTGCCGACGTCGACGCGCTCGTCGCCGGTCAGGTCTGGCAGCCGCTCGAGGAGGTCGTAGCCGTGTGCCTTGCGCTCGCGGAGGAGCAGGAGTACCGCTGCGACCTGGAAGCGCTCGATGCGCCCACCTCGCCCGTGCCATCCTCGTCGTCGATACATATGTGAGTTACATATAGCATACGAGTTCATTCAGCAGCGTGTGAGCCCTGTGGATAACTCGAAGCCCTCTGCTACCGTCGCCGCATGCGTGTGACGCGTTCTGCCGTAACGCGAATTTGCGCGATCTGCGAGCGCTCCCTGCTGATGGGGGAGCACGCGATCCGCTTCTCGCCCGACGGGGGCGAGTACGTCGACGTCTGCCCGCTCTGCGCGGAGATCGCGTTGGAGCACGGCTGGGTGCGCGAGGGCAGCCCGTCGGTGCCGTCGGCGCCGTTCGACCCTCGCCGACGCAAGAGCCGCTGGGGAGGCCTGTTCGCCGGGAAGCGCGCCGAGGAGGCGCCGGTCGCCGACGAGCCGATTCTGAGGCGCCTGTCCGAGCCGGAGCTCGCAGTCGTCGAGGCCGCGGACCTGTTCAACTCCAGCGCGCACCGGCGCACCGTCGCAGGAGTCGCGAAGAGCCTCGGCCCGCCGAAAGCGTCGATCGTGCCGCTCTCCGGCGTCAGCGGCGAGATGGTCGTGACCGTCGCGTGGGAGATCTCCTGGTACCAGTACCGCATCTCGCCCGACGCGGCGCAGCCCCTGAGGCTCGCCGAGCGCGGGCACGACCTGGAGGAACTCGAGCAGAGCTTCCAGGGCTGGAACGCGCAGCTGACCGACGACGGCCGCTTGATGCCCGACATCGCCCGGGTGTAGTGCCCGATTCCTCAACGCTTCTCGTCTTCGCGGCTACCGCGCTGGCGCTGATCCTCGTGCCCGGTCCGGCAGTGCTCTACATCGTCGCGCAGAGCCTCGACCGCGGGCGCCTCGCCGGCTTCGTCTCGGCGCTCGGGATCGCGGTCGGCGGGCTCGTCCACGTCACCGCCGCGGCGATCGGGATCTCGTCGCTGCTCGTCTCCTCTGCGACTGCCTTCGCCGTCGTGAAGTACGCCGGTGCCGCCTACCTGATCGGCCTCGGCCTGCACACGCTGCTCGTGCGCAAGGAGGAGCCGTCCGTAGAGGTGTCGCGCGAGCGCACGCTCCGCCGCCGCTTCCTCCAGGGTGTGCTCGTCAACGTCCTCAATCCGAAGACCGCGCTCTTCTTTTTCGCCTTCCTGCCGCAGTTCGTCGACCCGGACAAGGGCTCGGCCGCGCTCCAGATCGGCGTGCTCGGGCTCGTCTTCGTCGGGCTGGCGGTCGTCTGCGACAGCGGCTGGGCGCTCGCTGCGGGAACGGCCTCCGACCGGCTGCGAGGCAGCCGGCGCTTCCTCGCCGTGCAGCGCTACGTCTCCGGCTCGGTCTTCGTCGGCCTCGGGGCGCTCGCGGCCGTCGCCAAGCGGCACTAGTCGCTGCTACTGGCGCTGGCCGCTGAGGTTCGTACACTGAGAGGGTGATCTACTGCGTGATCCCCCGCGAGCTCGAAGAAGAGCTCTACGAGAAGATGGTCGAGTACTACAAGGACAACCCAAACGTGTCGGTGATCCTCGACCGGCGTGAGGGGGACGACCGTCGCAACGGCCGCGAGTACGGCGGCAAGCGCGAGATCCGCGACCGCCGCCGCGCGCGCATTCCGGGGACGTTCCCGGACACCGATACCGACGCGTAACAGTCCCTCGTTCGAGTGAGCGCGCTGGCACCGGCGGTGCCGAGAGGTTGACCATGAGCTACGACGAGAACGAGGCCCCGGCCAGGACGCTCTCGCTGCCCGCGATCGTCGCCGGCCTGGCCGTGCTCGCGGCCGTCGGCGTCTCGCTGCTCGCCTACACGTCGGTGAAGACGCAGGACACCAAGGTGAGCCTGCTCGAGACGGACGTCCGCGAGCTCGAAGGCCGGCTCGAGGAGTTCCGGCTCGCCGACCAGCAACTCCAGGGTCGCGTGAAGGGCACCGAAGGGAAGCTGCGCCAGAAGGACGTCGGCCAGGCGCCGCTTGCCGCGAAGATCCTCAGGAGCGTCTTCACCGTCGGGACCGCCGATGGTCTCGGCGCCGGCTTCGCCGCCTGGACCGATGGCGGGCAGCTCTACGTCGTCACGGCGGCTCACGTCGTCTCCGAGATCGGCGAGAAGGTGAATCTCGAGCGGAACAACGGCGCCTGGGACGCCGAGGTGGTCGGAATGGACACGAAGCGCGACCTCGCCGTCCTGCGCGTCTCGGGCCATCCTGTCGGCGCGACGCCGCTCTGGCAGAAGCCCTTGCGCAACCGCCCCCGGCCGGGTGACGAGCTGCTGCTCGTCGGCAGCCCCTATGGCCTCAGCGGCACGGTCACGAGCGGCGTCGTCAGCGCCGTCCGGCCGAACCTGATCCAGACCGACGCGGCGGCCAATCCAGGGAACTCGGGCGGCCCGGCGGTCGACCGGCACGGCCACGTCGTCGGCGTCCTCGTCAGCGGCGGCGGCGAGAACCTGAACTTCGCGGTGCCGATCCAGAAGCTCTGCGCGACTCTGCGCGACTGCTGACAGCCGGCTGACTAGACTGGCGGCCGATGGCGGTCGCAGAGAAGCAGTTCCAGAACTATGTCGGCGGCAAGTGGACGGACGCTGCCTCCGGCGCCACGTTCGAGTCGCTCGTTCCGGCCACCGGAGAGGCGCTCGGCAGCTTCCCGCGCTCGGCCGCCGCCGACGTCGATCGCGCGGTCGAGGCAGCCAAGGCGGCCTTCGAGGAGTGGCGGCTCGTTCCGGCCCCCGAGCGCGGCAACGTGCTCTTCCGCTTCGCGCGCCTGCTCGAGGAGCAGAAGGACGAGCTGACCGAGCTGATGAGCCGGGAGATGGGCAAGGTGCTCGCGGAGGCCGGGGGAGACGTCCAGGAGGCGATCGACATGTCGGTCTACATGGCCGGCGAAGGCCGGCGCCTCTTCGGCCAGACGACGCCGTCGGAGTTGCGGGACAAGTTCCAGATGTCGGTGCGGATGCCGGTCGGCGTCGTCGGGGCGATCACGCCGTGGAACTTCCCGATCGCGATCCCGGCTTGGAAGCTGGCGCCCGCGCTCGTCTGCGGCAACACGGTCGTCCTGAAGCCGGCGGAGGACACACCGCTCCTCGCGAAGCGCTTCATCGAGCTGCTCGGCGAGTCGGGGCTTCCGGACGGGGTGGTCAACCTCGTGCACGGCTACGGCGAGGAGGCGGGCGACCGGCTCGTCCGTCATCCCGACGTCCCGATCATCACGTTCACGGGCTCGCGCGAGACCGGGGTGCTCGTGACGAAGAACGCAGCGGACCACCTCAAGCACGTCCACCTCGAGCTCGGCGGCAAGAACGGGATCATCGTCATGGACGACGCCGACCTGGAGCTGGCGGTCGAGGGAATCCTCTGGTCGGCCTTCGGCACCTCCGGCCAGCGCTGCACCGCCGCGAGCCGCGTGATCGTCCACGAGGCCGTCTACGGCGAGCTGCAGAGGCGCCTCGTCGCGCGGGCCGAGAAGATGAAGATCGGCCCCGGCTGGGACCCCGAGACCGACCTCGGCCCGGTGATCAACCAGGAGTCGCTCGACAAGATTCACTCGTACACCGGGATCGGATCGGACGAGGGCGCGAAGCTCCTCACCGGCGGCGAGATCGCGTCGGAGGGCGAGCTCGGCAAGGGCTTCTTCTACCGGCCGACGATCTTCGCCGACGTCGAGCCGCAGATGCGGATCGCGCAGGAGGAGATCTTCGGCCCGACGACCGCCCTGATCCCCGTCAAGTCGTTCGACGAGGCGGTAAGCGTCACGAACGGGATCCGCTACGGGCTGTCCACCGCCATCTTCACGGCCGACGTCAACAAGGCGTTCCGGGCGATGCGCGACCTCCAGTCGGGGATCACGAACATCAACGCCGGGACCACCGGCGCCGAGGTGCACCTGCCGTTCGGCGGCACGAAGGACACGGGCAACGGCCATCGCGAGGCCGGCCAGGCCGCTCTCGACGTCTTCACGGAGTGGAAGTCGATCTATGTCGACTACTCCGGGAAGCTGCAGCGCGCCCAGATCGACAACGTCGAGCAGCCGGCGCCGTAAAGGCGAAGCTGTTCACCGACGGGGGCGCACGCGGCAACCCCGGTCCGGCCGCCTACGGCTACGTGCTCGAGGCGGAGGACGGCACCGTGCTCGCCGCCCGCGGCGAGGCGATCGGCGTCGCGACGAACAACGTCGCCGAGTACAGCGCGCTTATCGCCGGGCTCGAGCAGGCGGTCGAGCTCCATGTGCGCGAGCTCGAGGTGATCTCCGACTCCGAGCTGATGGTCAAGCAGATGCGCGGCGAGTACAAGGTCAAGAACGAGGCGCTGCGCGACCTGTCGCAGAGGGCCAGCCGGCTCGCGCGCAAGCTCGGCACCGTGACGTACACCGCCGTCCGGCGCGAGCACAACAAGCTCGCCGACCAACTCGTCAACGACGCGCTCGACTCGGCCGGCTAGCTCGCGCCGACGATCTGCAGCAGCTCCGCGAGAGTGTATGGCTTCTGGAGGAACTCGACGGCGGCGGACGGGTCGACCGCGTCGGGGCTGTAGCCGCTGCTCAGCACCACTCGGATGTGCGGGTCGATCGCCCGGAGCGCACGCAGGACGTCGTCGCCCGAGCGGCCGGGCATGGTCAGGTCGAGCAGCACGCAGACGATCTCGTCGCGGTGCAGTGCAAAGCACTCGAGCGCGGTGTCTCCGCTGTTTGCCGTGAGGACGGTGTAGCCCCCCACGGCGAGCCCCTTCTCGGCGACGTCGAGGACGATCTGTTCGTCGTCGACGACGAGCACGGTGCCCGCTCCGGCGGGCGCCGCCGCGGCGGAGACGAGCGGAGCCCGCTCGTGCGCACTGGCCGGCAGCAGCACCGACATCGTCGTCCCGGCCCCCGGCGCGCTCGCCACGCGCAGAGCGCCGCCGTGGCCGTGGACGAACCACAGCGAGGCGGCCAGACCAAGTCCGCGGCCGGAGAACATCGTCGTGAAGTACGGCTCGAACATCCGCTCGACGATGCCAGTGTCCATCCCGCGGCCCTCGTCGGCGATCTCGATCAGGACATACGAGCCCGGCTCCAGCTCGGTGCCGAATCGGAAGCCGTCGAGCAGCGTGCGATCGGCGTCGAGCGCCGCCGTCCGGACGAGGATCCCGCCCCCCTTGTCGATCGCCTCGGCCGCGTTCGTGACCAGGTTCATCACGAGCTGGCCGAACTGGGACGGGTCAGCCCTCACAGGCGGCAGGTCCGGCTCGAGGTCGAGCTCGACGCGCGCGTGCCGGGGCAGGGCGGGGCGGAGCAGCTGCACCGTTTCGGCGACCGCGCGGGAGACGTCGATCGCCGCGACGACGAAGCTGCCCTTGCCCGAGTAATCGAGCATCTGCCGGGTCAGCCCGGCCGCGCGGGTCGCGGCAAGCTCGATCTGCTCCGCCAGCTCGCGCAGCGGGCTCCCGGCGGGAAGCTCCTCGCGCAGGAGCGAGGCGTTGCCGAGCACGCCGACCAGGAGGTTGTTGAAGTCATGGGCGATGCCGCCTGCGAGGACGCCGAGGCTCTCGCGCTTCTGCGCCTCGAGCAGCTGCAGCTCGAGCGCCTGGCGCTCCGCCTCGTCGCGCCTGCGCGCGAAGAACTCGCCGATCTGACGGCCCAGCCGGCTCATCAGGTCGAGCAGCTCCGGATCGCGCTGCCGGAGCCTGCGCGAGAAGAAGCAGATCGTCCCGATCGTGCCGCCGCGGCTGATCAGCGGCAGGCCGACACCGCTCTTGAGCCCGACCGCGCGGGCCTGCGCGGCTCGTACGAAGGATGGCTCGGAGAGGGCGTCGGCCACCCAGCCCGGCCGGGACTGCTGCCACACGTGTCCGGGAAGACCCTCGCCCTTCTTGAAGACGAACCCTTTGGTCTCGGCGAACGGCTGTACGTCGGGGTTCGCGCTCCAGGTGCCCGCGCAGACCAGCACCTGGGCGTCCTCGTCGACGAGCCAAGCCTCGCCGTGCTCCCATTCCATCGTCGTGCCGATCGCTTCCAGCACGCGCGACCAGGCCTCCGCGACGGTGGGCATCTCGGCGAGCGCCGTCGCCACAGCGCGCTCTGCCTCCAGGTAGTGCTCGCCGCGCTTGCGCGCCGTGATGTCCTCGATCTGCGAGACGTAGTGCCGCGCCGCGCCGCGGTCGTCGCGGATCAGGCCGACCGAGAGCCAGACCCAGACCACGTGCCCGTCCTTGTGGAAGTAGCGCTTCTCCATCCCGTAGGAGGCGATCTCGCCTGCCGCGAGGGCTCGCGCATGGTCGACGTCCGCCTCCAGGTCATCCGGATGGGTGATGTCCTGGAAGGACTTCGTGAGCAGCTCCTCGCGGGTGTACCCGACGATCTCGCAGATCCGGTCGTTGACGCGGATCCAGCCCCCCTCGAGATCGACGAGCGCAAGCCCGATCGGGGCGTGCGTGAGGATCGTCTCCAGCTCCATGTTGAGCTCCCGGAGCCGGCGGTCGGCATCGGCCCGCTCCGTCGCGTCCGTCGCGATCGCGATCACGCCGACGACCCTGCCGTTGCTGCGGAGCGGGGCGATCTCGGTTCGGTAGGCGGCAGCTTCGAACGTCCCGTCGTAGGTCGTACGGCTGCCTCCGAGCGCCTCCCGGTAGTGAGGCTCGATCTCCGAGGCGACCGAGGGGCCGAAGATCTCGGCCAGCGTCAGCCCCTCGAGCTCGTCCTGGGGACGATCCGCGAACCGCTCGCCGCCCGCGAGGACAACGCGCAGGTCGGGGTCGAGGATCATCAGCGCGCCCGGGAAGGAGCCGGCGAGCAGGTGCAGATCCTCGAGCGAGCCGAGGCGGTCGAGCAGGTTCTCGAGGATGGGCGCCATGGTAAGGGAATCGGCCGTTAGCTCTCTCTCTTTACGAGTCGAACGGGGCGCGGAGGCGGCTATACTGGCGTCCACGCGGATGTAGCTCAGTTGGCTAGAGCGTCTGCTTGCCATGCAGAAGGTCGTGGGTTCGAGTCCCACCATCCGCTCTCTCTTCTCACGTTTTCGACCGCTAGAACCTCGCACCGTCGAGCGCAGTTGCGCAGACGTCCTGCGGCTGCGGGCCGATCCGCGGAATCACGGTACGCAGCAATTCGCGCAGTCGCTCGTTCTCGGCGAACACGCGCACGACGGTCTCCTGCGAAACCGGCTCGGCGCCCTCGACGCCGACGTCGTGGTCGGTGACCATCGAGATGTTCGCGTAGCAGAGCTCGAGCTCGCGCGCGAGGTAGCCCTCGGGGTAGGCGGTCATGTTGACGACGTCCCAGCCCATCGCCGCGAACCAGCGCGACTCGGCGCGGGTCGAGAACCGCGGGCCTTCGATCGTGACCACCGTTCCTCCGTCGCGCACCGGGATGCCGAGCTCGGTCGCGGCCGCGACGACGAGCGCCCGCAGCTCCGGACAGTAAGGATCGGCCGCGGAGACGTGCGTTGTCTCGGGGTTTCGTAGAACGTGTCGGCGCGCGCCTTCGTCCGGTCGACGAACTGGTCGCAGACGACGAACTCGCCGAGCGCGAGGTCGGCCCGGAGCGCGCCGGAGGCGTTCGGCCCGAGGATCCGCTGGACCCCGACCTCGCGCAGCGCCCAGATGTTCGCACGGTACGGGATGCGGCTCGGCGGCAGCTCGTGGCGCCGGCCGTGCCGCGGCAGGAACGCGACCCGGATGCCGTCCATCTCGGTGCTCGCCGCCCTCTCCTCGCTGCTGCTCGTACGCGGGCGCCAGGTTGCCGAGCCCGTGCCCGCGCCTTCCTGAGCATTTCCCCGGTACGACGGGTACGCCGAATCGGGGATGGCCCCCGGGCGGACGCGGGGATCGACGCCGAAGGCCTGCCCGACGACTATCCG
>JANMJY010000296.1:0-1640 GCA_031371615.1 Actinomycetes bacterium | reverse complement strand
CTCGTGCTCAAGCGGCCGTGGCCGGCGATGACGCGCGGGATCTACGGTGACGACGCCCGCTTCCGCTCCACCTACTGGGAGAAGTACCCCGGCGTCTACTTCGCCGGCGACGGCGCGCGGATCGACGAGGACGGCGACTACTGGCTGCTCGGCCGCGTCGACGACGTGATGAACGTCTCCGGACACCGGATCTCGACGATCGAGGTCGAGTCGGCGCTCGTCGACCACCCGCGGGTGGCCGAGGCTGCCGTCTGCGGGCGCGCCGACGCGCTCACGGGTCAGGCGATCGTCGCCTACGTGACGTTGAAGGGCGGCGACGAGGGCTCGCTCGAGATGCTCGAAGAGCTGCGCAACCATGTGGCCGCGAAGATCGGCCCGATCGCGAAGCCCGCGAACGTCGTCTTCACGCCCGAGCTCCCCAAGACGCGCTCCGGCAAGATCATGCGGCGCCTCCTGCGCGACGTGGCCGAGAACCGGCCGCTCGGCGACACGACGACGCTGGCCGATCCCACCGTCGTCAGCGAGATCGCCGACCGCGCCGCCGCCGACGCGTCGGAGGGGTAATGCCGGCGCCGTGGCCGCCCGGCTTCGAGCGCGTCCCCGACGACGAATGGATCGCGAAGCGCGCGGAGACGCTCGCGCGCACGTACGACACCGTCCAGGATCACGGCTGGTACCGGAACCTCGACCCGACCGTGGAAAGACTCGCAGCGAGTCTCGGCCCCGGCGACATACTGCTCGACTACTCGGGCGGCACGGGAATCCTCGCCAAGAGGCTGCTCGAGGAGCTGCCGGACCTCGACGTCGGGATCCTGATCGTCGACGCGTCGCCGAAGTTCCTCCGCGTCGCGCTCGACAAGCTCGGCGGCGACGAGCGCGTCGCTTACCGGTTGATCCGGTATCTGAAGGACGAGCGGCGGCTCCAGACCGTGCAGGAGGCGGTCGACGCCACGCTGCTCGAGCGCGGCTTAGACGCCGTCGCATCGACGAACGCGATCCACCTGTACTACGACCTCGAGGACACGCTTCGCTCCTGGCGCGAGGCGCTGCGCCCCGGCGGACGCGCCTTCGTCCAGTCGGGGAACATCGGCGTCGCAGATCTGGCGCCCGGGACCTGGATCATCGACGAGACGGTCGAGGCGATCAACGCCGCGGCGGCGGAGCTGGTGCGGGCCGACGAGCGCTATGCGCCGTACCGCGACGGGCTCGAGGACCCCGCTCGCCGGGCGGCGTACGACGACCTGCGGCGCAAGTTCTTCCTGCCGGTCCGGCCACTAGAGCACTACCTCTCGGCGCTCGAGCAGGCCGGCTTCCGGATCGTGCGCGCCGAGCACATCACGATCGCGGCGGACACGGCGGAGTGGACGGAGTTCCTGAGCGCCTACCACGAGGGGTGCTCGGCTGGGTCGGCGGCTCGGAGCGGATCGAGGAGCAGCCGCCGACCGACGAGGCCGTGGCCGACCGGCTGCAGCTCCTGCGCGAGAGCGTCGACCGCGTCTTCGCGAGCGGAACATTCGACGCTGTCTGGACGTACATCGAGGCCGATTAAGCGCCTCAGGCGTGAGCACGCTGGCGCAGCCGACAGTCACAGATAGACATCTGGTCTCGGGACAACGATGCTGACGCAGTGAACGTGAGGA
>JANMJY010000275.1:0-9061 GCA_031371615.1 Actinomycetes bacterium | reverse complement strand
GTGAAGACGAGCGCCGCGAAGTGGACCCCGTCGAGGCGCCGAAGGTCGGAGTCATACGAGGTCGCCTCGATCGCGCAGCTGAGGTTCCCGGCGTCGAGCATCGACCTGAACGCGCCCTGGAGCTGAAACGCCACCGGAGTCCACGGGCGTGACGGAGTGCGCTCCGAGCCGATCTGAGTCTCGATCGTGCTGTAAAGGCCCGGCCGCCGGCCCGCCGCCTCGAGGATCGAGTGCAGCAGATACGCGGTCGTCGTCTTCCCGCTCGTGCCGGTGACGCCGACGACCGGCAGCGCCTCGGTCGGCCTCCCCCAGTACTCGACGGCGACGGTCGCAAGCGCGGCGCGCGCATCCGCCACGAGGATCTGCGGCACCGGAAGCTCGAGCCGCCGTTCCGCGACGACCGCGACCGCGCCGTTTGTGACGGCCTCGGCGGCCCAGTCGTGCCCGTCGACGCCGAAGCCGCTGACGCAGAAGTAGACGCTGCCGGGCCGGACGCGTTGCACATCGACGGCCAGATCGTCGACCAGCTGCTGTCCGTCGCCGCCGACCGGGCTTGAGCCGAGCGTGGCCAAGACGTCACGCAGCCTCACAGCTCTCCGTCGGGCACGACGCCCCGGCGGAAGCGCGCCACCTGATCCGGCGTGAAGGGCGGGCGGAAGAGCTCCTCGCGCAGGTGAAACGCGGAGAACAGATGCACGATGTAGTGCATCCGCTCGTCGAAAACCGACCAGTCGCGGGCGCCGCAGTCGTCGGGGTCGGGCGGGACGGGCTCGAAGTGTTCGAGCAGCGCCAAGAGCTCCGCGTCCGAGGGCTTGCGGAGCTCGGCCGGGTAGGCGTCGCCGAGGTGCATCCCGAGCGACAGCACGCGATCGGGCAGCGACATCGTCATGAGCGACTCGGTGATCAGCTCGCGAGCGAGTGCGCTCGCCGCTTTCTGCGCACCGGCGGCGGCCACTCCGGCGACGGCGGCGGCCGGACGGCGCACGATCGCCCACCAGCGCGGGGCGGACGGGAACACCGCCTCGAGCGCACGTCGCCCGAGATCCTCCTTTGTGAGATAGGCGGCGTCGAGCGCCTCGCGGATCTCGGGCTGGAGTCGCGTCTGCTCGTGGAAGCCGACCTCGAGGTTCGCCAGGACTGTGAGCTGCGTGCGTTCACTCGGATCGCTCTCGTGCTGCGCCCGTTCGTAGTGGGCGAACGCCTGCTGGAGGTACCGCTGTCCGTGAGGCGGCTCGCCCGCATCGAGCCGGCCGAGGAACCGCTCGAGCGCCGCCGGATCGGACGCGCCGAGCGGGCGCTCCTGCAGGTAGCGAGCGAACTCGAGGCCGATCTCCTCGAAGACCTTCAGGTTTCCGCGAGCGACCGCGTCGCTCGCGCGCTCGAAGGCGTCGAAGGGTGTGTGTAACTCGCCGGTCAGGCGGCCGAGCCGCGAATCGCGCTGAAAGAGGCCCCGTCGCAGGAGCCGCCGCCACAGGCTCGCGATCGGGTGCAGCAGCCGGCGCCCCGCCACGATCCGGCCTTCAAGCTGCTCGAGCAGGTCCTCACCCCGAATCGTGCGGCCCGCTTGCCGTGATGCCCAGGTCGCGTACGTGCACCAGTTCGCCCCTTTGTGGCCTGGTTCCGCGAGGGCCGCGGCGAGCCGCGAGTAGCAGTGGGTGATCTCGAGATTGCGGATGACCGGGTTCGCGATCGCGGCGATCCGCTGGACTTCGCCCACAGTCGGCGCCTCAGACATGCGCGAGCACTAGGTCGAGCGGCCTGGGCACGTGCGCCAGATCGAGCGCCTCGACGAGGAAGCGCGCGTAGCGGATCTTGCGGCGCGCGCCACTGCCCATGTAGCGCCGAAGCTGCGCCTCGGTCGGTCGTCCTCGCCACTCGGGCTGCTTCTGCAGAGTGCGGAAGGAGCCGAGGTCGCCGTGAGCGTCGACGACCTGCTCCACGGAGTCGGCCCCAAGCGCGCGGATCAGCTCGTCCTCCAGATCCGCGACGCACACATGGAAGCCCAGCCGTTCCATGTCGTCGCGAGTCAGGTCGGAGCCGAGTCCCGCCCGCTCGAGACCGCGGCGGAACTCGCCCTCCTCGGCGGCGTCGTAGAGGCCCGCGAGCTTGAGGTCGTGTCCTTGCGGGCCCAACTGCTTCAGGAACTTCCCGATCGCCTGCGCACCGCCGATCGGCACGACGGAGATGCCCTCCGCGGCGAGATTCCGGCCGCGACGCCCGGCCAACGTCTCCACGGCGACCTGGTCGCTGATCCCCTCCACGAGCACCACGGCGTCCATACGTCGTATTTTCGCGACTCGAAGCCGGCTAGCGGCGGGGGCCGGCGCTACATCCGCTCGATCATCGCCCGGCCGAAGCCAGAGCACGACACCTCGTGCGCGTCGTCCATCAGCCGCGCGAAGTCGTAGGTGACCTGCTTGTCCGAGATCGCAGCGCCGAGCGAGTCGATGATCTTGTCCGCCGCCTCCACCCAGCCCAGGTGGCGGAGCATCATCTCGGCCGAGAGGATCAGCGAGCCCGGGTTGACCTTGTCCTGGCCGGCGTACTTCGGCGCCGTCCCGTGCGTCGCCTCGAACATCGCGACGGTGTCGGAGAGGTTCGCTCCCGGCGCGATCCCGATCCCGCCGACCTGGGCGGCGAGCGCGTCGGAGATGTAGTCGCCGTTCAGGTTCAGCGTCGCGATCACGTCGTACTCGGCGGGGCGGAGCAGGATCTGCTGGAGAAAGGCGTCGGCGATCGCGTCCTTGATCGTGATCTGCCGGCCGCCCGCATCGAGCGAGAGCCAGGGACCGCCGTCGATCGGCGTCGCGCCGAACTCGCTCGCGGCGAGGCCGTAGCCCCAGTCGCGGAAGCCGCCCTCGGTGAACTTCATGATGTTGCCCTTGTGCACGAGCGTGACCGAGTCGCGCCCGTTCGCGATCGCGTACTCGATCGCCTTGCGTACGAGCCGCTCGGTTCCTTCGCGCGAGACCGGCTTGATCCCGATCGACGAGGTCTCGGGGAAGCGGATCTTGCGCACTCCCATCTCGTCCTGGAGGAAGTCGACGACCTTCTTCGCCGCGTCGGTGCCGGCCTCCCACTCGATCCCCCGCGTAGATGTCCTCGGAGTTCTCGCGGAAGATGACCATGTCCGTCTTGGACGGATCCTTGAGCGGGCTCGGCACGCCCGGGAAGTAGCGCACGGGGCGGAGGCAGACGTAGAGGTCGAGCTCCTGCCGCAGCGCGACGTTGAGCGAGCGGATGCCGCCGCCGACCGGCGTCGTCAGCGGCCCCTTGATCGAGACCGAGAACTCGCGCGCCGCCTCGAGCGTCTCGTCGGGAAGCCAGGTGTCGCTGCCGTAGACGGACGTCGCCTTCTCGCCGGCGTAGATCTCCATCCAGTGGATCCGCCGCTCCTCGCCATAGCTGCGCTCGACGGCGGTGTTGACGACGTCCTTCATCACCGGCGTGATGTCGGCGCCGATCCCGTCGCCTTCGATGTAGGGGATGATCGGGTTGTCGGGCGTGGGCTCGCCCGGAACGACCTTTTGGCCCTCGGCTGGAACCTGGATGTGCGTGACTGCGCTCACTCGCCTACTTTTCGCTCGTGGAAGGAAGATCGATCGCTGAGGCTATCGCAGCCGTCCTGATCGAGGGCTTCGATCGGCACTACCGCCTCTTCCGGGAGACGAGCGCGCAGGCCAAGGGCCGTTTCGAGCGCGCGGCCTGGGGCGAGGCGCAGCAGGCGGTGCGGGAGCGAATCCGCTTCTACGACGAGCGCGTCCGCGAGAACGTGGAGCGGCTCCGCACCGAGTTCGACCTCGACGCGCTCGACGCTGCCGCCTGGCGCGAGGTCAAGCTCCGCTTCATCGGCCTCCTCGTCGACCATCACCAGCCCGAGCTCGCCGAGACGTTCTTCAACTCGGTGATCACGCGGATCCTCCGGCGCACCTACTCGGACAACGACCTGATCTTCGTCCGTGCGACGATCTCGACGGAGCAGATCGCGTCCGACCCGCCGATCTATCGCAGCTACTACCCCGGCCAGAGCGGCCTCCGCGACTGCTTCGACCGCGTCTTCCGCGATTTCGGCTGGGCCGTCCCCTTCGCCGACCTCGAGCGCGACCTCGACCGGCTTCTGGAGACCCTCGGCGAGCCGTGGGCGCACCTGGAGCCGAACCACCAGATCCAGGTGCTCGGCTCGGGCTTGTACCGGAACAAGGCCGCCTACGTGCTCGGGAAGATCGTGAACGGGCACCAGGAGCTGCCGTTCGCCGTCCCGGTCCTCCACGACGAGGACGGCCGCCTCGCGCTCGACGCGATCGTGCTCGAGGAGGAGCGGATCAGCGTCCTCTTCTCGCTCTCGCGGGCGTACTTCATGGTCGACATGGACGTGCCGTCGGGTTACGTCGAGTTCCTCCGGACGATGACTCCGGCTCGGGCCCGGGCCGATCTCTACACGCTGATCGGGCTCGGCAAGCAGGGCAAAACGCTCTTCTACCGCGACCTGCTCCAGCACCTGCACCACTCCGAGGACGCGTTCGTCGAGGCACCGGGGGTGCGCGGACAGGTGATGCTCGTCTTCACGCTCCCCTCGTACCCGTACGTGATCAAGGTGATCAAGGACGTCTTCGGCTCGGGGAAGGACACCGACCGAGCGACCGTGCGCTCCAAGTTCGAGATGGTCAAGCACGTCGACCGGGTGGGGCGGCTGGCCGACACGCTCGAGTTCACCGCGCTGGCCTTGCCGCTCGCGCGCTTCTCCTCCGAGCTGCTCGGCGAGCTGCGGGCGCTCGCGCCGTCGATGATCGAGGTGGACGGCGACAGCCTCGTGATCCACCACTGCTATGTCGAGCGGCGGATGACTCCGCTCAACATCTATCTCGACCGCGCGACGCCCGAAGAGCTCGAGCCAGCGGTGCTGGAGTACGGCAATGCGATCCGCGACCTCGCGATCGCCAACATCTTCCCCGGCGACCTGCTCTGGCGGAACTTCGGCGTCACCCGCCACGGGAGGGTCGTCTTCTACGACTACGACGAGATCGAGTACCTGACCGACGTCACGTTCCGCCGGATCCCGCCGGCGCCGAACCCGGAGGCCGAGCTCTCGGGAGAGCCGTGGTACGGCGTCGCCCGCAACGACGTGTTCCCGGAGGAGTTCGCGACCTTCCTGCTCGGCGAGCCGCGCCTGCGCGAGAGCTTCCTGCGCCACCACGCCGACCTGCTCGAGCCCGAGTTCTGGCAGGAGTGCCAGCGCCGCGTCAGAGCGGGGGAGATCGTCGACTTCTTCCCATACCCGGAATCGCTCAGGTTTTGCAACCGCGCGCTACCGTGAGCTCGTGCGGATCCTCGCAATCGCCGTGACGACGTTCGCGCTGGCCGTGCCCGCGACGTCGGCCACAACTCCCTCGGGGCTTCGCGGGATCGTCATGCGCGGGCCGGTCACGCCCGTCTGCAGAGTCGCTGTGCCCTGCGACGAGCCGGCCGCCGGCGTCGTGCTCGTATTCTCGCAGTCGGGGCGCGTGGTCGCGCGGGCCACCACGGGTCGAGCCGGTGGCTACCGGCTGGTGCTCCGGCCCGGGCGGTACGCCGTCAGGACCACGAGGCGCACGGGGATCGGCTCGGGCGTGATGCCGGGTAGCGTCCTCGTCCCGCGCGGGCGCGTGGCACGCGTCGACTTCGAGATCGACACCGGCATCCGCTAATCAGACGACGACGTTGGGCGGTCGCTGCTTCGAGAGCAGCACGCTCCGGAGCGCCTCGACCGCAAGCATTCCCATCGCCTCCCGAGTCGTCCGCGTGCCGCTGCCCATGTGCGGCGTGAGCACGACCTGGTCCATCGAGAGCAGCTCGTCGCTCACCTCCGGCTCGAACTCGAAGACGTCCAACGCGGCTCCCGCGATGACTTTTCGAGCAAGAGCGTCGACGAGCGCTCGCTCGTCCACGATCGGCCCGCGGGCGGTGTTGACGAGCACTGCCGAGCCTTTCATGGTCGCGAGCGCCGGTCCGTCGATCAGGTGGCGGGTCTCCGGGGTGAGCGGACAGTGGAGGCTGACGATGTCGGCTTCTGCCAGCAGCTTCTCCAACGGATCCCCGCGACCGGCGAAGACCGCGTGCGCGCCAAAAGCCTCCGCGAGCCGCGCCGTCTCGCGGCCGATCCGCCCAGGGCCGACGACGCCGAAGGTCTTTTCGGCGAGCCCCGTTCCGAGCATGAACTCGAGCGAGAACGACCAGGCCGACCGCGCTCGGATGAACCGGTCTCCCTCCACCACCCGGCGCAGCAGGCCAAGCGTTTCCGCGATCGCGAGCTCGGCGGTCGTCTTCGTCAGGACGTCAGGGGTATTGGCGATCACGATCCCCCGCCGCCGCGCCGCATCCAGATCGACGTTGTTGACGCCGACGCCGTAGTTTGCGACCACCTCGAGCTGTGGGCCGGCCCGCTCCAGGTAGGAGTCGTCGACGGTGGTCGTGATCAGGGCGAGGATTCCCTCCGCCGCGGTGGGATCCGCGACGAGCTCGAAGTCCTGTTCGAGCGCATCTGCCACGCGCTTCGGCACCGGACCGGTTACGTGTACCCGTCGAGCCCGCGTCATGGTGATGAGGCTAGAAGACTGTGCTCGACTCTGCCGCGGCGGGCTGCACCCGTGTGACCCACGACTTGTTCTTGACGGTGAACAGCGCCCACAGATTCAGCCAGTACAGGCAGAGCTCGTAGAAGAACATGTAGAGCAACAGGCCCGGCAGCTTCCTCGTCGCGCGGAGCGGCACGAAGATGTAGCGGACGATCAGGAGCATGATCCAGCTCGGCAGTACGACCGTCAGCAGCAGCCGTGGCTGCTGGAACGCCATCGCGACGATGCCGAGCCGAAGGCCGAGCGAGAGGAAGGGGGCGCTCAGATCCCAGAAGAGAATCTGCAACCACAGCAGTGGCTTCACCTTCCAGGCATATGTGAGCGTGAAGAGCGACTCGCGGACGTAGCCGCGCTTCCACCGGCGCTGTTGCCGGACGAAGTCGCGGACCGTCGCAGGCGTCTCCGTCCAGGACACCGCCTCCGGCACGTAGACGACGTCGTAGCCCGCCTTGAGCACGAGGTTCGTCAGGTGACGATCTTCGGAGTGCGTGCACTTCTCTCCGAGGAACATCTGCCCGGCGAAGTCGTCGATGATCGCCCGCAGCACCGAGGCGCGGTACGCGGCGAGGCAGCCCGAGCAGCAGACCACGGACCGGATCACCGATTGGGCCTGCTTGTAGATGTTCAGCCCGATCCAGTAGTAGGTGCCGATCATTCGGGTCAGGAGGTTCTGGCGCTCGTTCAGGAGCTGCACGTCGCCGGTCGACGCGCCGATCTCCGCACAGAGGAGCGGCTCGACCACCCGCACCAGCGCCGCGGGGTCGAGCACGGTGTCGCTGTCGATCGTGACGACGTACTCCGCGTCGTCGTCGAGCAGCCACTTCGTCGCGTAGAACAGTGCTTCCCGCTTCCCGGCGTTCTCCGGGAACTCGTGTAGCGCGAAGCCGAGCTCGTCTGCGAGCGTTCTCAGGTGCGACTGGACTCCATTCGTCGAGCCGTCGTCGATGACGATCACCTGCTTCTCGCCCTCGGCCTCGACGACCGAGCGAATCGACCGCTCGACCAGGTCGGGCTCCTCGTTGAACACGGGGATGAGAACGGCGATCTTGCCCCCAGCGTAGCTCGGGTAGCGCCGGGGGCGCAGATCGTGGACGAACAGCAGCGCGAACAGGTAGCAGGTGTACGTCACGAGGACGAGCGTGTAGCCGGTGACGAAGTCGTCCCAGAGACCGACGTCGAAGAAGTACCTCGACAGGTAGAGGGACATGCTGCCGAACGTGATCGCGATCAGCCCGAAGTAGAGCGCACGCATCAACTCGTGTGTCCGTCCAGGGGCAGGAAGAACGTGTGGTGCCCCTGCACGAGCGCGCACGGGTTCTGACCGATGATCTGCCGGACGTGACCGGAGTCGGCGTCCTGCACGGTGACGAGCTGGAACGAGCCACGAGAGCCGAGGTCGACGGTGGAGACCGACGTGGCATATCGGGCTTTGAGCGATGCGAGCGTTGCGCCGGAGACCCAGCACACACTCGCGCTCGACTTCAAGCCGAAGTAGTCCTTGAACAGAGCGAAGCTCCCGCCGGTCTCGAGCAAGACGAGCTTCCCCTTCTTCGGATGCTCCGGAATCACAGCACCCGCCTTCGCTTGAACGGTCGAATGCGACGCGAGCGCCGTCCCGACGAGACTCATCGAGAAGACGGCGAGCAGCGGCAGCACCACGACCCAGACGGCCATGCGCTTTTTCATTGGGGTTCCTCAATTACCGGGGCAGCGGCTCCCCGGTTTCCAGCCGCCTCTTCACATTTGTCGAGGCACGTCCCCTATCGGTCGAAACCCCGAAAACTTTTGTAACCTCACCTAATCTAGGGAGCGGCATCCTCGGGTAGCGTGCATACCGATGGCGTCGTCGGGATACGGACAGAGAATGGAAAGCGGTCGCGCCCATCGGGCAGCGCAGAGGACGACTGCGGTCGTCGCGTCGACGTGGCACGACGCGAGACAGCGGCGCCTTGCGCTTGCTCTCGGGACCGCGGTGCTCGCGGCGTTCGCGTTCTCGCGGATCGCGGAGGACTACCTGACGAACGACCCGCTCGTCCGCTGGGATCTCAGCTTCTCCCGCTGGCTCGCAGGCGAGCGGACCACGTCGGGCACGGACTTCTTCCGCGTCGTCACCTTCTTCGGCAGCCCGGCCGTGGCGCTCGCGATCGCCGCCGCCGTCTGCGTTGTGCTCTACCGGCGCCGGCGCCTCGTGGAGGCGGCGCTCCTGCCCCTCGTCCTCGGTGGCGCCGAGCTGCTCAACCTGATTCTCAAGCTCTCGTTCCACCGCGCGCGGCCCGAGGTCGCGTTCGTACATCTGGACACCTATTCGTTCCCCAGCGGCCACGCGATGATCTCCACGGCCGCGTACGGGGCGTTCGCGTATCTCGCCTGGAGCCACCTCCACACAACGCGCCGCCGGCTCATCGTGGCCTCCGGCTCGGTCGTGCTCCTGGCGCTGATCGGCTTCAGCC
>JANMJY010000269.1:0-26853 GCA_031371615.1 Actinomycetes bacterium | reverse complement strand
GCGGCGCGAACGAGGTCGCCAGGAGCCTTCATCTCGATCAGGCGCCCGACCTGGAGCACCGCGACGGCGTCGTCGGCGACGCCGAGGCGTGCGCGCAGCGCGGGGCGGTTCGTCCGCAGCTCGTCCGCCCTCGCCGCGAGGGCCGTGACGTCGACGGTGAGAGGGAAGACCAGCGTCCGCTCCGGTCTCGCGCCGTACGCCGCGATGTGGTCGCGCGCCAGCGAGCCTGGCACGAGCCACGCTGCGGCCTGCGGTACGAGCCGCGGCAGCACCGAGCGTTTCAGCGCCCGCACCCAGCGCGGCCTCGGCTCGAGCAGGTGGTTGTCGGACATGAGGACGTACGGCACGCGGTGGATCCGGCACCACGCGATCGCGAGCTGCGTCGCCATCAGGCTCCAGCCGCCGACGACCACGAGGTCGAAGCGGCCGCGGTCGAGCCGCCGCCAGATGCCGGGGGTCAGCGCGTAGTCGTGGTGGAGGATCCGCGCCAGCGGCAGCTTCGGCCCAGAGAGGAAGATGGCCTCGTCGTGCTCGAGCTGCCAGGTGCGCCGCTGGACGGTGGCCGACGCGTAGAAGATCGTCAGGTCGAGCTCCGGCCGCGCGGCGAGCGCGCGCAGGTGCGGAATCCGGTAGGGCGTCGGCTCGCCCAGGACGAGCGCGACGCGGATCGGAGCCGCCGGCATGCGGGCGACGCTAGCAGCGTCCCCCGGCTGCGGTGCCATACCCTGCCGGGGATGTCCGAGGCGCTGAAGGAGGACGTGCGCAGCTTCTGGGAGGCAGCTCCCTGCGGCACGAAGACCGCGACGGCCGCTCCCGGCTCGCCCGAGTTCTTTCGCCAGGTCGAGGAGTGGCGCTACGCGGTCGAGCCGTTCATCCCGCAGATCGCGCGCTTCGACGACACCGCGGGGAAGGACGTGCTCGAGGTCGGGATCGGGCTCGCCAGTGACTTCGTCCGCTTCGTCCGCGCCGGCGCCGCTGCGACGGGGATCGACCTGACCGAGGCCGCGGTCGCCGCCGCGAGGGAGCGCCTCGCCCAGGAGGGGCTCGAGGCCGAGGTGCTGGTCGCCGACGCCGAGTCACTCCCCTTCGAGGACGCGAGCTTCGACGTCGTCTACTCCTACGGCGTGCTCCACCACACCCCCGACACCGCGGCCGCCGTGCGCGAGGTGCACCGGGTCCTGCGCCCCGGGGGCGAGGTGCGGATCATGCTCTACTCGCGCCGCTCCTGGTTCGCGCTCGCCGTCTGGGCGAGGCACGTGCTCCGCCGCCGGCGCCCGTGGCACTCGCTCACGACCGCGCTCGCCCAGGATCTGGAGAGCCCGGGGACGAAGGCCTACACGCGGGGCGAGCTGGAACAGCTCTTCGCGCCGTTCTCCCGCGTCGAGCTGCGGCAGCTGGTCACCCCGTATGACCGGAAGGTCGCCGGCCCGCTCGCACGACTCACCGGCCCGCGGCTCGGCTGGTTCTTCTCGATCGTCGCGACGCGCTGATCAGCTCGCGAAGTGCGCGTGCCACCAGAGCGCGAGGTTGAGGAGGTACCACGCGTCGCGCTTCGGACGCGCGAGCACGCGCTCGACCTCGGCGTGGTCGAGCAGATCGGTCTCACGGCAGAACGCATGGAGCTCGGTGCGCGTGCGCTCGCCCAGCGCGCCGAGGAACCATTCATCGACCGGCACCCGGAACCCCTGCTTGGGTCGGTCGATCACGTCGTCGGGCAGGAGGCCTCGGACAGCGCGCTTGAGCAGGCCCTTCAGCTCGCCGTCGCGGGTCTTCACGCTCGACGGGATCGAAAGGACGAGCTCCACGAGCTTGTGGTCGAGGAAGGGCACGCGCGCCTCGAGGCTCGCGCCCATCGACATCTTGTCGATCCGCAGCAGCAGCAGCTCGGGCAGGCGGAGGTTCAGGTCGACGTAGCTCATCCAGTGTAGGTGCGACGGCTCCCAGGCCTTCTCCTCGAACCGGCGCCGGATCGGCGCGAGCGCGTCCCAGGAGGTCGTGCCGGCGAACTGCGCCCGCAGCCGCGGTGAGAGCAGCCGTCGCTTCTGCGTCTCGGTGAACGCCTCGGCGCCGCCCCAGAAGACCGGCAGGCCCTCGGAGCCGCGGCGGAGGAACTCGTACGGCCTCGACGTCTCCCGCCCCGCCAGCCGAAGCCCGGCCAGGCCGAGGCGCTTCGCCGCGCCCGGAATGGGCAGGTCGTTCGCACGCTGCAGCCGCAGCGAGGTCTTCCACGACGGATAGCCCCAGAAGATCTCGTCCGAGCCCTCGCCCGCCTGGGCGACGACGACGCCGTTCTCCCGCGCCAGCTCGGAGAGGTAGAAGAGCGGCACGGCGACCGGGTCGGCGATCGGCTCGTCCATCAGCGCCACCATCCGCGGCAGGAAGCCGAGCAGGTCGTCGAGCGAGAGGATCCGCTCGTGGTAGTCGGCGCCGACGAGCGTCGCGACGCGCCGGGCCCACTCGAGCTCGTTCGGGTAGGAGGGGTAGTCCTCGTCGTAGCCGATCGAGAAGGTCTGCACGGGCCGCTCCTCGTCCTGCGCGAAGAGGGCCGCGTTCGTGCTCGAGTCGAGCCCGCCCGAGAGGAAGATCCCGACCGGGACGTCGCTGACCTTCCGGTAGGCGACCGACGTCCGCAGCTCGTCGATCACGAGTGCGGCGATCTCGTCGTCGGAGCGGCCGGTGAGCGGCGACGTCTCGTCGAAGGGATCCCACCAGCGCCGCTCCTCGGTCGAACCGTCGGAGTCGATGCGCAACCAGCTCGCGGCCGGGAGCTTGTTGACCCCGGCGAACATCGTCGACGGCGCGGGCGTGGTGAGGAAGGAGAGGTAGTGGTACAGCGCCTCCTCGTCGACGGCGCGCGGCTGCTCGGGATCGGCGAGCAGCGCCTTGATCTCGGACCCGAAGACGAGGCGGCCGTGGTGGACGGACCAGTAGAGGGGCTTGATCCCGACGCGGTCGCGCACCAGCCAGAGCCGGCGCTCCCGCTCGTTCCAGATGGCAAGCGCGAACATGCCGCGGAAGCGCCGGAGGCAGTCGATCCCCCACTCCTCGAAGGCGTGCACGACGACTTCGGTGTCGGCGTGGTCGGTGCGGAAGCGGTGGCCCGCGGCTTCGAGCTCGGGACGCAGCTCGGCGTGGTTGTAGATCTCGCCGTTCATCAGCAGCCGGACCGAGCCGTCCTCATTTGCCATCGGCTGCATCGCCGTCTCGGAGAGGTCGATGATGGCGAGCCGGCGGAAGCCGAGGCCGACCCGGCGGTCGTCCGAGACCCATGTCGCCGCCCCATCCGGGCCGCGATGCGCCAGCGGCTCGCGCAGTGCAGTCACGTACTCCGGTGTCACGTGAAAGTCGCCAAACGAGACGACGCCGGCGATGCCGCACATCTAGCGCAGCTCTCGCGCGAGCACGGCGGCGGCCCTCGCGCCGGCCGAGCCATCCCAGCCCGGAATCACCTCGCCCGGCTTCGGGCGCTCGAGCAGCTGCGGGATCTCGGCCAGCCGCTCCGGCTTCGCGCCGAGGACGGTGTTCGTCCCTAGCTCCTCGGTGACGCGGCGCTCGGTTGAGTCGCGGAGCGTGAAGCAGCGCACGCCGAGCGCGGAGGTCTCCTCCTGGACGCCGCCCGAGTCGGTGACCACGACGGCGGCATCCGCCTGCAGGCAGAGGAAGTCGAGATAGCCCAGCGGCGTCGTCGTGTGCACACCGGCCTCGGTCAGCCGGCGGTCGTCGCCGCTCTCCTCCAGCCGCGACAGCGTGCGTGGGTGGACCGGGAACAGGATCGGCAGCGTCCCGGCCAGCGCGATCAGCCCGTCGGTGACCGCCGAGAGCTTCTCGGCGTCGTCGACGAGTGCGGGGCGGTGCAGCGTCACGAGCGCGTAGCCGCCGGCCTCGACGCCGAACTGCTCCCAGGTGCGCCGCGCGCGGGCGGCGTCGTGGTGGTCGAGCAGCGAGTCGATCATCGTGTTGCCGACGAGATGCACCGAGCCGGGGTCGATCCCTTCCCGCGAGAGGTTGACGATCGCCTCCTCCGAGTGCGCGAGCAGGACGTCGCTGAGGTGGTCGGTGAGGACCCGGTTGTGCTCCTCGGGCATGGCGCGGTCGAAGCTGCGCAGGCCCGATTCGATGTGGGCGAGCTGGACGCCCGACTTGACGGCCGCGAGCGCCGCGGCGAGCGTCGAGTTGACGTCGCCGGCGACGACGCAGAGGTCGAACTCGCGCTCGCGCAGCACCCGCTCGACGCCGACGAGCGCCTTCGCGGTCTGCTCCGCGTGCGTTCCGGAGCCGACAGCCAGGAACTCGTCCGGGCGCGGCATGCCGAGCTCGCGGAAGAAGATCTCCGACATCGCGTCGTCGTAGTGCTGCCCGGTGTGCAGGAGCGTGAGCTCCAGAGTGGGATCGAGCGCGGCTAGCTCCCGGTGAACGGGCGCCGACTTCATGAAGTTCGGCCGCGCGCCGACGACGAAGCAGACGCGAGCCGACACGCGGAGCATCCTACCGTCGGCTCTACACTCGGGCCGTGGTCGTGCTCAAGGCCTTCTTCTGGCTCTCGCTCGCGGCGCTCCTCTGGACGCACGCGGTCTATCCGCTCGGCGCTGCCGCGCTCGCCCGCGTGCGCACGCGCCGCGTGCGGAAGGCGGCGATCGAGCCGCAGGTGACCGTGATCGTCGCCGCCTACAACGAGGAGCCGGTGATCGAGCGCCGGCTCGAGAACCTGCTCGCGCTCGACTACCCAGCGGACAAGCTGCAGCTCGTCGTCACGTCGGACGCGTCCACCGACCGCACCGAGGAGATCGCCGCCTCGTTCCCGGGTGTGACGGTGATCCGCAACCCCCGCGGCGGCAAGGTCGCCGCCCAGGACAACGCCGTCCGGCAGACCGAGGGCGAGATTCTCGCCTTCACAGACGCCAACGCGACCTGGGCGCCAGACGCGCTGCGTGCCCTCGTCGCCAACTTCGCCGACGCCGACGTCGCCTACGCCTGCGGGAAGCTCGTGCTCGAGGCCGCCGACGGCTCGAACAAGGAGGGCGTCTACTGGCGGTACGAGCTGGCCCAGCGCGAGGCCGAGTCGCGCCTCGGGTCGATCACCGGCGGGAACGGCTCGATCTATGCGGTGCGGCGCTCCGACTACGTCGAGGTCGATCCCAGGTGGGGACACGACCTCTCGTTCCCGTACCGGATGGTGCAGGCGGGCCGGCGCGCGGTCTACGAGCCAGGCGCCCGGGCCTTTGAGCGGCCGACGCCGTCGAACGAGACCGAGTACCGGCGCAAGGTGCGCATGTTCGAGCACTGCTGGGAGATCACCCTGCGCGGCTCGATGCTGAAGCGGCTGCCGTTCGGCTATCTCGTCGAGGTCGTCTCGCACCGGATCCTCCGCTACGGCAGCGGCCTCCTCCACCTCGTCCTGCTCGTCGCGTCGTTCGCGCTCGTCGGCGAAGGTCTCCTCTACCAGCTCGCCCTGACCGGCCAGCTCGCGCTCGTCTTCGCCGCGCTGCTGGGCGTCGGGATCGCGCGGTACTACGTGCTCGTCACCTGGGCGACCGTCGTCGCGCTCTGGAACTACCTGCGTCGCGGCGTCCCCGCGACGTGGGAGGCGGCGGAAGGCACCCGCTGAACCGCGCCCTCGACGTCGCGATCGCCGGAACAGCTCTCGCCGTTACGAGTCCCGTGCTGGCGCTCGTCGCGCTCGCGGTCAAGCTCGGCGACGGCGGGCCCGTTCTCTTCAAGCAGACGCGGGTCGGCAAGGACGGCGAGGACTTCGAGCTGCTGAAGCTGCGGACGATGATCGTCGGCGCCGAGAAGAAGGGCGCCGGCTACGCGATCGACCGGGGCGACACCCGGATCACGCGCGTCGGCCGCTTCCTTCGCCGGACCTCGATCGACGAGCTCCCACAACTCTGGAACGTCGTCCGCGGCGAGATGAGCCTGGTCGGGCCGCGCCCGACGCTCCGCTATCAGGTCGAGCGTTACAGCGACCGGCAGCGGCGTCGGCTCGAGGTGCGCCCCGGGATCACCGGCTGGGCGCAGATCAAGGGACGCGCCTCGCTCTCCTGGGACGAGCGGATCGAGCTCGATGTCTGGTACGTCGACCACCGCTCGCCGCTGACGGACGTCCTGATCCTCCTGCGCACCCCGCTCGCCCTCTTTGGCGGCACGTACAAGGGGGAGACTGGCGGGTGGCGCTGACAGGCCGGATCCACTCGCGGGCGGCCGATCTGAGGGTCAGCGGGGTGCTGCTCGGCGTCCTCGGCGCCGTCGCCTTCTGGAACGCGTTCACCTATCCGCCCTTTGGCGGCTTCGACGCGGACGAGCACATCACGTATGCGCGCAGCTTGCTCGACGGGCACGGCCTGCCCAAGGGCGGTGCCTATTACACGCCTCCCGGCTTTTACGCGCTGGCAGCTCTGGCGATCCGGCTGGGTGAGGCGCTTGGGTTGGACCAGCCTGAGCGCGTCATGCAGATCGTGAACGCCATGTTCGTCGTCGGCAGCGGACTGCTCGTGCTGGCGCTGACGCGGTTGTTCTTCCCGGGGAGGCCGGTCGCGCGCTGGGCCGCGCTCGGCTTCTTCACCTGCTGCCCCGTGGTCCTGAAAACGGCTGCCATGTTCCACCCGCAACCGCTCGCGATGCTGCTTTCGCTCCTCGCCTTCTGGATCACGGCGGGGATGATCGTCCGTCGCGACTATCGACTTCGCCTCTGGGCCGCCCTTGCGCCGACGCTGGCGTGCGCTCAGCTCGTCCGCTCGGTCTCGCTGTGGGTTGCAGGCGTCGTGCTGGTCACGCTCATCGCAGCAGCGGTCGCCCAGCCCGAGCACCGCCGGCAGATCCGCAACGCCCTTGCGATCTCCGCGCTCGCGATGGTGCTCCTGCCGCTCCCCTGGTACATCCATCTCCAGTCGACGGCCGGCAACGCCGTGTTTGGGCGCGGGATTGCTCTGACGTCCTTCGAGGCCCGATGGCCCAAGGCGTTTTACGTCGACTCGGGTCTCCCGGACGTGATCACGCATCCGCAGCGTGCGGAGCTCGAGCCGCGCTTCATCCCGATCGTGTACGCAGAGACCTGGGGTGATTACTTCGGGATCTGGTCGTGGGGCTCGCCGCGTCCCGAGCTGACGTCGGAGGTGAACCGGCGGCTCACGATCCAGAGTGTCGTCGGGCTGCCGCTGACCGCTTTCGCCGTTGCCGGCTGGCTTGCATTGATCGGTATCGCCGCGAGGCGCTGGCGCGAGAACCCGGCACGCATCCTGGCCGTGCTTGCCCCGCTCGTCGGCCTTGCTGCTGTCCTCTACTACGCCACGCGAGGCTTTCGGGCCGACGGCGACACCGTGAAGGCGCTTTTTCTGCTCCCCGCGGTGCCGTTCTGGGCCGTGTCCTTCGGCTTCGCCGTCGACGTGCTCGTCGAGCGGCACCGGCGCGTCGGCGTTGCCGCCCTGGCCGTTCTCGTCCCCTGTCTCCTCGTCTCGCTCGCCTATGCGACGTTCGCCTTCGTCTCGTGAGTGACTGGGCCTTCCTTCGCGCAGGGCTCGTCGCGGTCGGCCTGTTGGTCGTCGCCGCGCTCGTCGGTTGGGGAGTCGAGACCGCCCGCTACGAGGATCGAGGCTTCCAGGAGCTGACGCGCTGTCTCAACAACGAGAAGGGAGCGTCCATCGGCGCGACGCGGGACCCGGTCGCACGCAGCGCCGATCTCGGCGCGCTCGACACGGTGATCGAGACGAACGGCGTCACGGTGTCGGTCTCCAGCACACCGGAGCGTGCCGAGCGGATCGTCTCCAGCTATAGGGCCGTCGGCGGAGAGCTGGGCCCGCGACTCGAGCTGCGCGGCCGCACGGTCTATCTCTGGGAGCGGCCGCCCTCGCCGACGCAGCGGCAGACGATGTTCGACTGCACCTACTGAGCCCGCAGTACCCTTCCCGGCCGTGACCGCCGTCCTCTTCACCTGCGCGGGGCAGCGCGTGGACATAGTCTCGGCCTTCGGGCGCACAGGAGCGACCACGGTCGCGACCGACACCGATCCCCTCGCGCCCGCGCTCTACCACGCCGATGTGCACGCACTCGTGCCGCGTGTCGACAGCCCCGGCTACATCCCGGCGCTCGCGGCGCTCGTCGCCGAGCACGACGTGAAGCTGATCGTTCCGCTCACCGATCTCGACCAGATGCTGCTCGCGCAGTCGCGCGACGCCCTCGCGCCGGCGCTCGTGCTCGTGCCCGAGCCGGAGGTCTGCCGGACGATGGGCGACAAGTACGAGGCGCACCGTTTCTTCGAGCAGCATGGGATCGCGAGCCCCCGCAGTTGGCTCCCAACCGACGTTCCGCAGGACGCGCGCTACCCGCTCCTCGTCAAAGTCCGCGAGGGGTTTGGCTCGCGGCACATCTACCGCGCGCACGACCGCGCCGAACTCGACTTCTTCTTCGGCTACACGACCGTCGACTCGTTCGTCCAGGAGTGCTGCCGCGGCGAGGAGTTCTCCGTCGACGTGTTCTGCGACCTCGAGAGCACGTGCCTAAATGCGATCCCGCGGACGATGGTCCAGTCGAAGGGGGGCGAGTCGATCAAAGGCGCATCGCTCAAGGACTGGGAGCTGATCGAGCACGCGCGCCGGGTGGCGGAGACGGTCAGGATCGTGGGCCCCGCGAACATCCAGTGCTTCCGCGAGCCGGACGGCTCGCTGCCCGTCACGGATGTAAATCCTCGGTTTGGCGGGGCCTTCCCGCTGCCGCTCGCGGCGGGCTCCCGCTACCCTGAGCTCGCGCTGCAGCTCGCGAACGGTGAGCGGCCCGAGCCCACGCTCGGCGAGTTCCGCGCAGGGGTCCTGATGACGCGCTTCTTCTCCCATCTGTGTCTGACAGCCGGTGACGGCGGTAGCCTCGTTCCGTTCGCGGAAGAGCTCCCAGAGCCGGTCGCAGGCGAGCCCGGCGAGGCGTGATCCGCCTCATCGCGGCAGGTGTGGCCCTCGTGGGCCTCGCGGCGGCATGCGCCGAAGGAGTGGCTCCGCCCGCGTCGGTGCTCACGCCGGGTGACCCGCCGATCCGCCGCGCTCTCGCACAGCCCTCGCCGGCCGCGAAGGTGCTCGTCACCGTCGTCGACGGCGACACCCACGGCAGAGTCCGGGGAGCGCGGGTCGTCATCGGCCACCGCTCCGGCTATGCGGACGGCACCGGTCTCGCCTCGGTGAAGATCAAGCGCCGTGCGGCGCTCCCGGTTCGCGTCTCGAAGCCGGGATATGCGATGCGCATCGTGCGGATGCCGTTCAAGCAGCGGCGCGAGGTGACCGTCCGGCTCTACCGCGACTCGCTCCAGTGGCCGATGTACGGCGCCAACTCGCGCCGGACGCAGGCCCAGGGGGAGATCAAGCTGCGGCCGCCGTTCAAAGTCGTGTGGTCGCGGGGGATCGGGACGCTGATCGAGTTCCCTGCCGTGATCACCGGCGGTGTCGCCTACATCGGCAACTACAAGGGCACGATCTACGCGCTGAACATGCGCGACGGCAAGGTGATCTGGAAGTACGACCCGCCCGGCGGCAAGATGGCCTCCTCGCCCGCGATCGCCGGCGACGGCCTCGTCGTGCACGGCATGGACGGGATCGTCCGCGTGCTCGACCGGAGCAGCGGGCGCCTCCGCTGGAGCTTCCATGTCGGCTCGCCGGTCGAGTCGTCGCCGGTCGTCAGCGGCGGGCTCGACTACTTCGGCGCCTGGAACGGCCGCGTCTATGCGCTCGACCTGAGGCGCCGCACGCTGCGCTGGAGCCGCCGCCTCGGCTACAAGATCACCTCGAGCGCGGCGATCCAGGGCTCGACCCTCTATATCGGCGACTACGGCGGCCGGCTGCTGGCGCTCTCGACCGGCACGGGCAAGCTGCGCTTCTCGCGCTCGGTCAACGGCCGGGTCTACGGGACGCCGGCCATCGCGGCCGGGCGCGTCTTCGTCCCCTCCTCCACGGGCAACAGCTTGACGGCGTTCACGACGGGCGGCCGCTTCCTCTGGCGCGTGCAGACGGGCGGCTACGTGTACTCATCCCCCGCTGTCTGGGCAGGACGCGTCTTCTTCGGCTCGTACAACGGGCGCTTCTACTCGGTCGCGGCGAAGTCGGGACACGTCCTCTGGAGCGTCGCTGCAGGCGGGCCGGTCTCGGGGGCCGCGGTCGTCGTCGGAGGCGTCGCCTACGCGGGCTCGACCCATAGCCGGATCACCGGCGTCGATGCCAAGAGCGGCCGCGTCGTCCTCAGCTTCCCGCACGGTGAGTACGTCCCCGTCTCCGGCAACGGCCGGAGGCTGCTGCTGCACGGCTACTCGCGGATCTGGGCGGTCGAGCCGAGACCATGAAGAAGTGGTTGCTCGTCGGCGGCGTGGTGGTCGTCCTCCTCGCCGGCGGTCTCGTCGCGGGCTACGTGCTCTACAAGCGCGACAAGGGCGCCGATGTGCGCGGCTCCTCGACCGAGGAGTTCGTGACGACCGGTCCGGAGGAGCCGCCGCCTGCTTCGCCGCCGAAGGCGGAGAAGCTCGAGGTCGTCTGGCCGCTGAACGGCTACGACGCCGGGCGGAACCGGGTCGGGCCGTTCCCGCTGAAGCCGCCCTTCCGGCGGGTCTGGACGTTCAAGGCGCGCCAGCTCGTCGAGTTCCCACCCGCGGTCGCCTACGGGCGCCTGTACTTCGCGAACAACTCCGGCGTCATGTTCGCGATCAACACGAAGACCGGTAGGCGCGCCTGGAAGCAGCCGATCGGCCGCTGCGTCGCCGCCTCGCCCGCAGCCGGCGAGCACACCGTCTTCCAGGCGTTCCTCAACCGCCCGCCGTGCAACAGCAAGGCAAAGCCGGAGCGGCTGGAGGGCGAGGTGATCGCGTTCGCCTCCGGCTTCGGGAAGATCCGCTGGCGGACGAGGATCGGCCCGACCGAGTCCTCGCCGCTCGTCGCCGACGGACGGGTCTACGTCGGCGACTGGCGCGGGCGCGTCTATGCGCTCGACGAGAAGACCGGCGCGGTCCGCTGGACCTTCCAGGGCAAGGGCCGGATCAAGGGCGGGGTCGCGAAGTCGGGCAACCGGCTGTACGTCGGCACCTACAGCGGCTACCTCTACGCGATCCGGGCGACCACCGGCAAGGTGATCTGGCGGACGCGGTCGCAGGACCGGCTCGGCGGCCGCGGGCAGTTCTACTCGACGCCGGCGGTCGCGTACGGCCGCGTCTACATCGGCTCCACCGACGGCAAGGTCTACTCCTTCGGCGCCGTGAGCGGGAAGCTGCGCTGGTCGAAGGGGACCGGTGGGTACGTCTACGCCTCGCCCGCAGTCTGGCGGCAGACGGTGTACGCAGGCTCCTACAGCGGGCGCTTCTACGCGCTCGACGCGGCCACCGGCGATGTCCGGTGGCGCTTCCGCGCCATGGGTCACATCTCCGGCTCCGCCACCGTGCTCGAGGGCGTCGTGTACTTCTCCACCTTCGACGAGCTCACCTACGCGCTCGACGCCCGTTCGGGCGCGGTGCTCTGGACGTACCAGGACGGGAAGTACGGCGGCGTCGTCGCCGACCACGACCGCCTGTATCTCGTCGGCCCCGCGCGGGTGTATGGGATGGTCGAGAGGTGAGATACGTCGTGACGGGAGCCGCGGGCTTCATCGGCTCGCACCTCGGCGAGGCGCTCCAGGACGGCGGACACGACGTGCTCGGCGTCGACTCGTTCACGGACTACTACGAGCGCTCCCGCAAGGAGCGGAACGCCGCCGCGCTCGACCTCCTGGAGGTGGATCTCTCGGAAGCCGCGCTGGAACCGATCCTGGCCGGGGCCGACGGCGTCTTTCATCTCGCCGGCCAGCCGGGCGTGCGCGCGAGCTGGGGCGAGAGCTTCCAGCAGTACCTCGACCGGAACGTGCGCGTCACGCAGAGGGTGTTCGAGGCGGCCGCGAACGCAGGGATCCGGGTCGTCTTCGCCTCGTCCTCCTCCGTCTACGGCGACGCCGAGACCTATCCCACGCCGGAGGACGTCGTGCCCCAGCCGATCTCGCCGTACGGGATCACCAAGCTCGCGTGCGAGCAGCTCGCCGTCGCGATCGGACGGGCGCACGGGCTCGAGGCGGTCGTGTTGCGGTACTTCACGGTCTACGGGCCGCGGCAGCGACCGGACATGGCGTTCACGGCCATGTTGGAGGCGCTCGCGCGCGGCGAGCGGTTTCGGCTCTTCGGCGACGGCAGCGCTGCGCGGAGCTTCACCTACGTGGGCGACGCCGTGACGGCGACGATCGCCGCGATGAGCCTCGGCCGCCGCGGTGAGACCTACAACATCGGCGGGGGAGACGAGGCGACGATGAACGAGGCGATCGCGCTCGTCGCGGAGATCTCCGGCCGGACTCTCGACGTCGAGCGGCTCGAGGCGGCTGTCGGAGACGTGAAGCGCACGAAAGCCGACGTGAGCAAGGCTGCCGCGCAGCTGGGCTGGGCGCCCGGGACGCCGCTGCGCGAGGGGCTGGCCGCGCAATGGGAATGGGTCAATGGGAATGGGTAGAGTCGCGCGCGTGACCACGCCCGACTACGACCCGGACGCCGAGCGGGAGGTCGATCTTCGCTCCGTGTGGGAGCGGATCTCGGCGCGCTGGTGGCTGCCCGTGCTCGGGATCGTCCTCGGTCTCGTGATCGGTTTCACGCTGGCTCTCGGCGGCGGCAAGGTCTATGAGGCCGAGACGCTCATCCAGATGGGCCAGCCGTTCTCGCCGAACGGCGGCGCCCCGGTGGCGAGCTTCATCACCAATGGACGCGCGGTCGCCGAGATCATCCGCTCGGAGTCTGCGCTCGAGCGGGCAGCGAAGGCCTCTGGCCTGCACGTCCGCGCGCTGCGCGGTAACGTCGCCTCCCAGATCGTGGGCGCGAGCGGACCCGGGGCGAAGCCGACCGGCGCGCCGCTGGTCACGATCAAGGTGGTGGCGGCCCACCCCCTGAAGGCCGAGAAGGCAGCCGACGCGCTCGCCGCGCAGGTGATCGAACGGACCGCAGCGCAGTACGTGGACACCAAGATCAAGGCGTTCAACGACCAGCTCGCCTCGATCCAGGAGCAGCTGAACACGCTCGTGCCGCGGATCGCCCTCCTGGAGGAGGCGGTGCAGGAGCCCGGACTGGCCGCGCTCGACAAGCTCGTGCTCGTCAGCTCGCTCGACAACAACCAGGCCCGGCGCGGCCAGCTGCTCGAGCTCCAGTCGAACGTCCGCCAGCAGCTCGCGCTCGCCGAGAACGTCGAGAAGACGGCGGTGATCGAGCCGGCCGCCGCGGTCAAGACGACCGCCCGCAGCGGCCGCAACGGTGCGCTCGTCGGCGGCCTGATCGGGTTGCTGCTCGGCTGCGTTGCGGCCCTCCTCGCCGATCCGTTCCTCACGCGCCGCAGCCGTACTGCCTAGCCGTGGTCGACGGGAAGCGTGTCGCGGTCGTCGTCCCCGCCCACGACGAGGAGCGCCTGATCCAGACGACGCTCGCAGGGATTCCCGAGTTCGTCGACCGGATCCTCGTGGTCGACGATGCGTCGCGCGACGGGACGGCAGGGCTGGTGCGCTCGTCCGGGGACCCGCGCGTCGAGCTCGTGCCACGCGACGAGAACGGCGGCGTCGGCGCGGCGATCGTCACCGGCTACGAGCGCGCCCTCTCGGAGGATCTCGACGTCGTCTGCGTGATGGCGGCAGACAACCAGATGGATCCCGTCGACCTGCTCATGCTCGTCGAGCCGGTGGCCCGCGGCGACGTCGACTACGCGAAGGCGAACCGGCTTGTCACCGGCGAGGCCTGGAAGCTGATCCCGCGCACGCGCTACGTCGGCAACGCGATCCTCTCGCTGCTGACGAAGGTGGCCTCCGGGTACTGGCACATTGCGGACTCGCAGACCGGCTACACGGCGATCTCGCGCTCGATGCTCGCCCAGCTCGACCTGGACCGCATCTACCGCGGCTACGGCTTCCCCAACGACATGCTCGTGCACCTGAACGTCTGGAACGCCCGCGTCCGCGACTTCCCCTCGCGGCCGGTCTACGACGTCGGCGAGGAGTCCGGGATCAGGCTGCGCCGCGTCGTGCCGCGCATCTCCTGGCTGCTGGTGAAGGGCTTCTTCTGGCGGCTGCGGGAGAAGTACGTGATCCGCGACTTCCACCCGCTCGTCTTCTTCTACGCGCTCGGGATCCTGATGACGGTGGCCGGACTCCTGCTCGGTGCGATCGAGGCCGTCCTCCGCCTCGCGGGGAACGAGATCACGACGCCCACGATCGTCCTCGTCGCGCTGCTCCTGATCTCGGGCAGCCAGTTCACGCTCTTCGCGATGTGGTTCGACATGGAGTCGAACAAGGACCTCAGGTAGCCGATCGGCTCCGGCGCCACGGACGCGCGGCGCGGGGCCTCGCCTTTCGTTCTTGCAGTGCCTCCGCGTGGCTCGCGAGGCAGCCAGGGTGCACGAGCGGGAGTGGGGTAGTCGCGCAGCGTGCACGCTCCAGTCCGGGCAGGCGCTCCAGGGCGCTCGCTGCGACGTAGCAAACGATGTTCTGCGCGAACCACCACTTCACCTCCGGCTGCTCCCAGAGGGCGGCACGGAAGGGGTCGGTCGCGACGTAGTCCCGGGACAGGAAGAGCTCAGCCCAGTAGCTCGGCCATTGCTCGTTGACGTGATGGAGGCCGCCCTGCCCCGGTATTGCGGCGGAGAAGAGCACGACGTCGGCGAGGGAGACGAGCGTCTCGACGAACCGGTCTGCGTGCTGGGCGTCGAGCAGGTGCGCCACCTCCAGGCAGACAGCCAGATCGAACGAGCGCTCCACCTCGATCGGCTCGTGGAAGTCGACCGCACGGAACTCCCCAGGGGTGACGAGAAGCCTGGAGCGGTCGACCCAGGGCCCGTCGTATCCGACGAGATCGTCCACGCCGTGCTCCCTGAAAACCGCGAGCCAGGCGCCGAGACCGCAGCCGACATCGACCACGCTCCGCGCGGCGATCTCCTCGAGCACCAGCGGTACCGTCACGCGGGCCGACTCCCTTGAGCCGCGAAGCCAGTCCTCGTAGTCGATTCGCTCGAAAATCGACGCCATGAAGGGCATAGTAGGGATGGCTATGCCGCAGACACTCGAAACCGGCCTCAAGCTCGGCGACGCTCCGGCGGCCACCCGTCGGCCTGCCAGGCGGCGGACAAAGACGACACTTTCGGCGTGCTGCATGACATCTGGGCGCCGCCCCGCGTTGCTCGCCGGCATCCTCTCGTCGCTGCGCGGGGTTGCGGACGAGATCGTCGTTGCCGTCGAGGCGCCGCGCGCCGCCGACGTCCAAGCCGCCATCGGGGACCTCGCAGATGTCGTGCTCGTGTTTCCGCAGACGTCCCCGGCTGACCGGCCGATCGCCTGGCTCTTCGGAGCTTGCTCGGGAACATGGATCTTCAACGTCGACGACGACGAGGTGCCCTCCCCGGCACTCCTGGCCGCGCTACCGGAGATCGTGAGTCGCGACGACATCACTCACGGCTGGGTTGCGCGTCGCTGGCTCTATCCGACGCAAGAGAGCTATCTCGCCGAGCGCCCGTGGGGCACCGAGTTCCAGCTTCGCCTCGCCCTGGCGGATGACCGGTTCCTGCAGTTCTCCGACGTCTTCCACCGCCCGGTCGTCTGCCACGGACCGAGTACATACGTCGAGGCGCCGCTCTGGCATCTCGACGCCGTCCTCAACCCGGCCGCAGACCGGCGGTTGAAGGCAGCCGCCTACGAGAGTGAACGCCCTGGCATGCGCATCGAGGGCCTCGCCCACAACACGAGTCTCTACCTGCCGGAGCTCCATTCCGATCCCCAGCTGCTCCCGGTTCCTCCGGACGATCGCGAGGCGATCGAGGCGGCGCTCGCCTTCCCGAGAGCGCCGCGAGGCGTGCCCCGAGCTCGGGTCGTCCACGTCTCGGCGGCGGAGGTGGACCGGGCCTGGGTCGGGCAGCCCTATTCGGAGTCGCTGTATCGCGCATCGCTCGAGGTCGGTTCTGCTCCGACGGCGATGAGTGCCGCGAGTCAGCACACCGTCGACGTGCATGTGACGAACGGGAGCGATGTCGTCTGGCGCTGGGGTCGGGACGCTCGACCGGAGATCCGGCTTGCCTACCGGTGGTTGCGTGACGGCGACCTCGTGCACGAGCCGACGGCTCTACGGACGACGCTTCCGTCCGACCTACCGCCGGGGGCGACTCTGCTCGCGCCGGTGCATGTCGTCGCCCCGCAGGAGCCAGGCCTATACACCCTCGAGATCGACCTCGTTCACGAGCACGTTCGGTGGTTCGAGCGGGGTGTTTCAAGCACGATCAACGTTCGGTGTCGCGAGCGTGTCGCCGTGATCGCGCGAGCCGAGCGCATGCCAGAGCTTGTGGCGGATCTTCGCCTGAGGCCCGAGGTGGAGCCGGTGGTCGTCCTGCGTGATCCAAGCGACCGTGCAGCCTACGGCGACTACGAGTCCGTTGCCGGGCTCCGCGGCTACTTGCTCTCGGGTAGCGAGCGGGCCGGCCGCGTGAGGACACTCGCGCGGCTGCTGTGGCGCACCGTTGTGGTGGCATCCCAGGCCCGCGGCGAGCACTGGTCACGTCCGGGCTACGAGTCCCCTCTCTCCGTCCCGAGCTCGACCGAATGGCTGGTCGTCGACGGCGCCAACTGGGGCCCCGAGGCGGCGGTCGGTCGCGAATGGTTGGTGCTCGCGGCAACGGCACTGGTGTGGCGGCTTGCCGGACGCAGAGTTCTCGTTCCGGACGAGGCACTCCCGGACGGCTCCGGGCTCCGTCAGGCCTTCGTGCGGTGGACGCTGAGACGCGTGCGCTCGTCCGCGATCGCCGGCTAGAAGCGGCCGCGGAAGAGGAAGGGCAGCAGCAACAGCCTGTCTACAAGCTCATCGAGCAGCGGGTCGAGCTCGTCCCAGCGACCGTGGACCTCGATCACGAGGCGTCGTATGCCGAGCCAGCGTTTCGCGGGCGCCCTGGAGAAGTTCGATCTCTCTGCGCCCTCGACGCCCGATCCTCGCTTGGCTAGAAGCGGCCGCGGAGGAGGAAGAGCAGCAGCAGCAGGAGCAGCAGCAAGAAGAGCAGCTTGCTGATGAAGATGCCGCCGCCGAGCGCGAGAATGAGAATGATGATGAGCAGCAGAATGAGCATTCCAACCCTTCTTGCACCGCGGCCCGTTTCGTAAACGCGGGACTCAGACCGGAATCGTGAGGCTCTCGATGTCCTTCGGATACGACGTGAGGACGTCGATTCCGTCGGGAGTGACGACGACCGTGTCGGAGTGGCGGAAGCCGCCGACCTCACTTGAATAGAGCCCTGGCTCGATCGTGAACACCATCCCTGCCTCGACCCGCGTGTGATCACCGACATCGAGAAACGGTGCCTCGTGGTTGCGCAGGCCGATGGCATGACCGACGTGCTGCCGCCAGTAGGGGAGTAGGTCGTTGGTTTCGAAGTAGCTCAGCACCGCGCTGTCGACGTCGGCGCAGGTGACACCGGGTCGTAGCGCATCGAACGCAACCTGTTGCGCGGCGACCGTGTGGTCGAACAGGCGGCGCATCTCGTCGGTGGGCGGGCCGATGACGAGCGCGCGCTCGAGCTCGGCGTTGTATCCCCAGACGGGCGCGCTCGTCTCCGTGACGAGAACGTCCCCCGGCTGGAACTCGATGTTGTGCGCGATCGCGTGCGCCCACGAGCTGCGGCGCCCGATCTGGCCGCGGTACCCGGCCGACACGCCGTCCGAGGACGCCTGCTGCCCCCCGAAGGACGCGCCGAGAGCCTCGAGCATCGCGAGGGTCGCCTCGTGGCCGGCCTGCAGGCTGACCCCCGCCTCCGTCGCTCCCGGCCGCGTGTACCGCTGCAGGAGTCGGTGGGCATGCTCACACCACCTGGCGCTCTCCCGGATCAGCGCCACTTCGGCGTCGCTCTTGCGGACCATCATGCCTTCGATGAACGGAGCGAGCGGCAGGACCGGCTGTCCCGTGACCTCGCTCAGCGCCGGGCCCGCATAGCCGAGGATGCCCGGATAGCCGTCCTGATCGGCGCCGGCTGGGCCTGTGATGCCCAGCTCGCGCACGACGCGCGCGAGGATGCGCAGCGGGTGCTCGATTCCCGGGTACTCAGGATAGGACTCGACCCGATCGAACGCGGTCTCGGCGCGCACGCGCTCGACTTCGAACTCGGGGACGAAGACGGCTACCTTCCCGGAGTCGCTCGAGGCGAAGGCGACCGGGCGTTCGGTCGCGAGGAAGCCGAAGCCCGTGAAGTACTGGATGTAGTCCTCGCCGAAGAGGACGTAGCCGGTGAGCCCGTTGCTCCGGACGTGCTGCAAGAGCGTCTCGCGCCTCGCCAGCAGCTCGGCCGACGGGATGCCGGTCGCCATCTCCAAGGCGGCAGCCTCTCATGCTCAGCAACTCTCGCGCGTCGTTCTCGCGCTCCCCTTCTTCCTCAGCAGCTCCGGGTCGACAATTGCGTCCCGCACGGTCGCCTGGATCTTGTGCAGATTCGGGACGGGGTAGTTGCCGCTCTTCTGACGGTTGAAGAAGTAGTCGAGGCCGAAGGTGACCGTCAGAGTCTGCTTCGGTTCGACGCCGCTTACGAGCCGGACGAGCGTCGGCAGCCGGTTCAGGGGAATGTCAGTGTGCACGTTCGTCTCGATCGTCTTCGCCAGGGAGCCGAAGTGGCGGAGTACGTGCACCGGATCGAGCTGGGCGGCCAGAGCGCTCAGAAAGCACCGCTGTCGCGCCATCCGGGTGTAGTCGCTCGAGTCCTTCCGGGAGCGCACATAGGCGAGGGCCTCCCGGCCGTAGAAACGGTACGTACGGCCGGGAACCACGTCGATCGTCGGCTTCGGCTCGCCCCAAGCCGCTCGGGTCACCTCGTCGTGGAGCCGCTCTCTCACGTCGATCTCGACCCCTCCCACCGCGTCGACGAGGTCCTCGAAGCCGAGCAGGTTCGCGAGCGCGTAGTAGTCGACGCGGATTCCGAGCAGATTCGAGACGGCCTGCTTGAGCGCGCCGGCACCCTGCGGGCCGCCGCCGTTGAGCCCGTACAGCGCGTTGAGCGGGTCCTGCGAAGGCTTGCGCTTCCTTCCGAGCGGGACCTGTGCGAGGTTGCGCGGGATCCCGAACGCGGCCGCCCGGCCGGTGCCGTGCTGGACCGCGGCGAGGATGATCGTGTCCGTGCGCGCGCCCCAGTTTCCCGGCCCCTCGTCGGTGCCGAGCAGCAGGATCGTCGTCCACGGCTTCGCGTCCTTGGCCGTCGCGTTCGCGAGCACGCGGGCGGATCGCTCGAGCTGCGCCACCTCGCCCGGGCCCAGGCGCTCGACGAGCGCCCACTCCCAGGCGTCTTTCGGCACCCATTGCGGCAGCGGCACCGGGACGTGGGACAGCAGGACGGCGCCGCGGTCGCACGCGGTGCCGCATGGCTCGGCGTCCGCGAAGACGCTTTCGAGCACGCTGTAGCCGCGCACGGTGACCCAGCCGGCCGCGACGTGCGGAGCCGCGGTGAGCGAGACGAGCGCAGCGAGACCGATCGCCCAGCTGCCGCGCGAGGCGTCGACGACGGCGAAGATCCTCAAGGCGAGCAGGGCGAGATTGACAGCAAGCACACCTGCGACCAATCGGCGATCGATGCTCAGGACATGGTCCGCCGAGAGCATGGTCACCAGCACGAGCAATCCCGCCGCGAACGTCGCCGTGATCGCGAGCAGCGCGAGGCCACGCCGTCGCGCCCCGATGTAGAGCTGCCCGGTGCCGGGAAGTAGCATCGAGAGGAAGCCCGCCAGGAGCCCTCGACCCGTGGGCGCGCCCATTGGGCCCAGTCTACGAACGGCCGCGTAGGTGTGAGGACTTCGTTAGGAGTGGGTCGCCGCGGACGGACCGCCGCTAGCATCCCGCCGATGCCTACTTCGGTCGTCACGGGCGGTGCCGGCTTTCTCGGCTCTCACCTCTGCGATGCGCTTCTGAAGCGCGGGCACCGGGTGATCTGCGTCGACAACCTCGAGACGGGCTCACTTACGAACATCGAGCACAATCGCAGCCATGAGTTCGTCTTCATGCCACACGATCTGACGTACGAGATCCGGATTGAGGAGCCGGTCGACTTCGTCTACCACCTCGCGAGCCCGGCCAGCCCGATCGACTACCTGCGGCTGCCCTTGCAGACGCTCAAGGTGGGCTCGTACGGGACGCACAACGCGCTCGGCCTGGCCAAGTTCAAGCGGGCTCGTTTCCTGGTCGCGTCCACGAGCGAGGTCTACGGCGACCCGCAGGTGCATCCGCAGCCGGAGACGTACTGGGGCCACGTGAACCCGATCGGCCCGCGCGGCGTGTACGACGAGGCGAAGCGCTACGCCGAGGCCCTGACGATGGCGTATCACCGCCAGCAGGGTGTCGACACGGCGATCGTCCGGATCTTCAACACCTACGGTCCGCGCATGCGCCCCCACGACGGGCGTGCGATCCCGACGTTCGTGCGGCAGGCGATGGAGCGAAAGCCGATCACCGTCTTCGGCGACGGCTCGCAGACGCGGAGCTTCTGTTACGTCGACGACCTGATCCGCGGCCTGATCGCGCTTGCCGAGAGCGGCGAGCACATGCCCGTCAACATCGGCAATCCGGACGAGTTCACGCTGCTCGAGCTCGCCGAGAAGGTGCTCGAGATCTGGGGCGGTGGCAGCGAGATCGTCTTCGAGGCGCTCCCCGTCGACGATCCGAAGATCCGTCAGCCGGACATCACCCGGGCGTGCCAGATCCTCGGCTGGGAGCCCGAAGTCCCGCTGGACGACGGTCTTCGCCGACTCCACGCCTCATTGCAGGAAGTACCGGTTGCCTAGGCGTCAGCTTTCGCTGGCGATCGCTCTGTTCGCGGTTGTGCTCTTCGCCGTGCCCGCGGCGTCGGCCTCCCGCTTCATCCAGCGCGGGATCTTCGACGACGCGCAGATCCACTACGGCGATCCCGCCAAGGTCTTCCCGGTGCTGAGGACGCTGCGCACGCAGCTGATCCGCGTCAACCTCGTCTGGGGCGGGCCCGGCGGGGTCGCCACGCGGCGGCCCGCCAATGGAGCCGACCCGGATGACCCGGCCTACGACTGGTCGGCGTACGACCGGACCGTCAACTACGCGGCGCAGTACGGGATCAAGGTCGTCTTCGCGATCGTCGGCACGCCGCCGTGGGCGAACGGGGCGGCCGGTGTCAACGTCGTTCCACGCAACGGGCTCGACCTGCAACGGTTCGCCACCGCGGCGGCCCTGCGCTACGGGGGCCAGTACGAGGGTGCCGACGGCCGGCTGCTGCCGCCCGTCCGCCACTGGCTGGCGTGGAACGAGCCGAACAACCCGGCTTTCCTGCGGCCGCAGTACCGCAAGGTCGGTGGGCGGTATGTCGCCCAGAGCCCGATCGACTACGCGAAGATCTGCAACGCCATCTATCGCGGCGTCTCGATCACCACGGTCGGCGCGTCGAAGGTCGCCTGTGGCGTCACCGGGCCGCGCGGAAACAATGAGCCGACTTCCGTGCGCCCCTCGCTCTCACCGCTCGCCTTCCTGCGCGGGATGAAGAAGGCGGGCGTCAAGAACTTCGACGCCTACGCCCACCACCCGTACTACGGCAAGCCAAGCGAGACGCCGTCGACGCCGCCGCCGCCCGGCAAGCACGGCAACGAGCCCACCGCCGTCACGCTCGGGAACATCAGCGTCCTGATCAAGGAACTGACGCGCCTCTACGGCAACAAGAGGGTCTGGGTGACCGAGTACGGCTACCAATCCAACCCGCCCGACCGCATCTTCGGCGTCAGCCCGGCGTTCCAGGCCCGCTACCTGACGCAGGCCTACGGGATCATGAAGAAGAACCCGCGCATCGACATGATGCTCTGGTTCCTGCTCCGCGACGAGCGTCGTGGCGTCAACGAAGGCTGGCAGTCGGGTCTCCTGACCGACACGGGCGCGAAGAAGCCCGCCTTCGCGGCGTTCCAGAAGCTCGCTGGGTAGGGTCTCCCGCGTGCCGAGCGTGGAAGACTGGCCGGGTAAGGAGCGGCGCCATCCGCGCATGAGCTCTCCCACCTGGGTCGTCCGCGCGCCCCTGGCCGCGTGGCTCCGGGCGCAGGCACGAGAGGCAGGCGCGCAGTACCGCGTGCTCGATGTCGGCTGCGGCGTCAAGCCCTACTACCCGTTCTTCGCGGAGCGCGCATCGGAGTACGTCGGCGTCGACGTGGTGCCCAATCCGGCTGCCGAGCTGCTCGGGCCGGTCGAGGCGTTGCCCGTCGATGACGGCTCGTTCGACCTCGTGCTGTGCACGCAGGTGCTGGAGCACTGCGACGACCCGGCCCAGGCGGTGCGGGAGCTCCGACGCGTGGTAGCGCCGGGCGGGCGCGTGCTCGCGTCAACGCACGGCGTGCAGGTCTACCATCCGTCCCCGCAGGATCTCTGGCGCTGGACGCACGAGGGCCTCCGGCGCCTCTTCGAGCAGAACGCCGGCTGGAACTCGGTCGCCGTGACGCCCGCCGCGGGGACGGCGTCGGCACTCGCGATGCTGCTCGGCACCTACACCGAGATCGCGCTCCGCCGGACGCCGCTCGCCCGCCCGCCCGTTTGGCTGCTGAACTGGGCCGGGGCGGCACTCGATCGCCGGGTGACGTCCCTGCGGGAGCCGCTGCCGGGTTCGCTGATTCCGAACTTCCACGTCGTCGCCGACGTGCCTTGAGGTTTCTGCGGCGGAACGCACTGGGCGTGTACGCGGTGTACGGCGCGTCCATGCTCTCGGGTCTCGTCGTCACGCCGATCGTGCTCCACGCCCTCGGCGACGAGGCCTTCGGCGTCTGGTCGTTCGTTGGCTCGATCACGATCTACCTCGCGGTGCTCGACCTCGGCCTCGGCCCGTCGGTCGTCCGCTTCACTGCCGAGGCGCGCGGACGGGGCGCGCCCGATGAGACGAATCGCCTCGCCTCGGTGGCGCTCGCCCTCTATGCCGCGATCGGGGTAATCACCGTGGTGGCGGGGATCGCGCTCTCGTGGCTCGTGCCGGCGTTGATCGATATGCCCGACGACCTCGTCTGGGATGCAAGGATCGCCACCTTTCTCGTCACGCTCGGGCTCGCGGCCCGCTTTCCGCTCGGGCTCTTCTACAACCTGCTCGGCGGCCACCAGCGGCTCGACGTCCAGAACCTGGGCAACTTCGTCGGCACCGTCCTCTACGCGGCCGTGATCGCGATCGTGATCCCTCGCGGCGGCGGGCTCGTGCTGCTGGGCGCTGCCACGTTCGGCGTCACCCTCCTTCGCCTTGGGCTGCCGCTGCTCTGGCTGCGGAGCGAGTTCCCGCATCTCCAGCTCCGCCGGGAGTACGTGACGCGTGCGCGCGTGCGCGACCTGGCGTCGGTGAGCTGGAGCAACTTCCTCGTCCACGTCGCGAACAAGGTCGTCTTCTCGACCGACATCGTTGTCGTCGGGATCGTGCTCGGCGCCCGCGAGGCCGCGATCTACGCCATCGCCTCGCGTCTCTTCCAGCTCGCGTTCGGTCTGGCCAGCGTACTCACCTCGCTGCTCTACCCCGCGTTCGCCGAGTACGAGGGGGCAGGGCAGGAGGAGCGGCAGCGGCGGCTGCTGCTCGCGGGCCTGCGCGGCGGCTCGGCGGCTGCGCTGATCCTCGCTCTGCCGCTGCTGGCGATCCCCGGCCAGCTCCTCACTGGGTGGCTGGGCAAGGGCTACGGCGACTCCGCACCCGTGCTCGCGCTACTCGCAGCGGTCGTCCTCCTCCACCAGCCGATCTGGCTGCTGACCCAGTACCTGATCGCGCGCGGCCGCCAGCGTGAGATCGCACGGCTGCTGCTCGCCGGCGCGGGTGTCAACGTCGTGCTCTCCGTCGTGCTCGCGATTACCGTCGGCACGTGGGGAGTCGCGCTCGCAACCCTGCTCACGGACGCCGCGGTGCTCGCGCTAGCCGTTCCGGTATGGCTGACCTCGGTCTCCGGCCTCAGGCCGGCTGCCGTGGTGCGCGCGCTCCTGCGCCCTGCCCTGCCGGCAGTGGCCGTCGCAGTGCTCGTATTCGGCATCGCGCGGGTGGCGAAGACGGACACGCTGCTGGAGTTGCTCCCCGTGGGCGTGGCCTGGGGGCTGCTCGCGGGTCTCGCGGTCTGGAAGCTCGGGTTGAGCGAGGGCGAACGGAGCTCGTTCGCCCGTCAGCTGCGCGGCGGCACGCCACGCCCGCTCGAGTAACCCGAGCTGACCGCCTCCTCGTAGATCGCGAGCGTCCGGTCGGTCATGCCCGCGACGGAGAAGTCCGTCCGCGCACGATGAAGGCCCGCCGCGCCGAGGACGCGCGCGCGTTCAGGATCGTCGAGCAGCTCGCCCAGGGCGGCTGCGATCGCCGTCGCGTCTCCTGCCTCCGCGAGCAGGCCCGTCTCTCCGTCCACAACGACCTCGGGTACGGCGCTCACCCGGGTTGCCACGACCGGCAGCGACGCGAGCATTGCCTCGAGCAGCACGATCCCGAACCCTTCCCACCTCGAGGTGTGCACGAAGACGTCGGCGCGCGCCATCCAGTCGCGGGGAGCCGTTCGGCCCGGGAGCGAGACGACGTCCTCGAGGCCGAGTTCGCGCGTGAGCGCCCGCGTCTCACTCTCCAGCTGACCGGCACCGAGGATCGCGAGGCGCGCATCGGGTCGGCGCTCGTGAACGAGTGCGAACGCGCGGAGCAGAGTCGCATGATCCTTCTGCTCGATCAGCCTCCCGACTGCTAGAGCCAGCGGGACATCGGGCGGGATCGCGGCGGCGGCGGGCGTCGGCTCCGACGGTGCGTCCGGGCCTGCGTCGAGCCCGTACCGAACCGTGACGAGCTTCTGCGGATCGTGCCCAGCCGTCTCGAGGAAGTGGCGCACCGCATCCGAGATCGCGATCACGCGCCGAGCGCCATGCGCGAACGCTCGGTCGACGTAGCGGAACGGGCCGAGCAGGTAGCGGTCGTCGTTGTGCCGCGTCGAGACGTAGGGGAGCCGCAGCCGGCGTGCCGCGAGCGCGCCGTAGATGTCCGCGTGGACGAGATGCGTGTGCACCAGGTCGGGCTGCTGCGCGCGCACCGCCCGGAGGACGTCGCGAGCCAGCCGCGGGCTGACGTCCGCACCGCAACGGACGCTCGCGTGCGGCACGCCGAGCTCGTCGAGTGCCTCATGGAAGCGGTGTGCGTCGGTGCCGGGGACGTCGAGGCCGAGAAACCGAGCGTCGACGCCGCGTGCGCGCAGTGCGGGCAGGAGCGCCAGCAGGTGGCCCTCCGAGCCACTCACGCCCGTGAGCTTGTGGACGTGGAGGACCTTCACTCGAGCAGGCGGCGGTAGACCGCCTCGATCTCGTCGGCCATCCGGTCGACCGTGAACCGTGTCCTCACGTCGTCCGAACCGTGCTTGCCCATCCGCTCGCGCAGGTCTCGGTCGCGGGCCAGCAGCATCAGGCGCGCGGCGAGAGCGGTCGTGTCGCCGATCTCCTCGAGGTAGCCACTCTCGCCGTTCGCGACGACCGTTCCGGTTCCGCCCGCGCGCGTCGCGACGACGGGCCTCCCTGCCGCAAGTGCCTCGATCGCGACGACGGGAGTCCCCTCGTTCGCCGAGGTGAGCAGGAGCGCGTCGAACGCCGCGTACCAGTCGCGGATGCTCTTCTGGAAGCCGACGAAGCGGCAGCGGTCGGCCACGCCGAGCTCGGCGGCGAGCGCCTCCACGGCGGGCCGATCCTCGCCGTCGCCGACGAGGACGAGCAGCGCGTCGACGTCCTCGTCGAGCAGCGCTCGTAGCGTGCGAACGAGATCCAGCGGGCGCTTGATCGCCGTCAGCCGCCCCGCCCAGCCGACGACGAAGCACCCGTCGTCGGCGCCGATCTCGGCGCGGAGCCGTCGGCGTGCGTCGTCGTCTCCCTCGGTCCACGGCGGCAGTTCGAAGCCGTACGGCACGACCACGAATCGCCGCGCCGGCGCGACCTTGAAGCGCACCAGGTCGTCGCGTACCTCCTGGCTGACCGCCACGAGCTTCCCGGCCGTGTGGGAGAGCAGCCGTTCGATCAGCCGGAACATGTGCTCCCAGCGCCGGCTGAAGTAGCCGCTGAGGACGTGGCCGTGGTAGGTGTGGACGATCGCGCGCGGGCGCGCTCTTCCGACCGTCAGAGCCGCGAGGCGACCGGTCGCACCGGCCTTGGCGGTGTGGGTGTGCAACACGTCCGGTCGCCGCCGCAGGATCAGCTCGCGCAGCGCATTGATCGCGGCCCCGTCCGCACGGGCGGAAAGCTCGCGCTGGAGCACGGGCAGCTTCACGACCTCGACCCCGAGCTCGTCCGCCACGTACTCCATCGACTCCTCGCCCGCCGCGAGAGTGCCCGCGACGACGATCACGTCGTGACCGCGGCGTGCCTGCTCCCGCGCGAGTTGCAGAACGTGGAGCGCCGCGCCGCCGACGTTGAGCCGCGCGATCACGTGCACGATCGACAGGCTCAGGGCTCGGCCCTCGTAGACGCAAGTGCCGGCGCAGCGCCGGCGACGCCGATCGTGAGCCAGAACAGCGCGGAGAGCGGAGAGCCGCCGAAGAGCGCCGCGCCGGCGAGGGCTCCGCCGAGCGACGCGACCCATGGCAGGGGCATGTAGGCCTGCTCCGCCCACCGCTCGCCCGGTCTCGGCAGGCGGCCTGCGACCGCCGCGCGACGGACGGTGAGCACGATGACCGCGAAGAAGACGGCCGCGCCGACGAGGCCGAGCTCGAACAGCACCTGGTCGAACGTCTGCTGGGGGATGAAGGTCTCGTCCTCCTGCGGGAAGTAGGGGGCGGGCTGGTCGGAGAAGCGCGCGCGGGCGTCGGGAAGGTAGTCCGCGTAGTCGGACGGTGTCAGCTCACCCTTCCAGCCGGTGCCGAGTACCGGGTGGTCGAGGA
>JANMJY010000258.1:0-2476 GCA_031371615.1 Actinomycetes bacterium | reverse complement strand
GCGCGCGAGACCAGGATGAACCCGCCGGCGGCAATCGCGACCGGGCTGCGCCGTGAGCGCACGAGCGGCCCCGGCGCCACGAAGGAGCGAATCAGCACCGCGGCAGCCGGCTGGATCGCCTGCTCCACGAGCCCTCCGGTCTCGATCAGGGGAAGCACCGACACGCCCGCGACGCGTCTGCGCTGCGCCAGGGCGAGCGCGCGCCCGACGGTATCCGGGGCGTGGCGCACGTCAGCGTCGGTGAACAGGAGCCATTCTCCTTGTGCGAGCTCGTACCCCTGGTGGCACGCCCACGACTTCCCGACCCAGCCGGTGGGCACGGGCTTGCCCTCAAGAACCCGAACGCGATCTGTCGCAGCGGCTCGAGCCTCGGCGGCCGTCGCGTCCGACGACTCGTCGTCGACAACGATCACCTCGAGCGAGCCGTACTCCTGAGCCGCGAGCGAGGCGGTCGCTGCTCGCACGCCCCGCCCCTCGTCGCGAGCAGGCACGATCACAGACACGAGCGGACCGTCGTATGCGGGCTCCACGTCGTCCAACGACACCCGCTGTCGCCGGTCGAGCTCCACCACGACGACGCTCCACGCCCACGGCACGACAGCAAACAGGGTGAGGACGCCGCGCGTCATCCGATCAGCGGCGCTCATGCGGAAGGGCCTTTTGAGGGCTCCCACGATTCCTCGGCCGCCGCGGGTCTTGGCTACGCGCGCGAGGCTTCGCGCTTCACGCTGGACAGGAGCCGCGCGGCGAGACTTGCGCGAGCTCCGGGTTCGGGTTTCCGCCACAAGTGGAGAAAGGCGGCTTCGACCGCCCGCTCGGCGGCTGGCACGTCATCCGAGTACGCGAGAGCGACCCTCCAGGCGGCTTCGATGTGGCGGTCGTAGACCACTTCCAAGGCGCGGAGATCACACTGCGAAATCAGGACGAGTAGTTCGGACTCCGCCAGCTGGCGTAGACCGTGGGCTTTTGACTCAGACGCCGGTGCCTTGAGGGCACTCTCGACCTTCTCCGCCGGCCAGGGATGTTCGAACCGCCTATCCTCGCTAACAGCCACTACAGGCTCACGCTGCGTCGATTGCGTGCAATGCCGGATCCCGCCTCGCTCGCGTCGGTTGCGTGCAGTGCCGGATCCTGCCTCGCCGGCCTCGCGTCTTCTGCCGCTGCCCGCTGCTCGTTCTCGTAGCGTCCGTCCAGAACCGCCCCCCAGACGAGGAGCGCGAGCGCAGCCACGACGAGCAGCGTGACAACCGCTCCCACAGCGAACAGGCCGACGTTGCTCATGACCTCACGCTCCGCGGGAGCACGATGGCACCAAGTGCCAGGATCGAGGGCACCCAGAGACCGACGAAGATTCCCTGAAGCTCGTTCCCAGCGAACCACAGCGAAACGGACAGCACAAACGAGGCAGTGGCGGCGACAAACAGCAGCAGCCGCGCCGTCATCTCCCGTGATCTTGCGCCAACGCCCAGGCTCCGCGAAGGCTGTTCTGTCATTGCGAAGAGCTTCATGGATGTCCCCTCTCAGTGGTTGGTGGAACTCTCGCCTCGTCTGGTGTGCGATTTGATTGTGTAATGTTTGTCAATTGATCGTACAAGTAACTAGCCGCGTTGTCAAATCTTTGTCGATAGTGTGTACACTGATGAGACGTGTCCGCAGATCTCCGCATCGGCGAGCTCGCGCGGCGCACCGGCGTCAGCCCCGAGCTCCTTCGCGCCTGGGAGCGCCGCTACGGCTTGCTCCGGCCCGAGCGGTCTTCGGGCGGCTACCGGCTTTACTCGGCCGAGGACGAACGGCGCGTCGGGACGATGACGGGCGCGCTCGGGCGGGGCATCTCAGCCGCGGAGGCGGCGAAACTCGCGCTCGGCGACGCGGTCGACCTACCCTCTGCCGGGGCGCTCGTCGAGGCGCTCGTCGCCTTTGACGACGTCGGGGCGCACGCGGCATTCGACCGGCTGCTGTCGTCGCTCACGCTCGAGAGCGTCCTGCGCGACTCCGTCCTCCCGGCGCTCCGCGATCTGGGCGAGCGCTGGCAGCGCGACGAGATCACGATCGGGCAGGAGCACTTCGCCAGCAACCTGCTGCGGGGGCGAATGCTCGGCCTAGCGCGCGGCTGGGATCGAGGCTCAGGCCGGCGCGCGCTCCTCGCCTGCCCCGCGGGCGAGCAGCATGACCTCTCCCTGATCGTCTTCGGGCTCGCTCTGCGCGAGCACGGCTGGCGCATCACCTACCTCGGTGCGGACACGCCGCTTGCCACGATCGACGAAACCGCGACCACACTTCGGCCCGACCTCGTCGTCGTCGCAGCCGTCGACTCTGCGCGTCTGAGCGGGCAGGCGGACGCGCTGCACAGCCTGGCCACGCGATTTCAGCTCGCCCTTGCGGGCGCGGGCGCGAGCGCGACGCTCGTGACCGAGATCGGCGCCACCCACCTGGACGAGGACCCGATCGAGGCCGCCGCAACCGTCGCTTCGCGCAG
>JANMJY010000243.1:0-8265 GCA_031371615.1 Actinomycetes bacterium | reverse complement strand
CTCGTGGATGCCGACGATCTCGACCTCGTCGCCGATCTTGATCGCGCCCTGCTCGACCCGGCCGGTGACGACCGTGCCGCGGCCCGTGATCGTGAAGACGTCCTCGATCGGCATCAGGAACGGCTTGTCGATCTCGCGCGTTGGCTCCGGGATGTAGGAGTCGACCGCTTCCATCAGCTCCAGGATCTTCGGCGTCCACTCCGCGTCGCCCTCGAGCGCCTTCAGCGCCGAGACGTGCACGATCGGGATGTCGTCGCCGGGGAAGTCGTACTTGGAGAGAAGCTCGCGCACTTCCATCTCGACGAGCTCGAGCAGCTCGGGGTCGTCGACCATGTCGGCCTTGTTCAGCGCGACCACGATGTACGGCACGTCGACCTGCTTCGCGAGCAGGATGTGCTCCCGCGTCTGCGGCATCGGTCCGTCGGCGGCGGAGACGAGGTGGATCGCGCCGTCCATCTGCGCGGCGCCGGTGATCATGTTCTTGATGTAGTCGGCGTGGCCCGGGCAGTCGACGTGGGCGTAGTGGCGGTTGGCCGTCTCGTACTCGACGTGCGCGGTGTTGATCGTGATCCCGCGCTGGCGCTCCTCGGGAGCTTTGTCGATGTCGTCGAACGCGACCGCCGTGCCACCGCTGGACTCGGCGAGCACCTTCGTGATCGCAGCGGTCAGCGTCGTCTTCCCGTGGTCGATGTGACCGATCGTGCCGACGTTGAGGTGCGGCTTGTTGCGGTCGAACTTCTGCTTCGCCATTCTGGTCTCTCCTCCGTCTCTCTCTACGAACCTGTTGAGTGCGTGTCGACGATGTCCGCGGCGATCGAGCCGGGGACCTCCTCGTAGCGATCGAATTGCATGCTGAAGGTGGCGCGCCCCTGCGTCATGGAGCGGACGTCGGTGGCGTAGCCGAACATCTCGGACAGCGGCACGATCGCCTTGATCGTCGTCGCGTTGCCCATCGGGGTCATCTCCTCGATCCGGCCGCGACGGCTGTTCAGGTTGCCCATCACGTCACCGAGGAAGTCCTCCGGCGTGACGACCTCGACGGCCATCACCGGCTCGAGCAGCTTCGGCTTCGCGCGCTTCATCGCCTCCTTGAAGGCCATCGAGCCGGCGATCTTGAAGGCGCGCTCGCTCGAGTCGACGTCGTGGTAGGAGCCGTCGATCAGCTCGACCTTGACGTCGACGACGGGGTAGCCGGCGAGGATGCCCGAGTTCATCGCCTCGACGATCCCCTCGTTGATCGGCTTGATGTACTCCTTGGGGATCTTGCCGCCGACGATCTTGTCCACGAACTCGTAGCCCTTGCCGGGCTCCTGCGGCAGCAGGTTGATGGTGGCGTCGCCGTACTGGCCGGAGCCGCCGGTCTGGCGGACGAAGCGGCCCTGGATCTTCTCGGCGGGCTTCGAGATCGTCTCGCGGTAGGCCACCTGCGGCCGGCCCACGTTCGCGTCGACCTTGAACTCGCGCATCAGCCGGTCGACGAGGATCTCCAGGTGCAGCTCGCCCATGCCGGCGATCAGCGTCTGGCCGGTCTCCTCGTCCGAGGTGACGCGGAAGGTCGGATCCTCCTCGGCGAGGCGCGCGAGCCCGGCGCCCAGCTTGTCCTGGTCGCCCTTCGTCTTCGGCTCGATCGCGACCGAGATCACGGGCTCCGGGAAGGTCATCCGCTCGAGCACGATCGGCGCGCTCTCGACCGCGAGCGTGTCGCCCGTCGTCGTCTGCTTGAGCCCGACACCCGCGGCGATCTCGCCCGCCCAGATCTCCTCGCGCTCCTCGCGGTGGTTCGCGTGCATCTGGAGGATGCGGCCGATGCGCTCGGTCTTGCCTGTGGTCGTGTTCAGCACCCGGTCGCCCGCTTTGAGCGTGCCGGAGTAGACGCGGAAGTAGGTCAGCTTGCCGACGAACGGATCGGACATGACCTTGAAGGCCAGGGCTGAGAAGGGCGCGTTCGGATCGGCGTCGCGCGACATCTCGGCCTCGGTCTTGGGGTCGATCCCCATGATCGAAGGCACGTCCAGCGGACTCGGCAGGTAGTCGATGACGCCGTCGAGGAGCGGCTGGACGCCCTTGTTCTTGAAGGCGCTGCCGAGCAGCACGGGCGTCAACGCGTCGGCGAGCGTGCCGGCGCGGAGCGCGCGCTTGATCATCTCGGACGTGACGAGCGACTCGTCCGTGAGGTACGTCTCCGTCAACTCGTCGTCGTGCTCGGCGATCGCGTCGATCAACAGGTGGTGATACTCGTGCGCCTGCTCGGCCAGCTCGGCCGGAATCTCGCCGACGGTGAACTTCTCGCCGAGGTCGTCCTCGTAGGTAATCGCGTTCATCTCGACGAGGTCGACGACGCCGCGGTGGTGCTCCTCCTGGCCGATCGGAAGCTGGATCGGAACCGGGTTGGCGCCGAGCTTGTCCACCATCGACTTGACCGAGGCGAAGAAGTCGGCGCCGGTGCGGTCCATCTTGTTGATGAACGCGATCCGCGGCACCTTGTACTTGTCGGCCTGGCGCCAGACGGTCTCGGACTGGGGCTGGACACCCGCGACCGCGTCGAAGACGGCGACGGCGCCGTCGAGCACGCGCAGGCTTCGCTCCACCTCTGCTGTAAAGTCCACGTGCCCGGGCGTATCGATAATGTTGATCCGATGGTCGCGCCACTCCGCGGTCGTCGCCGCCGAGGTGATCGTGATCCCGCGCTCCTGCTCCTGGGCCATCCAGTCCATCGTCGCGGCGCCCTCGTGGACCTCGCCCATCTTGTGGGTGCGGCCGGTGTAGTACAGGATCCGCTCGGTCGTCGTCGTCTTCCCGGCGTCGATGTGAGCCATAATCCCGATGTTGCGGACGCGGTCCAGCCCGACGCGTGTGGCGGTAGTGCTCATGTCTCCCCTACCAGCGATAGTGCGCGAAGGCCTTGTTGGCCTGCGCCATCCGGTAGATGTCGTCCTTCTTCTTGAACGCGCCGCCCTGGCCGTTGATCGCGTCCAGCAGCTCGGCTGCGAGTTTCAATTGCATGCCCTTCTCGCGCCGGTCGCGCGAGAACTGCACGAGCCAGCGGATCGCGAGCGTGCGCGCGCGCCGCTGCGGCACCTCGACGGGCACCTGGTAGTTGGCGCCGCCGACGCGCCGGGAGCGGACCTCGAGCACCGGCGTCACCGTCTTGACCGCGGCCTCGAGGGCCTCGATCGGGGCCTTGCCGGACTTCTCGGCCACGATCGCGAGCGCGTCGTAGACGAGCCGCTCGGCCGTCGAGCGCTTCCCGTCCTGCATGACCGCGTTGATGAACTGCGTGACGAGAGTCGACGAGTGGATCGGGTCGGCCTCGAGCACGCGTGGCGTGATATCTGCGCGACGAGGCATTAGGAGCGCTTGGCTCCGTACTTCGAGCGGCCCTGCTTGCGATCGGAGACGCCGGCCGTGTCGAGCGCGGCCCGGATCACCTTGTAGCGGATGCCCGGCAGGTCCTTGACGCGGCCGCCGCGGATCAGCACCACCGAATGCTCCTGGAGGTTGTGCCCCTCGCCCGGGATGTAGGTCGTGACCTCCATGCCGTTCGTCAGCCGCACGCGCGCGACCTTGCGCAGCGCCGAGTTCGGCTTTTTCGGGGTCGTCGTGTAGACGCGCGTGCAGACGCCTCGCTTCTGCGGGGCACCGCGGAGCGCAGGGGTCTTCGTCTTCGCCTTCGGCGTCTGACGGCCCTTGCGAACGAGTTGGTTTGTTGTCGGCACGCGTTGCTCCCCAATCGGTGTTACAGCGGTCTTTTGCTCACACAGCAACGGTCGGCGGGGCATGCAGCAAAGGCCCTGCCAACCGGACAGCGGAGTGTAGCGAAGATCGCCGGCAGCGGCAAAGGAGAGCCGTTTTTACCTGTTACAGACCGTAGCTATATGGATGAAGGGCGATTAGAGTGAGCGTGCGGCACGGATTCGCCGTTCGTCCATAGCTATGACCACGACCTTCATCGCCTGCGGCGCGGCGCTTGTCGCGATGGCCCTCGCCGTCACCATGTTCCTGCTCGGCCGGCACTCCGGCAGTGAGGCCGAGGACCGGCTGGCTGCGCTGGCGGCCCAGGTCGACGAGCGCATGGAGGCGATGGTGCGGGACCTCTCGGCGGCGCTCGAGCGCGCCCAGGCGGAAAACCGCCGCAGCCGTGTGCTCGGGGAGCTCGGCGGCACTATCGACCTGGACGAAGTCCTCACGCGCACGCTCGATGCCACGGGAGCGATCGGCGGTGTCGACGCAGCCGTCGTCTCCGTCGCCGCCGAAAACCAGGAACCACTTCTCGCAGCGACGGGCCTCGGCGGCGGCGAGCCCGTCGTCACGGTCTCGGGCCCACCCGACGGATCGACTCCCCGCTCGATCGCGATCTCGTACGAGTACGGCGCCGCGAGTGGCGGCGGTGAGCCAATCCGCGCCGCACTCGCCGTCCCGCTGGCCTGCGAAGGGGAGCGGCTCGGGTATCTCGCCGCGTACTCCCGGAGCGGCGCCGCCGCATTCGACGCGACGAGCGCGATGGAGCTCGAGGAGCTCGCGCTCCGGGCCGGCCCGGCGATCGACAACGCGCGCCGCTTCCGGGAGGCGCGCCAGCTCGCAGACCTCGACGCGCTCACCGGGCTGCACAACCGCCGCTACTTCCACGAGACGCTGGGCCGCGAGGTCGCCCGCGCGCACCGCTACAGCCGCAGCCTCGCGCTCGTGGTCTTCGACCTCGACGACTTCAAGGCGATCAACGACCGGATCGGGCATCTCGCGGGCGACGCCGTCCTCGCCGAGGCCTCCGACCGCGTCCGTGACGTCGTTCGCTCTGCGGACGTCGCCTGCCGCGTCGGCGGCGACGAGTTCGCGGTGATCCTGCCGGAGTCGTCGGTCAAGGACGCCGACCTGCTCTGCAAGCGGCTCGAGTACGCCGTCTCCGAGAGGCCCGTCGGGCAGGCCGGTCGTCTGCACCTCTCCGCAGGCGTCACCGAGCTCCAGCCGGAGGACGACTCCGTCTCCTTCTTCGAGCGGGCCGACGAGGCGCTCTACCGCGCCAAGGGCGCGGGCAAGGGCACCGTGGTCGCGGTCGACTCGATCACGCGAGCCCCGGGACCGGCACCAGGAACGGCAGCCAACTCGTAATCCGGGCCGTCCCGACCGAGGGCAGGCGGTCGCGCGTGCAGCGCAGCTCGGCGAGCGTCGCGAGCTGGCGTCGCTCCGCCCAGGTGTCGTACGCGCCGGCGCGCGCGGCGTGCCGCAGGGCGCGGACGATCACCGGCCGCGCGAGCGCGCTCGGCAGCAGGCCGAGCGGGGTCTCGGGCACGACGCCCGGAACGGCGCCGGCGCCGGGGATGTCCTGCAGCTGGACCCCGGCGTAGGTCGCGGCGAACTCTGCGATCTCGCCGGCCGAGGGCACGGGCGCGCGCAGGCGGGCCTGGATCGCCTCGCGGCGCAGCTCGTCGGCGATCGCAGCGAGGGCGATCGCCGGGCTCGCGCGCGCGTGCAGGAGGGCCGCGAGGTAGGGCGTGCGACTGCCGCCGAAGCGGCGGAGCACGATCCCCCGCTCCGCCGCTCTCACGTCCTTCGCGCCGACCGAGGCCGCACGCTGCTGCACGAGCCGTCCGTAGAGGGCCGTGAGCGCGAGCTCTGCATCACCCGTGACGCGGGCCAGGCCGGCGATCTCGTTCGTCGTGATCGTCGAGTCGCCGAGGGCGCAGCGAACGCCCGCAGGCAGGTCGATCTGTCCCGCTCGCAGATCGCGGTCGAACCGCTGGGTCAGCGTGTTCGCCGCGCACAGCGACGGATCACGAGCCCAGAGCCAGACACAGGCAGCGCCGAGCTTGTCGGGATCCTTCGCCTCCTCGTTGAAGAAGCCCCAGCCCCACGACCAGATGTGCGCGAGCCCGAGCTCGCGCGCGACCTGCCGCGCGGCGAGCGCCTGTAGCTTCGCGACCTCGAACCACGCGCCCGCGGGCTCGAGACCCTCGCGCCCACCGGAGCCGCGCTTCGTCTGGAAGGCGAGCACGACGCCGAGCTTTCCGGGCGTCACGCCGACCGCGAACAGTTTCGAGAGCGAGCCCCGCATCGACGTCCGCATGCGCCGGCTGCCGAGCTCCGGCCCGGCACCGTGGACCGCAACGGCGTTGAAGTACTTCTCGAGCGCGATGTCCGAGACCTCCGCGAGCTCGCGCCACCACTGGCCGGCTTCGCCACCGGTGTAGGGCTCGCTGGAGACGAGCAGCACCGGATGCCCGCCCTTCGCCTGCAGCAGCCGGGCCCACTCGAGCACGTTCGCCCGGTAACGGGCCGTCGTCGGCGTCCACGGCGTCGGCGTCGAGGCGCCGAAGAGCTCGTTCATCGCGATCACGGGATCCGGGCAGCCGGCCGAAAGGACGGCGAAGTCGAAGACTCGTTGCGCCCGCGCCGGCAGCACGTCCAGGTCGGCGGGCACCGAGGGCGTCCCGACCCGCGTGCTCAGGTAGTTGTCCCAGTAGACCGTCTTGGCGCCCAGCGAGCGAGCCTTCGTCGGATACTCGACACCAGCGCCGGCGACAACGACCCCGGGCCGGCCGAAGCGCCCGAGCAGCTCCGTCGCGCCGTAGTCGACCCAGAGCGGCTTGGTGTCCGGCAAACCGCAGGGCGCCGCCGTGGCCGGGCCGGAGGCGGCGCCGAACGCCGCCGCGGCGAGCACGATCGTGAGGAGGTACCTCATTCGGCCGCCGTTGTAGCAGACGACCCGGAAACGGCGAGGGCGGCCTCTCGGCCGCCCTCGCGTCACTCCGATCGGCTCGAGGCCTACTTCTCCTCGTCGAGCGGCGATTCGACCTCGGGAACCTCGGTCGCCTCGCCGGCGTCGTGCGAGCTCACGTCGTCGGCTCCAGGCTGGCCACCGAACGTGAGGCCGAGCGCCTCCAGGTCGAGGCCGTCGCCGTCGCCGCCGATCTCCTCCAGCGCCGCCAGCAGCTCGGCCTCCGTCTCGGGCCGTGCGTAGAGGTGCGCGGGGACGGAGTCGGAGGGGCCGATGCCGATCTGGCGATAGCGCCTGAGGCCGGTCGCAGCCGGGATCAGCTTGCCGATGATCACGTTCTCCTTCAGGCCGAGCAGGTGGTCGACCTTGCCCTCGATCGAGGCGTCGGTCAGCACCTTGGTCGTCTCCTGGAAGGACGCGGCCGAGAGGAAGGACTCGGTCGCGAGCGAGGCCTTCGTGATCCCGAGGATCAGCGGCTCGAAAGTCGCCTGCTCGTCCTTCTTCTTCAGCTTCGCGTTCTCGCGCTCGAGCTTCGTCTTGTCGGCGAGCTCACCCGGGAGCAGGGACGTGTCCCCGGCCTCCATCACACGAACCTTCTTCAGCATCTGCCGGACGATCAGCTCGATGTGCTTGTCGTGGATGTCGACGCCCTGCGACTTGTAGACCTTCTGCACCTCGCCAACGAGGTACAGCTCGGTCTCGGTCGAGCCCTTGCCCGCCTTCGCGTGCAGGTCGAGCAGCTCGGCCGGCGAGCGGGAGCCCTCGTTCAGGGCGTCGCCCTGCTCGATCACCTGGCCGTGCGTGACGAGCAGCCGGGAGCGCCGCGGGAGCGAGTACTCCTTGGCGGGAATCGGCTCGCCGGCCTCGTCGAGGGCGTCGGGCTCGATCGTGATCTTGACGGTCCGATCCGCTTCCTCGATCTCGACGCGGCCGCCGACCTCCGCGAGCGTCGCGGCGCCCTTCGGGTTCCGCGCCTCGAAGATCTCGACGACACGCGGCAGGCCGTGCGTGATGTCCGCGCCGGCGACCCCGCCGGTGTGGAACGTCCGCATCGTCAGCTGCGTGCCCGGCTCGCCGATCGACTGCGCGGCGATGATGCCGACCGCGTCGCCGATGTCCGAGACGTTGCCCGTCGCGAGGAACGTGCCGTAGCACGTCTGGCACACACCGGTCTCGGCGCGGCACTTGAGCACCGAGCGGACCGGCAGCTTCAGATTCTGGTCGTCGAGCTCCTCGGCGATCTCACGCAGGCGCGGCGCGGTGATCTCCTCGCCCTTGGACGCGACGAGCGTCTTGCTCGGCTTGCCGCTCGAGAGAGGCTTGAAGACGTCCTCGGCGAGCACGCGGCCCATGACCGACTTGTTCATGCCCTCGGGCAGGTGCACCGGCAGCTCGACGAAGTCGTCCGTGCCGCAGTCTGCCTCGCGGATGATCACGTCCTGCGAGACGTCGACGAGACGCCGCGTCAGGTAGCCGGAGTCGGCGGTGCGGAGCGCGGTGTCGGCCAGGCCCTTACGGGCACCGTGGGTCGAGATGAAGTACTCGAGCACCGA
>JANMJY010000234.1:0-7526 GCA_031371615.1 Actinomycetes bacterium | reverse complement strand
GCCGGCATGCGTCCGATCTCCAACATCGTCGACGTCACCAACTACGTCATGCTCGCGCTCGGTAGCCCGCTGCACGCCTTCGACTGGAAGAGTGTCGGCACCGGCCGGATCGTCGTCCGCCGTGCCCGGACCGGCGAGACGATGCGTACGCTCGACGGCGTCGAACGCGAGCTGGACCCAGCCGATCTCCTGATCACCGACGGTGAACGCCCGATCGCCCTCGCGGCGATCATGGGCGGCGAGGAGACGGAGATCGGCGACGCGACGCACGAGGTCCTGCTCGAGGCGGCGAATTTCGAGCCACATGGGATCTTCCGGACCTCCGAGCGGCTCCGGCTCCGCACGGAGGGCTCGAACCGCTGGGAGAAGGGCGTCGACCCGCACCTCGCCGGCCATGCGGCGCGGATGGCGACCGAGCTGATCGTCCAGCTCTCGGACGCGAAGTGGGTGGGGGAGTCCGACGTCCACGCGGGGCTGCCCGAGCGGCAGGTCGTGCGCTTCCGTCCCGATCGCGCGGACGCCGTGATCGGGATCGAGACGCCCGCGGACGAGCAGCAGCGAATCCTGGCGAGGCTCGGCTTCGAGCCGGCGGACGGGTCCGTGCTGGTGCCGACCTGGCGCGGCCGCGACGTCATGCGCGAGATCGACGTGGTCGAGGAGATCGCGCGCTTTCGGCTGGAGGACGTGCCCTTCACGCTGCCTCTGCGCCGGGCGATGTTCGGGACGCTGACGCGTGAGCAGGCGCTTCGCCGCCGGGTCGAGGACGTCCTCGTCGGGCTCGGCTTCTCCGAGACGTACACGCCCTCTCTCGTCCCGGCCGACGGCGCCTGGGCGCTGCAGGAGCCGATCTCCGTCGACCTGATGACCCTGCGCACGTCGCTGCTACCGAGCCTGGTCGATGCCGTGGACCGCAACGTCGATCTCGGTGCGGAGCGGATCGCCCTCTTCGAGGTCGCTCGCGTGTACCTCGAGGGCAGCGAGCTGCCCGACGAGAGGCTGCGGGTCGCAGGCATCGTCGAAGGCGGATTCGGGCGGGCCAAGGGCGCCGTCGAGGCCGTCTACCGCGCGCTCAAGGCCGAGCCGGGCTTCGAGCGCGCCGAGCACCCGCTCTTCCACCCCGGCAAGACCGCGCGGACTGACGCAGGCCTCGTCGGTGAGATCCATCCGGCGCTGCTCGCAGGCGGCTGGGGCGGCTTCGAGCTCGATCTCGCCGAACTCGAAGCCGCGTCGCGCGACCCCGTGACCTACGAGGACGTGGTCACGTTCCCGCTCGTGCGGCAGGACATCGCGGTCGCCGTGGCCGAGGAGATCGAGGCCGGCGCGCTCGTGACGACAGCGCGCGAGGCCGGTGGACCGGAGCTGCGCGAGGCCCGCATCTTCGACGTCTACCGCGGCGCGCAGGTCGGCGATGGCCGGAAGTCCGTGGCGATCCGCCTCGCGTTCCAGTCGTCCGAGCGGACGCTCTCCGACGAGGACGCCGCGCAGCTGCGCGAGCGAATCGTCGTGGCACTCGCCACGGAGCATGGCGCGGAGCTGCGAGCGTAGGCGTCTCCTTCAAGCGGTCGGCGAGGTCGCCGGCAAGGAGAGAGATCGCGTCTGTCAATCCGATCGCGGCCGCCCGGCGTAGATCGGGGTGATGCGCTTCCGGGATCTCGTCGCTCTTGCCGCTGCTACGGCGTTCGTGCTCGCTCCGGCCGGAGCGCCGTCCGTCTCCGCAGACCCCGAGTTGACGGGCACTGTCGGGCCGGGCTTCTTCATTCGCCTCGCCAATCCCGACGGCTCGATCGTCACCAAGCTCGATCCCGGCACCTACGACATCTCGGTCCGCGACCTCGCGGAAGAGCACAACTTCCATCTCTCCGGGCCGGGCGTCGACCGGTCGACACCGGTCGAGCAGACGGCGAACGTCACCTGGACGGTGACCTTCGTGGAAGGCCGTTACGAGTACGTGTGCGACCCGCACTCAACCTTGATGCGCGGCGAGTTCGTCGTCGGCAACCCGCCTCCCGAGCCGACGCCGACTCCGGCGCCGGCGGCCGAAAGGCTCCTGCTGACGGTCGGGCCGACAGCGACGATCACGCTTCGCAACGCGGCCGGCAAGGTGCTCCGCGGGGTGACGGCGGGCAGCTACACGATCGTCGTCCGGGACCGTTCGAAGGTGCACAACGCCCACCTCGTCGGCACGGGCGTCAATCGCAAGTCCGGTCTGGCCGCGACGGGCACGCTGACGTGGAAGGTGAAGCTCTCCCCCGGTGCGCTCCGCTTCTTCTCCGATCGCAGCCCGAAGACGGTCCAGGGCTCGATCAGGGTGAGCTAGGCCCTACGGCTGGGCTTGACGAGGCCAGCCCTCTCGCCGCCCGCGGCGTGGATCTCCGCCTGCTGCTCGAGCGCGGAGTTCAGCTCCGCTCCGAAGAGGAGCGCGAACGCGGAGTAGTTGAGCCAGAGCAGCAGCACGATCCCGCTCGCGAGCGCGCCGTAGGTCTTCGAGTACGAGTCCGAGAAGCTCGTGTAGAGGGCGAAGAGACCCGAGAGCGCGAGCCACGAGACGGCGCCGACGAGCGAGCCCGGGCTGAGCCACTTCCAGCTCCGCACGTCGACGTTCGGGGCCAGGTAGTAGACCAGCCCGAAGAAAAGGAGGATCGCGACGAAGGCGATCGGCCAGCGCAGCACCGTCCAGAGGAGCTCGAACGCGCCGCCGAGATGCGCCTTGTCTGCGATCGCGTTGCCGAGCGGGCCGCCGAAGACGATCAGCAGCAGGAGCCCTGCCAGCACGAGCCCGGTCAGGGAGACGAGCACGATCGCGATGATCCGCGTCTTCCAGAACGGCCGCGTCTCGACGCGGTCGTAGGCACGGTTGACCGCCTTGATCACAGCGCCCATCGCACCGCTTGCGGCCCAGGTGGCGCCGGCCGCGCCCACGACGAACGCGACCACCGACGTGCCCTTGGACGTCTCCTTCTGCAGGGTGTCGATCGTCTTGAGCACGTCGCCCGGCGCGACCGGGGCGAGGAACCCTTTCAGCGTGTCGTAGGCCCCGAGCAAGTCGAGTAGGCCGACGAGGAAGACCATCGCCGGGAAGAACGCGAGCAGGGAGCTGAACGCGACCTGGGCGGACAGACCCATCGCATCGTCGGCGAGGAAGGCCTGGAACGCCCGCTTGAAGACGCTCGCCCACTCGCGGGCCGAGAACCGCCAGGGGCTCGACGGCGCGTGTCCGACGTTCGTGCTCAGCGCTCGCGGCCCTTGCGGGCGAGCAGGCGCATCGTCGCGCCGACCCCGCCGGCGAGGAAGAAGCCTGCGCCGAGCGCGCCCGCTGCGACGACGGGTAGCTTGCCGCGGAGCTTGCCGGCGACGTCGGTCGCGTCACCGAGGCCCTCCTTCAGCTGTGCGACGGCGGTGTCGAGCTGCGCCTTCTCGCGCCCGATCTCGCGCCGGACGACGTCAGGCGTGCGGCCGTTCCGGCTAGCCGTGGCCATTGTCGCTCCCCGTAGTGCCGCCCGAGAGCTTGGCGCGTGCCAGCAGTCCCAGGACGGCGACGATCGTCAGAAGACCCACCGTGACGAGGAGCAGTGCGAGCCAGGCGTCCAGCACGATCGCGAGCGCGACGGCGATCGTCGCGAACAGGAAGCCGATCGCGTAGAGAGCCAGCACGGCGGCGCCGATCCCGAGCCCGACCCCGATGACCTTGCTCTTCGCCTCGAGCCGAACGAGCTCGAGCCTGAGCTTCGCGAGCGTGCTCGCGTGCTCGGCAACCTGCTTCGCCGCGGTGCCGACGCCCGGGGTCTGCTCAGCGTCGCGGGTGGGCATGGCCCCTCCAGTCGATCGCCTTCGCCAGAAGCGTGCCGACTCCGAAGGCCGCCGCCGCCACCACGATCGGGTTCGGGCCCGACCCGCGCTGCTTCTGCGGAGCGTGTTGGGGACCTGTCGGGGCGTGCGGCGCGGCTGTGCCGGGTTCCGCGTCCTTGGGGAGCTCACCCTTGGCGCGTTTGACCATCAGTGAGGGCTTGAGCTTGCGTAGAAACGCGGCGTCGTCGGCGAGCTCCGGCGCGACCTTCGCGGCAACTCCGCCTTTCGCCGCAGCCTTGTTCGACAGCTCCTCGAGCTTGTCGGCGCCGGACTCGACCGAACCGTCGCCTTTCATCGCTTCGCCGGGGGCTTCTCGCCCGTTGCGATGCGCCAGATGCCGGAAGCGGCGCGGCGTGCCGCCATGGTCGCGGCCGCGCCAAGTGCACCGTAGAGGCCCGTCCAGAGGATCTTCCGCAACATGTTCTTCGTGGTTGCCTGCCGGGTGGCACGGCAAACCTGGGAACCGTCTAGCGGAGCCTGATCTCGCCCTCGTGGATGTCGGCGACGCGCTCGGCGAGGATCTCTTCGCCGTCCACGAGCAGCCCGTGGAAGATGTCGATCTGCTCGTCCCCGAGGACATCGTCCACAGTGCCGACCTTCTTGCCGTGGGCGTCCACGACCGTCCAGCCGGGCTCGACCAGCAGCCAGGAGACAGGATCGCCGCTCATGGCTAGGAGATACCCATGGTGCGCGTTTCTAGACCGCCTTGCCCTCGACGCGCCACACGGGGCCCTGGGTGGCCACGTTGTGCGTGTCTGAAAGGACCCGGAGGACCGTGAGCCTGCCGGTGACGCCCTCGGTGTCCACGCGTTCGAGGCAGCGCGCCGTCATCTGCGGCGAGGCGCCGTAGCCGAAGCTGTGGGCAACGCGGAAGCGAAAGGCGCTGCGGCCAGGCACGCGCGCGGGATTGATCGGCGCCAGCAGCAGCGCCGCTCGCTGGAGGTAGTCGCTCGAGTCGAGCTCGAGCTCGCAGTACAGGTCGCTCCAGTCGGGCGGCAGTTCCGCGACGGCCGCGACCCACGCTTCTGCGAGCGCAGCGTTCGGGACGTCGATCTCGACGTCGCGCTCGAGGGCCTCGACGAGCGTCAGCGTGCCGCTGATCCGCTCCTCGTCGAGCTTGCCGAGCAGCTTCTCGCACTGGTCGGGACCAATCCCGCCGCCGGCCCGCTTGACCGAGAGCCGTAGCGTCTCGCCGACCCAGTTCGGGCTCGCCGGGCTGAGGAGCAAGGCGGCTCGCTCCCGCTGCTTCGCGTGCGGCAGCGTCAGGGCGAGGCGGGCCTCCGACCACCCCGCGGGCAGTTCGGATCCGAGGCGACGCCACTGTTCTACCAGCCCCATGCGGCGTCAGCATAATGAAGCCCGCAATGGCCAAGGTAGAGAACAGGGCGCCCGATACAGACGCGCTCTCGGACGAGCGCTTGCACGAGCTCTTCCGGGAAATGCTGCTGATCCGCCGCTTCGAGGAGAAGGTCGAGGAGCGCTTCCGCGCCGGCGAGCTGCCCGGGTTCCTGCACGTCTGCATCGGCCAGGAGGCCGTCGCCTCCGGAGTCTGCGCCGCGCTCGAGCCGGACGACGTGATCGCGTCCACCCACCGCGCCCACGGGCACACGATCGCCAAGGGCACGCACGTCAACGCGGTCATGGCCGAGCTGTACGGCAAGCTCGAGGGATGCTCGCACGGCTACGGGGGCTCGATGCACCTCTACGACCTCGAGCACGGGAACATCGGCGCGAACGCCGTCGTCGGGGGAGGCTTTCCCGCGATCACCGGCGCTGCGCTTGCCTTCCAGTTCCGCAAGCAGCCCCGCGTCGGCGTCGCCTTCTTCGGGGACGGCGCCACGAACACTGGCACGTTCCACGAGTCGCTCAACCTCGCCCAGCTCTGGAAGGTGCCGGCGCTCTTCGTGCTGGAGATGAACGGCTGGGCCGAGTCGACGCCGATCTCGCAGCACTCGCCGATCACGGACTTCTCGCAGCGCGCCGTCGCCTTCGGCATGAAGTCGATCAACGTCGACGGCCAGGACGTCGAGGCGGTCTACGCGGCGACGCGGCAGGCGCGCGAGCACGCCGTCTCCGGCCGGGGCCCGGTCTTCCTGAACGTCCGCACCTACCGGCTCGTCGGTCACTACATCGGCGATCCGCAGGTCTACCGGACGAAGGACGAGGTCAACGAGCTGCGCGAGACGAAGGACCCGATCGAGCTCCTGCGCGCCCGGCTGGAGCTCTCCGACGAGGAGTTCGAGGCGCTCGACAGCGAGATCGAGGCGATCGTCGAGGGCTCGGTCGAGTTCGCGAAGGCCGGCACGGATCCGAAGCCCGAGGACGCCCTCAGGTATGTGTATGCCTGAGCTGACCTACCGGGAGGCTGTTCGCGACGCGCTTTCGAGCGCGATGCGCGCGGACGACGACGTCTTCATCATGGGCGAGGACATCGCCGAGATGGGCGGCTCGATGGGCGTGACGCAGGGGATGCTCGCCGAGTTCGGCCCCGAGCGTGTCCGCAACACGCCGATCTCCGAGATCGCGATCGTTGGCGCCGGCATCGGCGCCGCCATGCAGGGCATGCGCCCGGTCGTCGAGATCATGTACCAGGACTTCCTGACCCTTTCGATGGAGCAGCTCGTCAACCAGGCGGCGAAGCACCGGACGATGTCCGGCGGCCAGGTGAAGGTGCCGCTGACGATCCGCACCCAGGGCGGCGCCGGCTGGAGCCCCGGCGCGCAGCACGCGCAGCAGCTCGAGTCTTGGTTCGTGCACGTCCCCGGCCTGAAGGTCGTCTATCCCTCGACGCCCGAGGACGCGCGGGGCCTGCTCTGGAGCTCGATCTACGACGACAACACGGTCATCTTCTTCGAGCATCGCCTGCTGTACCCGCTGAAGGGAACCGTCCCCGACGAGATCGAGCCGATCGAGCTCGGCAAGGCGCGCGTGCTGCGCGAGGGCTCGGACGTGACGGTGATCGCGATCGGACGAATGGTTCCCGAGGCGCTGCAGGCCGCGGACGAGGCCGAGCAGGAAGGGATCTCCGTCGAGGTCGTCGATCCGCGGACGCTCTCGCCGCTCGACGACGAGACGCTCGTCGCCTCCGTCAAGAAGACGACCCGCTGCGTCACCGCGCACGAGGCGGTCACTCGCGGCGGCTTCGGCGCCGAGGTCGCGGCGGTCATCCAGCAGGGCGCGTTCGACTATCTCGACGCGCCGATCGAACGCGTGGGCGCCAAGTTCGCGCCGCTCCCGTTCGCGCCGGCGATGGAGCAGTGGGTCGTCCCGCACGCCGCCGACGTGCTGGAGGCGGTCAAGCGCACGGTGGCCCGCAGCTAGCGATGGCGACCGAGGTCAAGCTCCCGCGGCTGGGCCAGGGCATGGAGTCCGGCACGATCGTCAAGTGGCTGAAGGGCGAGGGCGAGCCGGTCAAGAAGCGCGAGCCGCTCTACGAGCTCGACACCGACAAGGTCACGCAGGAGGTCGAGGCGGAGGCCGACGGCGTGCTGCTCAAGATCCTCGTCGACTCCGGCGAGGTGGAGGTGGGCAAGACGATTGCCTTCATCGGCACGGAAGGGGAGGACGTCCCCTCCGGTAACGGCAAGCCGGCCGAGCAGCCCGACGCCGAGGACGCCGCGGAGGCCGAGGACGAGCCGGAGCAGGAGGGCTCGCCCGCAGAGCAGATGGACGACGAGCGC
>JANMJY010000217.1:0-3780 GCA_031371615.1 Actinomycetes bacterium | reverse complement strand
GGCGAGTCCAGCCCTTCGATCGGCGGCATGATCGGGAACGACCCGGTCGCGACGACCGCCTGCTTGAACGTGATCTCCTCGCCGCCCTCGACCGCGATCGTGTTCGCGTCCTTGAAGCGGCCCCTGCCCTTGACCCACTCGACGCCGTTCGACTTGAACAGTCCCGCGATCCCGCCGGTCATCTGCTTGACGACGCCGTTCTTCCACTCGACCGCGGTGACGAAGTCGAGCTCGGGCTTGCCGACGTTGACGCCGAACTTGGCGAAAACGTCCTCGGCCTGGTGCAGCGCGTGGGCGGTCTGCACCCATGCCTTCGTCGGGATGCAGCCCACGCGCAGGCAGGTCCCGCCGAGCTCGGGCTCTAGCTCGATGCAGGCGACCTTCGCGCCCAGCTGGGCTGCGCGGATCGCTGCGGTGTACCCGCCGGGGCCTCCGCCCAGGACGGCGACGTCAACTTCCATGTCCAGTCAGCTCCTCAATCGGTAGTCAGCTCGATGCTAGCTCTGCGACCATCGTCCACGCCTCGTCGCCCTCGTCGACGACAGCGAAACCGTGGCGCTCGTACAACTTGCGGGCAGGGTTGCCGGGCTCGACGGAGAGGCTGAGCCGATCGTAGCCCGCGGTCTGTGCTTTCTCGATCAACGCGACGAGCAGCTCGTCGCCGACCCCGTGGCCGCGCTTGGACGGCACGACGGCGATCGCGAGCTCCGGCGTCGACTCGTCGACGAAGCCGTAACCGGGCTCCGCCGCGTTGAAGAGCCGAAACCAGGCCGCGCCGACGGGAAACCCGCTCTCCAGGGCGATCACTGCCGTGTCGCCGGGCCTCCCCCAGCCCCGGACATAGCGCGAGGCGAGCGACCCGGGCACGCGCTCACGCCAGTAGTAGGCGTGATGAAGCATGTCGCGGAGGAACCGGAGGTCCTGGGCGCCGCCGCGTCTGACCAGGACGTCGCTCACGGGTCGAGAGACTGCGCCAGCTGGATCCGGTTGCCGTCGGGGTCGAAGACGTCCACGAGCCTGATCTGTCCATGCAGCTCGAAGACGACGCCAACCTTGACACCCGCTTCGCGCAGCCGCTGCGCCTCGGTCTTCACGTCCTCCACGTCCACGTGGGCGACGCCACCCTCCTCGTCGGGCTCGCCCTGGGAGAGCGCGATCTCCATCGGGCCGTGGGTGAGCCGCGACCAGCCTTCGTCGAAGGCGACGTAGATCTCCTCGAAGCCCAGGACGTCGCGGTAGAAGGCGCGGGCACGATCGAGGTCACGCACCCGATACCAGACGGTGGCCACCTACAGGGCAAGCGCGGGCTCTTCGAGCAGCTCTTTGACGGTGCGGAGGAACTCCGCCCCGTCGGCGCCGTCGATCGCCCTGTGGTCGCAGGTGATCGTCATGCTCATCAGCGGCCGGATCTCGACCTGGCCGTCGCGGACGACGGGTTTCTCCTCGGTCGAGCCGACCGCGAGGATCGCGGCCTGCGGTGGATTGAGCACGGCGACGAATTGCTCGATCCCGAACATGCCGAGGTTCGAGATCGTGAACGTTCCGCCCTCCAGGTCCGCGAGCTGCAGCTTGCCGTCACGCGCCCGACCGACGACGTCGGCCCGGGCCGCGGCGATCTGCTGGATCGTGAGGCGGTCTGCGTCGCGGATCACCGGCACGACGAGGCCGTTCGGCGCCGCTACGGCGATGCCGACGTGCGCGGACGGGAAGCGGAGGATCTTGTCGCCCGTGAAGTGCGCGTTCACGGCCGGATGCCGTACCAGTGCGGCGGCGCACACCTTCGTCAGGAGGTCGCCGACCGTCGGCTTCGTCTCGCCGTCCCGCAGGCGCGCGACGAGCCGCTCGCGGAGCACCAGCGCGCGGGTCATGTCGACCGAGAGGGTGAGCTGGAAGACCGGCGCCTGCCAGGCCTCGGTGAGGCGGCGCGCGATCGTCTTGCGGATCGACGTGAGCTCGATCTCCTCGACCTCGCCCGCGGGGGCGGCAGCAGCTGTAGGCGCGGTCGCAGGCACGGCAGCCGCGCCACGCTGAACATCCTCGGCCACGATTCGGCCCTCGGGGCCGCTGCCTTTGAGCTGGCTGAGGTCGATCCCCTGCTCGCGCGCGAGCCTGCGGGCGAGCGGTGAGGCCTTGACGCGGCCGTCGGGACGCGCCGGCGCTTCCGCAACTGCCGCTGTCGCGGCCTCGGCCGTCGCGGCGGCAGCCTCGCGGCCGCGCTCGCGCTCGTCGTCCATCTGCTCTGCGGGCGAGCCCTCCTGCTCCGGCTCGTCCTCGGCCTCCGCGGCGTCCTCGCACCCTCAACCATATGTTGCGCGTCACCGGGCGTCACCGGCTGGGGAAATGTCAGCGTGAGCTACTGGCCCTGCGTCTGCTTCAGGGTGAAGGATTTCGGCGCACCGAAAAATTCAGCGAGGTCGTTCTGGCGTGATGGAATGTTCTCAATTCCCACCCGGATCAAGAGCAAACCTTGCGGCAGTCCCTACGGCAATGTGATCCTCAGTCGTCCGTAGCGTGCGCCGGTGGCGGGCTTCCGGCCCGAGCTGACCCTGTCCCGGAGCGCGGTGACCAGCTTCCTCCCCGATCTGGACGTGTTCCTGGGCGGTCTGACAACGCCCGGCTGCGATCTGGCGTGCTCCCGCTGCGAATCTGGCGGGCTTCCGGGGCGGTTTGAATGGCTTTCGGAGCGAGTTGGCGGGCTTCCTGGCGGGGTTGTTTGCCTTCCGGGGCGGGGTGGAGTGCTTCCGTGGCTGGCTGACGGGCTTCCGGGCGGTTCTGAACTGCTTCCGGGGCCTGCTGTCGGGGTTCCGGCCGGGTGTGGCGGGCTGGGCGAGGGCGCTGTTGAGCTTCCCGAGGACGCTGTCGTGCCTCCGGGTGAAGGAATTTGTTGCGCGAGGGTGGGTGAGGTATTTCAATGGCGGCTCGCCCGCGCGCGTTGTCTTCTGGGAAACAAGCGACCATCAGGGGAAAACCACCATGCCTACTCTCGCCACCATTGTTGACGGCCTCAAGTTGCCGAATCCCTTCATCATCGGCTCCGGGCCGCCGGGGACGAATCTCAACGTCATCACCAAGGCCTTCAAGGAAGGCTGGGGCGCGGTGATCGCGAAGACCGTGAGCCTCGACGCGAGCAAGGTGGTCAACGTGACGCCGCGTTATGCGAAGCTGCATTCCGCCGACGGCAAGGAAGTGATCGGCTGGGAGAACATCGAGTTGATCAGCGACCGGAAGTTTTCGATATGGCTCGAGGAATTCAAGAAGTGCAAAGACCAGTTTCCGGACGGCGTGCTCATCGCGTCGGTGATGGAGGAGTTCAACAAGGACGCGTGGGTCGAGATTATCGAGCGCTGCCAGGATGCGGGCGTGGATGCGTTCGAGCTGAACTTCTCCTGCCCGCACGGACTGCCCGAGCGCAAGATGGGCGCGGCGATGGGCGAGAACCCGGAGATCCTCGAGGAGGTCTGCGGCTGGGTGATGGGCGCGGCGACGAAGCCGGTGTGGGCGAAGATGACGCCGAATATCACGCACATTGAAGAGCCGAGCCGGGCCGCACTCCGCGGCGGCGCGCAGGGTCTGGCGGCGATCAACACCATCCGCAGCGTGATGGGCGTGAATCTGGATACGCTGCGGCCGGAGCCGACGGTCGAGGGCTACACGACGCCGGGCGGATATTCGTCGCGGGCGGTGAAGCCGATCGCGCTGCGGATGGTGATGGAAATCGCGCAGATGATCCGCGTGGAATTTCCGGGCCGCACGCTCTCCGGGCTTGGCGGGATCGAGACG
>JANMJY010000198.1:0-1860 GCA_031371615.1 Actinomycetes bacterium | reverse complement strand
CACCACCTCCACTCTGCGAGCGCCGCCGCGCCGTAGCGCGGACGCGGCCGCCGCGGCCGTGGCGCCGCTCGTGTAGACGTCGTCGACGAGGCAGACCCGCGACGGCGAGGCGCGCGCCGAGGCGAAGGCGCCCACGACGTTACGGCGCCGCTCTTTAAGGCCGAGCCCGCGCTGCCGCTCGACCGACCGCGAACGCCGGACAAGGGACGAGACCGGCAGCTCCCACATTCGCCCGAGCTCGCGCGCGAGGGCTTCTGCGGGCCGGTGGCCTCGCTCGAGTGCGCGCTCGCGGTCGGAGGGCACGAAGGCGAGCGCTCCGACGTTCGGGCGGGACAGCGTCTCGACGACCAGGGACGCCGCCTCACGTGCGAGCCGCCGCTGGCCTCGCTCCTTCCACGCCTGCACGAAGCGCCGGGCAGGCGCGTCGTAGACGATCGCCGCCCGCGCCGTGGCGAACGCGATTCGCCTCCCGCTGCACTCCGCGCAGCGCTGGACGGGCCACGCTCCGGGAGCGCCGCAGCGAGCGCAGAACGGCGGCGAGAGCCGAATCAGCGAATCGCGGCAGCCCGAGCACAGCGCGCCGCCGGGCAGCTCGCACGCCGCGCAGCGTTGGGGCAGGAGCACGTCGAGGAGCACTCCTACGATGCTACGCGCCCACCTCCCACGGAAGAGCAACGCTCCCGTTTCAACTTCGTGAAAAGACCACGTCCGCTTCGCGAAGGGTCTCGGCGGAGCCGATGTCGTACCAGGTGCCGGGAACCTGCCACGTATAGACGTCCGCCCGCGGGTAGAGCCACTGGACGAGCCGGCCGGGCTGGTCGGGGTTGTTTCCCTCCGCGACGTACTGCCGGATCAGCGGCAGCACGTGGCGCGGATAGAAATAGAGCGCGATCCCGGTGAGCGTGCTCGTGGCGTTGGCCGGCTTCTCTTCGAAGTAGGTGATCCGGCCGTCGCCGTCGGTCTCGATCGAGTTGTACTTGGACATCTGGGTGAGATCCCCGACGTCGTACACCGCGAGCACCGGCGCATTCCGCTCGCGGCAGGCGTCGCCGAAGCCCGACAGGTCGTCCGAGAAGAGATTGTCGCCCGCGACCACGACGAGGTCGTCGTCGATCGCCGCCTGCTCGAGCACGAAGACGATGTCTCCGATCGCGCCGAGCTTGTCCTCGTCGCTCGTCGTGCCGTCGTCGATCACCGTCACGTCCGGCCGCGTCGCGGCCCACTGGCCGAAGTGCGGAGCGAACTTTGCGTTCGTCGCGATGTATGTCCGGTCGGCGCCGACGCCGGCAAGCGAATCGAGCACGCGATCGAGCATCGGCCGCCCGCCCACCGTCAGGAGCGCCTTGGGCTGGTTCAGCGTCAGCGGATAGAGACGCGTGGCGTAGCCGGCCGCGAGGACGATCGACTTCATCGGAACCGGTGCTCCTTCACCGGCGCGAGGTCGTCGTCCGGGCCCCACTGGTGCGCGATTCCGCGGGACTCCATGAGCGCCTCGACCCGTAGCTCGAGCTCCTGCTGGAAGGTCGGGTCGGCGTCGCGGACGAGGCGGAGCAGTGCGTCCACCAGCTCACCCTGGCTCCACCCCTGGGTGAGTTCGAGCTCTCGCAGCGGTCCCGCAAGCTGATCGTGGTAGGGGTGCCATCGACGCTCGAGGGCGAAGAGCATGCGCACGAGGTGGAGAGCGGATTCTGCGGCCTGCATGCGCCCTCCGAGCTCGTCACCCCGCCGCCAGGCCTTCAGTGACCGGACGAAGCAGTTGAGGTATGCGTCGTAGTGCTCGTCCAGGCGGGCATGAGCATGCTCGCCCGCGCGCGTCAACGTGTTCTCGACCAGGTCTGCCAGCGGACCGCTGTCGACGAC
>JANMJY010000156.1:0-11265 GCA_031371615.1 Actinomycetes bacterium | reverse complement strand
GCTGCGACTCGAGCTCCGCAACCCGCGCCACAGCTTCGGGGTCAGGTGCGAGCTCGGGCGGCCGAGACAGCAGCACGCTCTCGCTGGCAGCGATGGGGATCCGCGCGGTGTGCAAGGCCTCCAGCTGCGACTCGAGCTCCGCAACCCGCGCCACAGCAGCGGGATCGGGCGCCGGCGCCGCCTGCCGGAGCTTCAGTTCGTTCAGGGTCTGGGTGAGGGCGTTCCGCTCGCGGAGGACTCCCTCCAACTGCGCCTCGAGCTCGTCGACACGCCCGCCCCCAGGGCCGGCCGCCGCCGCAGTCGCCGCCGCCGTGGCCTGGCGCGTCGCGCCGCCCTCGACCGCGTGCAGGCCCGCGCTGATCCCGAATTCGGTCTTGAGCAGGCCGCCGTGCTGCTCGGCGAGCGCGTTTGCGACTGCGCCTTCGGAGGCGAAGCCGAGCTCGACGAGAACCTTTCCGAGCGGCCTTCCGGTGCTGTCCTGCTCGGCCAGCGCGCGGGTCAGCTGCTCGAAGGTGATGAAGCCCTCGTCCACCATGAGCTGGCCGAGCTGTCGTCGATTGTCGTGGGCCGCGTCCACAGGGTCTCTATCGGCGCGAAACGGCTCGCGCTGAAGGTTCTTGTCCGGTCAGGCGCGTTCTCCTGCCAGCGCCCAGACGACGAACGCGAGCCAGTGGACGCCGATCACGTCGGTCTGGATTCCGAGCACGAGCACGGCGGCGAGGGAGGCCCCGAGCCAGGGGGCGCGGCGGAGGGTGACGCGGAGCAGGGCGATGCCCCACGCGACGAACGCCAGCATCCCGAGCAGGCCGAGCTCGACGCCGAGCTCCGTATAGGTCGACTCGCCGGCCTTGAGCTCCGCTCCAGTGCGCTTCGCGGTCACGCCCGCGTTGCCGATCCCATAGCCCTGCGGGTGCTTGACGACGGTCTTCACTCCCGCCCGGAGACTGTCGAGGTGGCTGTCGAACGAGGCCTCGCCCGGGTCGAGCGCGCCGCCGCTCGTCGGCTCCTGCCGTCCTCCCGCTCGCTGGATCTTCAGCTCGGCGGCGGTGTACCGCGCCTCCGGCGCGATGTCCGGATAGGCCCGGACGAAAAAGAACGCCGCGGCGAGGAAGACGACGGCGGCCGCCACCGGCCACCAGCTGCGCAGGGCGTAGCCGAGCGCGACGAGCCCGACAGCCAGCGCCGCGATCGAGGTGCGCGAGTACGTGAACAGCAGCCCGATCGCGAGCAGTGGTGTGAGCGCGGTCAGCCAGCGGGAGCGCCGCCACGTGGCTGCGAGCAGGATCGCGACCAGCAGCATGTACGCCGTCGCGAGCGGGCTGAGGAAGGTCGAGACGAGCCGTCGCAGCGGCCGCTCGTCGCCGGTGTTGTAGAGCCAGTTCTCCGGCAGGCCGGACACGCCCTTGCCGTAATCGAGACCGAGCTGCTCGCGGAACCATCCGGGAACGCCGGAATCGCGCCAGGTCTGAAGCGAGATCGCGTAGATGTCGACGAGCCCCCAGGCCGCGACGAGTCCCGCAACACCGAGAATCGCGTAGCCGAGCCAGCGCCGATCGTCGCGGCCGAGCGTGAGCCCACGGCCGAGGAAGTACGCGGCGACGGGAGTCAGGTCGTGGCGGAGGCCGTAGAGAACGCCGTGCGCGGACGCGCCGCCTCCGAGCCAGCCCTGCGGGACGACGGCGTAGACGAGCACGAACGCCGCGTACGCGAGGGCGAGCCAGTCGGTCGAGGTCGACTTGAAGGGGATCCCCCGCCGCCGCCAGACGATGGCGCCGAGCGCGAGCGCGAGCAGCACCTCCTTCCAGGCCGAGACGACGTCGAGCGCGAGGCCACGGACGCCGAGATCCCAGAGCTCCGCCATCGCGAGGTTGTGGAAAGGAAGGGCGACGACGAAGGCGTAGAGCGCCCATCTCGGCAAGCGCTCAGTCACGGACGGCCACCAGCGTCAGGCCGAGGTTGAGGATGCGCGCCTCCGGTGGGAAGAGCTCGCGCAGCGTCCCCGGGCCGAGCAGGCAGTTGTCCTTGGCCCACGGCTTGCGTGCCAGGTCGTAGGCGCGGTGCGCGAATCTGTCCGGCAGCCAGTGGACGAGCGGCAGGCGCGTGTGCACCTCAACGGGGAACCAACGGTTGGGCGTCGTCACGAAGGCCCGCCGGGCGACGCGGAGCGACTCCTCGACGAAGCGGCGCTGCTGCTCGCGCCCGCCAACGTGCTCGATCACCGCGTTCGAGAAGACGATGTCGAACTCCCCGTCCGCGAACGGCATCTCGAGAGCGTCGCCCCGGACGTAGTGCGCGCTCGGAAAGCTCTTCCGGAACCGCGCCCCCTCGTTCAGCCCGAGTGCCGTGATCTGGCCGGGCCAGGGGTAGAGCTGCTCGAAGAAGTTGAGCGTCCCGCAGCTCTCGTGCTCGCCGAAGGCCGAGTCGTCTGCTCCGACATCGAGCACCGTGGTCTGCGCGGTCGGCGCCATCGTCTCCATGAAGAGCGCGAACTTGCGCCTCCGGGAACGAAGGGAGATCGCGTCGGTCAGGCGCATCTGGGTGGAACAGTAAGGTGCGGACCGGTGATCGAGGACGTCGTCAGACCGGCCGGGCCCTACCGCCTGCACCTGATGACCTACGGCCGGCCGTTCGAGACGCCGCTGCCGGGCGGAGGCCTCGGCCAGGCGTGGCAGCGCGCCGACGGTCACGTCGCTCTGCGTGCCCCGGACGAGGAGCGGCTCGAGCTGCTGCGCTTCGTCCTCGCCCTCGACGCCGACACGACCGAGTTCGGCCGGCGCTTCCGCGACGATCCGCTGCTCGGCCCGTCCCTCCGGCACCTGCACGGACTGCGACCCCTGCGGACCCCGACCGTGGCGCAGGCGCTCCTGCGCGCGGTCTGCGGCCAGCTGATCGAGGCGAGACGCGCCCGCGGGATCGAGCTGGCGATCATCCGGGCCTGCGGCGAGCCCGCGCCGACGCGGGAGTCGATCGGTGCGCTGTCTCCGGCGCAGCTTCGCCGGCTCGGCCTGGCGACCCACCGTGCGTCGACGCTCGTCCGCGTCTGCCGCACGATCGATCTCGAAGCCCTGCGCGCGCAGCCGATCGAAGCGGTCGAGGCGAGGCTCCTCCGCGAGCGCGGGCTCGGCCCATGGTCGCTGGGGGTCGTCGCCCTGGAAGGGCTCGGCAGCTGGCGCCACGGTCTCGTCGGCGATCTCGGTCTCGTCAAGCTGTGCTCGGCTCTTCGCGGCCGCTGGGTCGAGCTGCACGAGACCGCCGAGCTGCTGGCGCCGTACGGCGAGTGGGCCGGTCTTGCGGGCGCCTATCTCATGGCCGGGTGGAGCCGCGGGCTCGTCCCGGGCGCGAGCGCGGATCGCGCGCACTTGGTTCGCTCACGCGCTGCGTAATAGGATCGCCGTGTGAAGCTGGGCGACAACTCCAAGATCGACCTGATCAAGGGCGTGCCACTCTTCTCGGGCGCCTCGAAGGGTCAGTTGGCCGAGATCGCAGCGATCGCGGACGAGGTCGACCTGCCCGCGGGCAAGACGCTGATCCAGGAAGGCGACACCGGCCGGGAGTTCTTCATCCTGATCGAAGGCGCGGCCGACGTCACGCAGGGCGGCCGCAAGATCAGGACGATGGGAGCGGGCGACTTCTTCGGCGAGATCGCACTGATCTCGAAGGCGCCGCGCACCGCGACGGTCACGACAACCTCCCCGGTGCGCGCTCTCGTCATCACCGACCGCGCCTTCCGGCAGCTGCTCGACCATTCGCCGGAGATCGCGGTCACCGTGCTGACCGCGCTGGCCGAGCGACTCGCGCCGCACTCGATCTAGCGCCGACCCATCGACCAGACCGAGATCGCATCCCCACTCGCCGCGCAGATCGCGGCGCCCTTGCCCTCGTAGACCGTCGGGCGCAGCGTGCGAGCGCGCCGCTCGAGCAAGAACTGGAAGTGCGCGTACCCGTTCGAGTTCCCGTTGCTCTGGAAGCGGATGAGCCGCAGCTTCTCACCCTGCCGGTGCCGCGCCCTGAAGTACGCGATCAGCGTCGAGCGGTCGTGCGCGGCGGAGCCGAGTCGCCGGCCGGGAACACCGGTCGAGTACCAGTTGAAGCTCTCCGCCGGCGCAAAGACACGGTCGAGCGAGGGGATGTCCCGCGCGTTGAACGCGGCGACGAACCGCACGACGACGGCGCGCGCCTCACCCGCGGCGCAATCCTCGACGTCTGCCGGCGGCGAAGCGCTGAGCGCGGCGGGAACGAGCGCCAGTGCCAGCAGGGCGAGCGCAACGGCTCTCACGAGCGGAAAGCCTAGACGGACTTACACTTCGGCGATGACCGTCGATCCGCGCAAGATCGCAATCATCGGCACCGGCAAGACCGGCGAGGCGCTCCTGACCGGGCTGCTCTCCTCGGGCTGGCGCTCGGTCGACGAGGTCGCGGCCTCGACACGGCGCCAGGAGCGCGCCGACGAGCTGCGCGAGCGCCACGGCGTCGAGGTCACCCTCTCGAACGCGGAGGCCGTCGCAGGCGCGGCGCTGGTCGTCGTCGCGGTCAAGCCTCAGGACCTCGACGAGCTGCTCGGCGAGATCGGCCCGCTGATCCAGCCCGACCAGACCGTGCTCTCGATCGCGGCGGCCATCCCGACTGCGGCGATCGAGCGCCAGCTCGGCTCGGGCGTGCCGGTCGTTCGCGCGATGCCGAACCTCCCCTCGATCGTGCACGAGGGGATGGCCGGGGTCTGCGCAGGCGCCCACGCGGACGAGGCGCACCTGACCCTCGCGGAGGAGGCTCTCCACAACCTCGGCGCCGTCGTCCGCGTCTCGGAGCCCTACATGGACGCCGTCACGGCCGTCTCCGGCTCGGGCCCTGCCTACTTCGCGCTGCTCGCCGAGGCGATGATCGAAGCGGGCATCCTGCTCGGGCTGTCGCGCGAGGTGTCGACGCAGCTCGTCGTGCAGACGATGCTCGGGACCGCGAAGCTGCTGCGCGACCTGAAGATGCACCCGGTCGAGCTGCGCGAGGCGGTCACCTCCCCCGGCGGGACGACGATCGCGGCCATCCGCGAGCTCGAGCAGGCCGGCGTCCGCGCCGCGTTCCTGAACGCGATCCAGGCCGCGATGGACCGCTCGCGCGAGCTCGCACATGGCGAGTCGTAACCTCAACGGCGTCGAGATCCGCGTCGTCGACGACCCTGCGCGGGAGGCCTCCGGCTTTCTGATCGAGCACGCCGCCCGCGGCGGCCACATCGCCGTCTCCGGGGGCTCCGCGCCCGGCCCTGCCTACCAGCTGGCGGCGCAGAACCGCCCCGACTGGACGGGAGCACACGTCTGGTTCGGAGACGACCGCGTGGTACCCCCGAGCGACAGCCGCTCCAACTACCGCCTCGTGCGGACCACGCTCCTCGACGCCCTCTCGCGCTCCCCCGAGGTGCACAGGATCCGCGGCGAGCGTCCTCCCGAAGAGGCGGCCGCGCTCTACGACGAGGAGCTCGACGGCGTCACCCTCGATCTGGCCCTGAACGGGATCGGGCCGGACGGCCACACCGCCTCGCTCTTCCCCGCCTCGCCCGCATTGGGCGAGCAGGAACGACGCGCGGTCGCGGTCGAGGCCGCACTCGAGCCTTACGTCCCCCGCGTCACTATGACGCCCAAGGTCTTCGCCGAGACGGGCGTGCTCGTCTACCTCGTCACGGGCGAGGGGAAGGCAGCGGCCGTCAAGGCGGCGTTCGCCGACGAGCCCAGCCCGGCGACGCCGGCGAGCGGGATCCGCGGCCGGACGACGATCGCGATTCTCGACGCAGGCGCAGCGTCGCTCCTACCTCAGGGGTAGCGTCGCGGCCCCGAGCCGCCGGGGACGAGCCGGCCCAGCCGATGCCGATTGCGCGCGACGAGCCGGTACGGCGCGCTGCTAGGGCTCCAGACCGAACCGTCCAGCCTGAACAAGTGCGCGCTCTCGAAGCGGACGTCATCGGGCAGGCGCGCCAGCAGCGGCTCGGCTGCGGGATCGTCGAAGGGCAGAAACGCAAGCCGTCCGAAGTCGAGCCGGGCGGCGACACGCGCCGCGAAGCGGCAGAAGCGTCAGCCGCCGTCGTAGAGCAGCACCGGCCGCCTCACGGCAGCAGCGCCGACTCGAGCTCGGCCGCCATCCCGCGCCGGCCGGCGAGCGCCTGGAGCACGAGCACCGTGTCCGCAACGGGGATGTCCTCAAGGTACTCCTCCCGGGTCTCGAACGACTCGAGCACGTCCTCCACCGCTTCGATGTAGCCGACCACGTCCTCAGCCGCGATGAACGCGAGTGCGTCGGCGACCTCGTTCGGAAATGCCTCATGAGTGCGGGCGTAGTCAGCGTGCACGCGCGCGTCGTCCCACTCGCCGAGGACGGCGAACGCGAGCGCCGCCGCGTAGCGGCCGATCGGCGACTCGGCCTCGCCGGCGTCGGCCTCGATCGCCCAGCGTGCGTCGGCCGCGGCGCCCTCCCAGTCGCCCGCGAGGATGCGCGACTTGATCGCACCGATCGGGCGGCCCCAGCTCCCCGGCGGCGCGTGCTCCCAGCTCTCTCGATAGCGCTCCGCAGCGCGGGCGAACCATCCGCGGGCGTCTGCTCCGGTCATCAGCGCCGACAGCCCGGCCGCGCCGGCGGCATTCCCCATCCGCGTCAGCTGCTTCTGGCGCGCGTCCGGATCGTCAGGCAGGCGGGCCTCACCGTCCTCGTAGCGTTGCCGTGCCCGCCGCTGCAGCTCGTCCCAATCGGCCATGCCCCGAGAATAAGCCTCCCAACGTCCTGAGATTCCGATATGCTCTTCCGAGCGCCGTTCGTCCGCTGTCGCACAGCACGAGCGCGCCACTCCTGAGGAAAAGCAGCACGACACGGAAGTTGACCGACACCGTGCTGCGCATATGTCAGAAGCGATACTTCAACCGACACACACGTCGGACGCAGCGAATGGCCTGAGGGCCGACGCGCTCCGTGCGCAGGACTGGGCGGGCGAGCCCATCCTCCATCCCGGCGAAGAGCCGGACGAGGTGCTGGCCCCCGGCACCGCCCGCCGCGCCGCGCTCGACGAGGCGCTGGCCGAGATCGAGTCCGGCCGCTCCACCCCCACGGCCCGCTGGAAGGTCCGTTTCGGCTTCCTGCTCGGGCTCGAGCGCGTCCTCTCCTCGAAGCCGCCCACGACCGCCGCGGGCACCGAGCTGCGCAAGCACCAGATCGACGCGCTCGCGGGAATGCTGACCGAGCTGATCGCAGCGAACCAGCGCCACGCCGACGAGGAGGAGAACGGCAACGGGCACGCAGACGCCGAGCTCGAGCCCGAGGACGTCGAGGAAGAAGACGAAGTCGAGGTCGTCGAGGACGACCCCGAGGAAGAGGCAGAAGGCTTCGTCGGCGAGGATCCCGGCGCGGTCCGCCGCTACCGGTTCCGCCATCCGACCGCGTCCGGAAAGACGATCGCCGCGGCCGGCTTCGTCGAGGCGGCGCGTTCGCTCGGAATCCTGATCCTGACTCACCGCCGCCTGCTCGTCTCCCAGTTCCAGCGCGACCTGACCACCGAGGGCTACGGCGACCGCTTCACCGACTTCATCGAGACCGGCAAGGAGCCGTTGCGCGGCGATCCGATCACGATCCAGACGTACGCCTGGTTCGCGCGCCACGCCGGGTCGCTCTCGCGCGAGGCCTACCAGCTCGTGATCTGCGACGAGGCCCACACGGCGCTCGGAGAGAAGACGAGCGCCGCGATCCGCAGCTTCCCGGAGCCGATCTACATCGGCATGACCGCGACCGAGCAGCTGATCGCGAAGCAGGTCTCGGACGTCTTTCCCGCCTCGGTCGACGACCTCCCCCTCGCGGACGCCGCCCGTCGCGGCCTGATCGCGCCGCTGCGCTGCCTGCGCGTGCCGCCGGCCGCGGCGATCAACTCGTTGCCGATCGTCGGCGGCGACTTCGAGGAACGCGCGCTCGCGGCGGCGCTCGACCACCAGGCTCTGAACCAGGCGGCCGCGAGCCTCTACCGCGAGCGCTTCGACACGACGCCGGGAATCGTCTACGCCGCCGGCGTCGACCACGCCTACAACCTCGCGCAGGAATTCCGTGCCGCCGGGCTGAAGGCCGAAGCAGTCTCGGGCCGGACGCCGCCCGTCAAGCTGGCCGAGACGCTCGCCTCGTACGAGCTCGGCGAGATCAACGTCCTGATCAACGCGATGCTGCTCGCAGAGGGCTGGAACTCGCCGCGCGCGACCGTCTGCATGCACCTCGCACCGACGGCCTCGAAGCGCGTCTACCAGCAGCGGATCGGCCGGATCATGCGGACGCACCCGCGCAAGGAAGCCGGGATCGTCGTCGACTTCACCCCGAAGTCGGCCACGCACAACGACCGCGTCGTCTCGCTGCACTCCCTGCTCGAGGCCGACTTCTACCGCGAAGGGGCGCGAGTCACTCCTGCACCGCGCCGGCGCGTCCAGCGCCGCGCCCGCCGCCGGCTCTCGCCCGCGAACTGGCTCGTTCCGGTCACCGCGGACGTCGCGCGCCGGCTCGCCGTGATCCAGCGCGAGTGGCAGCGGATCGACCCCAAGTTCCTGGACGAGGACGAGCAGCGCTACTGGGCGACGATCGCCGGGCGGCAGCTCCGCTTCGACCAGCGAGCGGAGTTCGCGAAGAAGTTCGCCGAGAGCCACGCGTCCAAGACCGCGCTCGAGACCTTCCTCTCGGTCTGCGCCGCCGAGAACCCGAACCGGCGGCTGCGGATGACAGCGCTGCAGGACCGCGTCTCGATGACGATCGAGCGCGCCGACTTCGACGATCTGGTCACGCTCGTCAGCCAGGCGCCCCCGTGGGACAAGGACCGCGCCGCCGGGATCAGGATCCTGCTGCGCGCGATCGGCGAAGGGAAGGCGAACGCGCCGGACCAGATCCTCCAGCGCTGGACGTGGAAGCTCGCGAAGGCGACGCGGAAGACGCAGGACCGGCGTGCGAGCGCAGAGTTTCCGGAGGCGAAGCGGCTGCTCGGCGCGGTCGCGAACTCGCGCGGGCACCGGCACGAGGAGAACGTGAACAAGCTCGTGCTGGTCGCGAAGGCGCTGCCGCTCGATGTCGGTGCGGCGCTGCTCGCGTCGTCCGAGGGGTACACGCCGCGCGCCAACAACGCCCTTGACAAGGCCCGCGAGGAGCTCGGCGAGACGATGGCGATCGCGAACGCCCTCGCCGACAACCTTCCCGCCCCGAAGGCGCCGTCACGCAAGTCGCGCCGGCGCAAGCGGAAGAAGAAGCCCGGCGAGACGCAGGGCCAGGCCCCGGCGCAGACCGCCGCCGCCGAGAACGGGGCCGGGCCCGCCGAGGGCGGCGAATCGAAGCCGAAGCGGCGGCGCAGGCGGCGCAGGCCGGCCGCTGCCGGCGGCGAGAGCGCGCCCGCGCCGAGCACCACGCCAGATCCGTAAGACCGACGTAAGACGGCAGCCGCTACCGTCTCTTCGATGCTGATCCTGATCGCGATCGGGTTCGTCGCCGGGATCGTCACCGCGCTGTCGCCGTGTGTCTTGCCGGTGCTGCCGATCGTCCTCGCCGGCGGCGCGACGGGACGGCGGCCGCTGGCGATCATCGCCGGCATCGTCGTCAGCTTCACCATCTTCACGCTCTTCGCCGCGTGGCTGCTCGACCTGCTGGGCTTGCCGCAGGACTTGCTCCGCAACCTGGCGATCGTTCTCCTGCTGCTGATGGCGCTCTCGCTGCTCGTCCCCAGGGTCGGCGAGCTGCTCGCGCGACCGCTGCAGGTGCTGTCGCGGCGGAGCTCCGGCGACCGGGGAGGCGGCTTCCTGCTCGGGGCCAGCCTCGGCCTCGTCTTCGTCCCGTGCGCCGGGCCGGTGCTCGCGGCGATGACGGTGATCGCCGCGCGGCGCGACGTCGGCTTCGACGGCGTCGTTCTGACGCTGGCGTACGCGCTCGGCGCGGCGCTGCCGATGCTTGCGATCGCGTTCGCCGGCCGGTCGGCGGCGACCCGCCTTCGCACGAACGCGACGCTGGTCCGGCGGACCGCGGGAGTTCTCGTTCTTGTCGCTGTCGCCGCGATCGCCCTCGGCTTCGACCAGGATCTCCAGACGAGGATCCCCGGGTACACCCAGGCGGTTCAGAAACGTATCGAGCGCTCGGCGACGGCGCAGCGAGAGCTGAGAGACCTCACCGGCTCACACGCCCCCGACGCTCGCGCACGCCGCGAAGGGTCGTTGACCGACTACGGGGCGGCACCGGAGTTCGAACGGCTGGGCGCGTGGATCAATTCCAAGCCGCTGACCCTGAAAGGACTGCGCGGCCGCGTCGTGCTGATCGACTTCTGGACGTACTCGTGCATCAACTGCCTGCGGACGCTGCCCTACATCCGCGAGTGGGACGCGCGCTACCGCAAGGCCGGGCTGACGATCGTCGGCGTGCACTCGCCCGAGTTCGCCTTCGAGCGGGTCGAGTCGAACGTGCGCGAGAACGTGAGGAAGCTGAAGCTCCAGTATCCGGTTGCGATGGACAACGACTACGGCACCTGGCAGGCGTGGAGCAATCAGTACTGGCCCGCCAAGTACCTGATCGACCGCAGCGGCCACGTGCGCTACTACCACTTCGGCGAAGGCGAGTACGGGAAGACCGAAGCGGCGATCCGCACCCTGCTCGGCGCCGACGCGCCGGCGGCATCGGGTCTCGCGGACCGAAGCCCGCACGGCCAGCTCACACCCGAGACCTACCTCGGCTACAAGCGGCTCGACCGCAACGGTGGCGACCAGGTCGTCGAGGACAAGGCTCACGGCTACACCCTGCCTCGTGGCCTGCTCGACAACGAGCTGGCTTTCGGCGGCGTGTGGACCGTGGGGGACGAGCGGGCGGTCGCCGGCCTGAGCGCCGGCCTCAGGCTCCAGTACCGCGCCCGCAACGTCTACCTCGTGCTGACCGGGAAAGGGTCGGTGCGGGTGCTCGTCGACGGCAAACCCGAACGGACCGTGCAGGTCGCCGGCGACCGGCTCTACACCCTCGTCGAGCGCGACAAGATCGGCGACCACCTGCTCGAGCTCCACCTCACCCCGGGCGTCGCGGCCTACGCGTTTACCTTCGGATAGCCCAGGAACTCGTCGACATCGCCGAGGGTTGGCGGCACGGCTCCGGCGCGGGAGCACTGGAGCGCGGCGACGACGTTGGCGAACGACAGCGCTGTCTCGAGCCCAGTGTCGTCCAAGGCTGCGACGGTATCCACGTGCAGCGCGTCCGTCACCCACAGCGCCCGCAGCAGGCCGGCGCCGAACGCGTCTCCCGCGCCGA
>JANMJY010000080.1:0-20294 GCA_031371615.1 Actinomycetes bacterium | reverse complement strand
TCGCCGTCGCTCCACTCGTTGGCCCGCAGCAGCAGCCCGCGCTCGCGCGCGAGCCGAGCGCCGAAGCCGCCGGTGGCCAGGATCCCTGCCGCGCGGAACGGCTCCTCGAGCCGCACCTCGCCGGCGGCGCCGACGAGCACGTTCGTCAGCGAGTGCGGGTCGTAGCGCCGGCCCATGGTGAGCGGGTTGCCGGTCTCGCGGGCCAGCGGCTCCGCGCCGAGCGACTCCAGCCAGTCAAGCGCGTCGTCGAGCTCCTCGATGATCCGGCGCTGCAGGGCAATGTCACCGTCCGGGCACTCGGCCTGGAAGTCCTCCAGGCTGTGGTGCCGCCAGACGACACCGCTCGAGAGCAGCATGGAGCCTCCCGGCCGGTTGCCCTTCTCGAGCACGACCGGAGCCGCGGCGAGCTGGCGCGCGCGGGCAGCCGCGACCAGGCCGGCCAAGCCTGCGCCGGCGACGGTTACTTGAGGCTGAACGATGGCTTGTGCTCGATGTACTCGAGCTTCACGCGATCCGGGCCCCAGACGAAGAGCGCGAGCGTGTTCGGCGCATCGACGAAGTCTGCGATCTCGACGCCGAGTTCTTCCACCTCGGCCTGCTGGTCCCCGACCGAGTCGACGAGGACGCCGATGTGGTTGAGCAGCGGCCGGTCCGGTGAGCCCGGATCGCCCTGTCGCAGCTCGAGCCAGGCGCCGCCGACCTCCAGTCGGCCGTCACTGTCGGGCGAGAAGCCGAGGGCCTGCCACTGAACCGCCGCGGCGGCGGGGTCCGCCGACACGAGCGCGACATGGTCGAGGTCGAACTCGGAGTCGGTCTCGGCCTCGACCAGCACGAGCTCGAGCCCTTCACCAAGGTCGATCACGGGCTCGCGGCCGTCGAGAGCAGAGACGCGCAGGCCGATCCGCTCCAAAGCACCGCGCTCGCGCGGGCCGTCCGCGTCGAACAGCGTCAGCTTCCCCCGACGTGCGTCGGCGCCAAGCAGCGTGAAGCGCTCGGTCTGCTCGATCACGCGAAGCCCGATCCCTCCTGCGGCCTCTGCCATCCGCCCACGATCGGCGACCCAGAGCGCAACGTGATCGAGCGTCCGGGGCTTCACCTGTCGAGAGTAGCCGTGCGGGCTACCGCTGGTACCCGTCTACCGCGGGTTATGCGCTGTCGAGCGGAGGGTTCTGCACGTTGTGCTCGGTCGCGTACGCGTCGACGAGCGGGTCGATCGCTTCGGCCCCGCCGCTGTAGGCGTAGTTGATCTTCACGAAGGGCTCCCACTTGTCGGGCAGGGCGTCCTCCGGGAAGATCGCCTCGACCGGGCACTCCGGCTCGCAGGCGCCGCAGTCGATGCACTCCTCCGGATCGATGATCAGCATCCGGCCGAATTCGTGGATGCAATCGACCGGGCAGACGTCGACACAGGAGCGATCTTTGATGTCGATGCAGGGCTCGGCGATGATGTACGTCACGCAGGCGAGTCTAGCGAGGGCGATCAGACGGACGGGGCGGTCAGTTCCGCGACGAGACCGGGGACGCGTTCGACGAGCGCCGACTTGACGAGCACGTGGTCGAAGCCGGCCGTGTTGGCGCGCTGCAGGCCCGTCTTGTCCGTGTGGTTCGTGAAGCCCACGATCGGGATGTCCGGCCACGAGTCGACCACCTCGTCGGGCTCGACGCGCGCGATGTCGCAGATCACCAGGTCGGGCGGCTCGACGCTGTCCGATGTGATCAGGTGATGACCCTCGAGCAGCGCTTCGAGCTTCCCCCGAAAGAAGAGGTCGACTCCTGCGAGCAGGATGGTCGCCACGGCTGCATCCTAACCCCCGATGCCCAGCGCGTCGAAGAGCCGGTTGAAGTAGACGCGTAGGCGCCAGAACTCGCCGGCGAAGAGCAGCGCCCCGAGCGAGACGAGAATCAGGCCGCTCACGAACTGGATCACGACATAGTGGTCGCGCACGCGGCGGAAGAGGCCCATCGCAGGCGCGAAGAGCGCCGCTGCGATCAGGAACGGAACAGCGAGGCCGAGAGCGTAGACCGCGAGCAGGAGCGAGCCCTCGAGTATCGTGTTGGAGTCGCCCGCGAGCACGAGGATCGATCCGAGCACCGGCCCGATGCACGGCGCCGCGCACACCGCGAACGCGCCGCCGAGCAGGAAGCCGGAGCCGCGTCGGCGCGCTGCCTGGACGAGCCCGGCGCCCACGAGCCGTTGCGGCCACGGGAGCAGTCCCATGAAGACGAAGCCGAAGACGATCAGGACGAACCCGGCGACCTGCTCCAGCAGGAACTGGTTTCGCACAAAGGAGAGCCCGACAGCGGCTGCGCCTGCTCCCAGGAGCACGAACACCGTGACGAGTCCCGCCACGAAGGGGAGGCTGGAGACGACGACCCGGCGGGACGCTCCCGGATCTCCCAGCCGCTCCGCCTCGATGGACGACACCGCGGAGAGATAGCCGGGTACGAGAGGCAGCACGCAGGGAGCGAGGAACGACACGAAACCGGCGCCGAAGGAGACGGCGATTGCGGTACCGGTCATTGACCGAACCGCGCCAGCTCGTCGTCCAGGCGTTGCTCGAGCGCGGGATCGAGCCGTTCACCCTCGCCGGCGTCCTCGTCGCGCCTGCGGCTCCAGCGCCACGCGAGTGCACCGACGACGATGACGCCGACGCCGAGCCCGGCCAATGGCAGCAGCCAGGCGATCCAGTCGAAGCCGTTGCGCGGCGGCACTGCAAGCACGCCCTCGCCGAACTGGTCGACGAAGTACGCCTCGATCTCGCTCCTCGTGTCCCCCGCTGCGATCCGCTCCCGGATGCGTGCCTTCATCAGCCGTGCGATTGGAGCGTCGGAGGAGTCGAGCGTCGTCTCGCAGACCGGGCAGACGAGCGCGGACTCGAGCTCCGCGGGGGTCGGCCGCTGCTCGCTCGTGAGAGCCGGCGCCACCACGACCAGCGCCAGAGCGGCGCACGCGAGGGCGACCAGCCGCTTGCTCACGCCGGCGCGAGCGCCTGCTGGATCCCCTGGTCGAGGTCGGACGGCGCCTCGACCGGGCCTGCGATCCGGTGCCGTATCTTCCCGTGGACGTCGATGAAGTAAGTCTCGGGGTAACCGGTCACACCGTAGCGGCCGATCAGGGAGCCCTTACCGTCGTACACGTTCGGATACGTGACCCCGTACTTCCTCAGAAAGGCCCGCGCGTAGCCGCGGTCGTCCTTCGCGTCGACGCCGACAAAGACGACGTTCTTGTCCTGCCAGCGCTTCGAGCCCGCCTGCAGCAGCGGCATCTCGTCACGGCAGGGACCGCACCAGGAAGCCCAGAAGTTGAGCACGACGGTCCTGCCGCGCAGCGAGGCCAGGCTCAGGTCACCGCCGCGGTCGAGGCGCTGGAGCGTGAAAAGGGGCGCGACCGGGGAGCCGCCGCGCGCGAGCTCGGAGGTCACCTCGCTGTCGCCCTGGGCGAGCTTCCAGCCGAGCAACCCGAGGAGCGCGACGACGACTGCGACTGCCACGACCTGCGCGCCGAGCCGCAGACGGCCCGTCATCGAAGGATGTAGACGGGAGTACCGATGTCGACCTGGTTGAAGAGCCACTCGACCTCGGGGATCCGCATGCGGATGCACCCGTGCGAGACCGAGTAGCCGATCGAAGCCGGGTCGGGAGTGCCGTGGATCCCGACGGCGGGCGCGGAGATCCCCATCCAGCGCGTGCCGAGCGGATTCCCCGGTCCGGGTGGGATCGGCTCCGCGTCCTTGGCCCAGTCCGAGGACGGCGGGTACCACCAGGGGTTCTTCCACTTGACGACGATCTGGAAGCGGCCGACCGGCGTCGGATACCTGGACTGCCCGGTGGCGACGCCGAACGTGCGGCGGAGCTTCATGCCGTCGTAGAGGAAGAGCCTGTTCAGGCCGCGGCGAATCACGATCACGTCGCCGATCGACGTGCGCGTCGTGGCCGGCGGGACGACCTCTGGCCGGAGCACGATCGGTGCGCGCACATGCGTCTTGAGGCTCCGGAAGAGATCCCGCACGACGAGCGTCTGCCGCAGCCTCTGCCCCGGCTTCTCCTTGGTCACGAACGGCTTCGAGTCGCGTAGCGACAGCGTCGAGTCGACGGACGCACGGTCGAATCGCTTCGCCAGCGTCCGCACGTAGCGCTCGAGTCGCTGCTGCGGCGCGGCGACCTTCAAGGGGATGTTGGATCCCGGCGCCGCGGTCCGCGCACGGCGAATCGCCTCACCGACGTAAGCGGACGCACCGAGTTGCTTCGGAGTCGCGCGCAGCGCCACCTTGCCGACCTTCAGCGTCAGCGGGCGGGCGAAGAACGTCTTCACCTCGGCGGTCGCTGCGGCCGGGGACAGGCCGCCGACGAGGTCGCCGCCGACCGTGACGCCCGCGGCGATCGTCGTCGGGCGCGGGACAGTCGGAGTCGTCGTGGTGGTCGTGGTGGAGGTCGTGGTCGGCGGGGGCGGCGCGGTGGTCGTCGTTCCCGTTGTGGTCGTCCCCGTGCCCGTGCCCGTATCGGCGGTCGCAGACGGAGTCGCTGCCAGCAGTACCGCGGAGAGGGCTCCGGCGGCTGCGCATGCGACAAATAGGGCGAACGCGAGTCCTCTACGCCTCACGCGTCCAGTGTAGCCAGGCTCCCAAAGAGTTCGGGATTGTTCGAGATGACGGCATCGACACCCGCGGTGTCCAGTCGGGCGATCTCCACAGTGTCGTCCACCGTCCAGGCCCAGACGGCCACACCGGCGGCGTGGGCGCGCTCGACGGCCGGCCGGGTCACGACGGCGTGATGGAGCATCAGAGCCGACGCGCCGGCGCGCGCGATCATGGCTGGGATCCGCGCGACGAGGGCCCGGCGCGCCGCCAGGATCCCGAGCCGGATCGCCGGCTGGAACACCCGGCGCCGCGAGACGCCGTACCGGTCCTCCGGGTACGTGAAGCCGATGGGGATCTGCGGGGCAGCGCCGGCGAACGCCGCAAGGCTCGGGAGATGGAAGGAGCTCACGACTGCGCGTTCAGCCAGCCCGTGCTGCACCAGCGCGCCGGCGAGCTCGTCGAGGCGTGTCGACAACTTCAGGTCGACGTGCAGGTCGATGTCACGCCCGGCCAGAAACGCGAGTACCTCGTCGAGCGTCGCGGGCTCGGGACCGAGCTCGGCGAGGGAGTGGCCGAGAACGAGTGGGCCGTCGCCGCGGTCGAGCACGTCGAACTCGACCGCGTCGACGCCGCTCGCGAGTGCCAACTCGAAAGCGCGCAGCGTGTTCTCGGGGGCGAGCGCCGCCGCGCCGCGGTGCCCGACCCGGATCAGCGGCCCGTCGTCCCGGAGCAGCCTCACGGCGCCGTCGGCAGGAGGTCCTCGTCGAGCTCGCCTCCCCTGGCGGCGAACTCCACGATCATCCGGTCGGTGACCCATTCGACCGGAGCGCGGTCGTCCGTCCAGGGGCGCGTCGCCCGGTGCGTCACCGACCGGAGGCCGTGCTGCAGCAGCACCCACAACGGCTCAACCCCGGGCGGCACCTGGGGAGTTACGTGTTGCAGGGGGCGGTCGAACGCCAGCAGGATCTTGTTGAAGCGAAGGGCCGGCCAGAGCGCCACCGACGGGAACTCGTACGTCAGCGTCCCCGAGATCCCGTCGAGCAGCCGCTCGTCGCCGGGCACCGACGCGACGTTGAGCGCCAGGATGCCGCCCGGCGTGAGCCGTGCGCGCGCGAGCCGGAAGAACTCCCGCGTCGCCAGGTAGAACGGCACGTAAGGCTGGTGGTAGGCGTCGACAATGATCAGGTCGTAGCGCTTGTCCGTACGGCGCAGGAACGGCCGCGCGTCGGCGTCGTGCACGGTGAGGCGCCGGTTGTCCCCGAGGCCGAAGAAGCGGCGGCCGACGCGGCTGACGGCCGGATCGAGCTCGACCCCGTCGACGCGCGCCTCGGGGTAGAAGACTCCGAGCGCCCGGGCGGTCGTGCCGCCGGCGTTACCGAGAATCGCGACGGAGCGCAGCGGCCGCCCGAGGAGCGGCGGCACCGCGAGGAAGGCGTCCCACTCCCCACCCGTGAGCACGGTGTCGCGGCGCCAGATCGAATGGACGGCGACTCCCTCGTTCAGACGCAGCAGGCGCCTGCCGTCCGGCCGCTCGAGCACCTGGATGAACTGGTAGAGCGACTCCTCCTCGTACAGGAGGTCGCTGTCCCTCTTGATCGCTCCCGGCGGGAGGGCGACGAGTGCGGCCATCATCGCCGCCAGCACGAACGCCTTCCGCCCGAGCAGGAAGGAGGACGAGAGCGCGAGCAGCACGGCCGTGCCGATCAGCGTGCGTTGAGTACCCACGAGCGGGATCGCGACGAGCGCAGGCACGAACGTGCCGAGCAGCGAGCCCGCGGTCGAGAGGGCGTAGAAGCGGCCCGCGACCGCGCCCGCCGTCTCGATGTCGGTGAGCGCGAGCCGGATCGCGAACGGCGAGACCATCCCGAGCAGCACGACCGCAGGTGCGAAGAGGAGCAGGACGGCGAAGAAGGAGCCGACGACCGCTCCCACGGACGCGTCGTTGAGGTTCCCCACCGCGGCGTCGAGGAACGGCCGCGCGACGAACGGGGTGATCGCGACCCAGACCGCCGCCGCCAGCACGATCAGGCCGAGAAGGCGCGGTTGGGGCCGGCGGTCGGCGAGGCGGCCGCCGAGCCAGTACCCGAACGCCAGCCCGGCGAGCACGATGCCGATCAGGTTCGCCCAGACGATCGTCGACGAGCCGAAGTACGGCGCCAGTAGCCGGGAGGCAGCGATCTCGGTCGCGAGCGAGCCCGTGCCGGCGCCGAAGACCAGCGCGGCGAGGGCCCTCACGCGGGGCGCTTGATCACGACCACCGCGAAGTCGTCGGTGAGCTCGCTCTCGCTCCAGTCCCGGCACGCGGCGAGCGCGGCCTCGGCGATCTGCCGCGGCGGCAGCGAGCGCGACGCCGAGAGGAGCGCGTCCAGCCGCTCGACGCCGTACTGCTCGCCACCGCGCCGCGCCTCGACCACACCATCCGTGTAGGCGACGACGATCGCGCCCGGAGGGAACTCGGCCCGGACCGTCTCGTACTCCTGCGGAGCGTCGATTCCGAGTGCGAGGCCGCGCGCGAGGATTCCATCGACCGTGCCGTCAGGCTGCACCAGTCGTGGTGCCGGGTGGCCGGCGCTCGCGCAGGCGACCTCGCCCTTCTCGGCGTCGATCACGAGCTCGACCATCGTGATGAACCGGCCCACCGCGATCTCCGAGGAGACCACGTCGTTCGCGGCGGCGAGAAACGCCCCGGGATCGACGCGCTCGCGGGCGAGCGAGCGGAAGACGTACTTCGCCATCGCCATGTCCGCGGTGGCATCGACGCCGTGCCCCGTAACGTCCCCGAGCACGACGGCGAGGCGGCCGTCCCCGAGCGTCAGGTAGTCGTAGACGTCGCCGCCGACCTCGACGCGCGCCGCGGACTCGTAGACGTCGCCGAGCTCGAGGCCCGGGAGCTCCGGCGCGGTGCGCGGCAGCAGCGAGCGCTGCATCGTGTCGGCGAAGGCCTTCTGCTGGCCGTAGAGGCGGGCGTTGTCGATGGCGAGCGCGGCCTGGCCGGCGATCGAGAGTGCAATCTCGGCGATCTCCCCGGCAACCGGGCGGCCCGGGTGGAGCGAGACGAGGGTCAGCGTGGCGAGGAGCTCTGCGGGCGTCGCGATCGGGACGACCGCCGCGCTCGAGCCCTTGCGCAGGAACGGCGCCAGCAGGGCAAGGGCGCCGCCCAGCGCCTCGGCCCGATCGGCGTCCAGCAGCAGCGGCTCGTTGCGCTCGAGCAGGGCGAGCAAGTCGCGCCGGGGGAGCTGCTGCGGCCGCGAGAGCAGGGCGCGCGCTGCCGCGTCGACACGCTCGTCGTTCACGTGCACCGCCCGTGCGACCAGCTCGATGCCGCGCTCGTCGGGCATCCGGATCACGGCCGCATCGACGCCGAGCAGCGTCACGATCGACTCGGCGAGCACCTCGAGTGTCGTGTCGAGCGACAGGCTCTGCGCGAAGGAGCGCGAGATCTCATAGAGCGCGTGCAGCCTCTTCGCCGCCTCGCGCTCCGACGCGAGGGCCTCCTCACGCTCGCTGCTGAGCTCCTGCGCGCGCTCGTGCAGCCGTGCGTTCTGAACGAGCACGGCCAGCTGCGCGGCGAGCGCGACGAGGAGCGCGCTCTCGTTCGCGCTCAGGGGCCGCGGAAGCCGCGGATAGGCGGCGAGCAGGCCGATCGGCTCGTCTCCGAGGACGAGCGGGAGCGCGAGCGCCGACTGGACGTCCGACTCTTCCACTTGCGCGCGCGCGGGCTCGAGCCGTTCATCCGTCGCCGCATCGTCGACCTCGACGATCGACCCGCCCCGCCGCGAGCGCAGGGCGACGGCCAGCAGCGCGTCGGCAATCGCCTCGTGCGGCCCTTCGATGCCTCGGCTCGCGGCGACCACCGTCCGTCCGTCCTCGCGGAGATAGACGGCGACGCGGTCGGCGCCGAGCAACTCGGCGACACGCTCGATCGCGGTGTCGAGCGTATGCGACAGGGACAGCCTCGCGATCGCCTCGCCGACCACCGACAGCAGCGCCCGGCTCCGCTCCAGCTCGAAGCCGGTCTCGCGTGCGCGCTCCGACGAGCGGAGCGCGTGCGCGGCGCGGACGGCGAAGCTCGCGAGCTGAGCTCGAGCCCGCTCATCGGGCGAGCGGCCGGGCGGGAAGCGCAGCTGCAGCGCGCCGATCGGCGGCTGACCGAGCTGCAGCGTCACCGTCTCCCCTGCGTGCCGGTCGCCGCGCATGGCCATCGTCCCCTGCTCCTCCTCGACCGTCGAGCGTGCGGCGTCCTCCAGCCCCGGAGCGGGCTCGATCGGCCCGTGGCTGCCCTCGACCTCGAGCCGTCCGCCGCGGAGGCGCCACACGAGCGCTGCCTCCGCTCCGGCCGCGATCACCGCCAGCCGGGCGACGCGTCCCGCCGCGCCCTCGTCGTCGGCGACGGCAGCCAGCGCGTCTCCAGCGACGTCCAGGGCGCCGGCGCCCTCCCGGACGGAGGTTGGACCGTCCTCGCAGAGCCGGGTGGCGAGCGCGGCGAGATCGGCCGCGAGCGAGGCGATCAACGTCGACTCGCCCTCGAACGGACCGCCCCGGCGCACGAGCTCCAGCATCCCGGCCGTCGCGTCGGCATCGAGCGGGATGCTGAGTGTCTCGACCTCGCCCTCGAAGCGCGCGCCGACGAGCAGCGCGGCAGTCTCGAGCGTTTCCTTACGACGCCCGTCGAGCTCGGCGGCGAGGGAGCCCGAGGTTGCCCAGACAGCGCGCGCGACCAGGGTTCCCCTGCGGTCGGGCAGCCAGACGGCCGCGAGCTCCGCCCCGGTGCCGCGGGCGGCTGCCTCGACGAGCTGGGCTAGAACGGGTTCCAGAGCTGCGTCGCCCGACAGCAGCCGGCCCGCGCGGGAGAACGCAGCGAGCGCCACCGACAGGTCGGTGCGAGTCTCGATCACGGCTACAGGCCGAAGAGCCGCTCGACCTCGCGCCAGATCGTCAGCGTGAGCAGCACGCTCACGGCGACCAGGCCCAAGAGCACGAGCCAGAAGCGCAGCCCTGCCCGGCGACGGGCGCGGGAGCGCTCGGTGCGCGCACGACGGCGCGCGCGCTCCTGCAGGTAGGCGCGGTCGACCGCCACGGGGTCAAAGGGTGGCGTCTCCTCGCCTGCCGGAGGGCGCGTCGCAGGCTCAGCCATGGATGAAAGCATAGTCCTCAGCGGGAGTACGGGCTGCTCGCAGGCTCCTCCCAGACCGTCCCCTGGCACATCGGACAGGCCGGCAGCACACGGCGTACGACTACCCCGTAGCCGCACTCAGCGCATCGGAACTCGCCGCATGCGTCCTGTCCGGCCGCGAAGAACATGGGCTCCCCACCCCCGCGCGAGAGCACCGCTCTGTCAGAGCGCTGTGACTCGATCTGCATCTGTAGACCCCCCAGTCCGCCGCGTGTACCCCGGTACCCGCGTGACTTTCACCGGTGGTTATGCCCATACTGCGCACCGTGGAAACGCCGGAGCCCCTGAACGAACCGACCTACGACCCCGGCCAGGAGCCCGCGACGGCGTTCCGCCGCCTGGGCCCGTCTCTCTGGGGGCTGGGCGAGCGCGCGACGTGGATCTCCGGGCTGGTGCTCGCACTCTCCGCCCTGACGGGGTGGTACGCGGGCTCCGGGGAGGGAGTCAACGTAGCGGTGCTCGGCTGGCACACCGGTCTGCTCGGAAAGCTCGTGCTCTTCATCGGCCTGGCGGCGATCCTCGTCGTCGCGCTCCGGCAGTGGGGGGTCGACCTCCCGGCAGCCGTCCCGGAGAGCCTGATCGTGATTGCGCTCGGCGCCCTCTCAACCATCTTCGTGCTCGTGCGCGCGATCTCGATCCCGGACGAGTTCTTCTTCGCTCATCGGGGCGTGGGGCTGTGGATCAGCCTCGTGGCATCCCTGGCGCTGATCGGCGCCGGGCTGCTGCAGGCTTCCGAAGAGCTCTAGCGACCGAGCGCTCAGACGGGCAGGAGCTGCTTCGTCGACTCGATCAGTGAGCGGGGATCAAACGGCTTGCCGATGAAGCCCTGGGCGCCGCGAGACTCGGCTTCGGCTGCCGAGCGCTCGTCGACCTTGCCGGAGAACATGACCACCGGGATCGCCCCGACGCCCGTGTGCTCGTGGATCTGCTGCAGCATCTCCCAGCCGTCCACCTGCGGCATCATCACGTCGAGCAGGATCAGGTCCGGCGACTCCTCGCCGAGTGCGGCCAGCCCTTCCGCAGCGCTCGCCGCCTCCCGGACGACGTAGCCCTCCGCCTCGAGGTTGACGCGGACGTATTCGCGCAGGCTCTGGTCGTCGTCGACGATCAGGACGACAGGCCCCGTGGCGCGCGGGCTGAGACCGCTGGGCGGCGACGAGGAACGGTCGAGGAACTGATCGAGGTCAGCACGGCGGTAGCGACGGTGGCCTCCGGGCGTGTAGAAGGCGGACACCCGGCCGAGATCGGACCACTTGCGCATGGTGCTCTGGGCGACCCCGACGTACTTGGCCGCCTGGCCCAACGTCAGCCATTCCGGCTGCGCCCCGCCCGCGCGTCTGCTGCCCTGATACGCCATCCCAGACGAAACTACCCAAATCTGCCGCAAACTCAAACCCGACTTGCGGCTCAGCCTGTCGTCACGGTGACGGTGACCGTCCGCGTCGCCGGCGGCAGCGGCTGTGGCTTCAGTGTCCGGACGCGTGTCTGCGTCCCACCCGGCGAGGGTCCATCCTCGAGCGCCCGGCCGAGCGAGATGCCGAGGAACAGCACCACGAGCAGAGCGAGGAGGACGAGGAGCGGCCACCAGAGTGGGTTCCGCTTCGGGGGCCGCGGGCGCCGCTCGGGGGTCGCCGTCAAGGTGCGTAGTCCTGGGCGCCGCGGGCGTACAGGTGGAATGCCGCCGCCTCGACGAGGGAGAGTGTCCGCGGCCAGCCGGGCGCCGGGGCCTGTTCCGAGACGACCGCGCGGCTCCACTCGTCCGAGCGCGCGTACGCCTCGGCCAACTCGCGGAGCGTGAAGACACCGCCGACCCGCCGCCGGAGCTCGGAGGCGACGACGTCGACCTGGGCCAGCAACCGGGCGCCGACGGTCTCGTCCCGCGCCCGTTCGAGCAGGCGGCGGTGCCCGTCCTCCCACTCGCGCCGCGCGCTCTCCAGCTCAGCCTCCGTGATCACGCCGCGATCCTAGCCGGGCCGCGAAGCGGCCCCGTTAGGGGTCTTCGCGCGATGAGCATCCGCTTCTGCGGATGCTCATCTTGCGCACTAGGACAGAGCCGTACAACAGCGTTGCGGCGGCCAGAGCGGATCGATCTCGGCGAGCACGCGCTCCCCGAGCAGGTAGCCGGGGTAGGCGAGCGCGAAGGCGGCGTGCGCGTGCAGGCACTTGAGCCGGCGCGGATTGGCGCTGCCGGCGATCCCCAGGTCGAGCGAGGAGCCGTTGTCGCGGCCGGTCCGCCCGGTCGCGAGCTCCCGCCGAAGCCGCCGCTGTTCGTCGGTGGCGCGCTCGAGGTCGGCCGCCAGGCCCGGGTCGCGCTCGAGCTCAGCGCTCCAGCGCTCGACTCCGCCGGCGGCTTCCAACCGGGCGATGGCGGCCACGAGCTGCGGACAGGTGAGGTAGTACGTCGTCGGAAACGGGTCGCCCGCATCGTCGTACGGCGCCTGCTCCGTGACGGCAGGCGCGCCGTAAGGGCAGCGCGCTACGACGCGAAGGAACGCGCGCGGCGGGCGGCCAAGCTGTCGCTCGACGAGCGCGCGGTCATCCATCCCGCCGGATCGTAGCGGCATCGATGTACCGCGCCTTTGGGCCGCGACAGCGGCCCCTTCAGGGGTTTTCGCGCGATGAGCATCCGCTCCCGCGGATGCTCATCTTGCGCTAGAGAGACGCGCGTGCATGCGCCGCCACTCCGCGACACCCTTGACGATGAAGAGGCGCTCGCCCGGGCGGACGAGGCTCATCCGACGCGCCTCACGGGAGAGTGCTGCGACGGTCGCGGAGTCTTCGAGCCGGGCTTGCAGGCGGCTTCGTTCCTGGCGCAGCAGCTGGACTTCCGCCGTGCGCTCGTTCAGCGTCGCCCGTGTTTGAAAGTAGCTGGACAGGGGCTGGTAGTAGAGGAAGCCGACAACGCCCGCGGTGGCGACCATGCACCAGCGCAGCAGCACGGTCGACCGCTGGGCACGCGCGGAGCGCTTGGGCGCCCGCTTGCCACGCGAGGCGGATGCCTTCGCGGGACGCGCTTCGGAGCGAGAGGTTCGCCGGGCCACGGGTCACGATTCAGCGGCCGGGCGACAACCCCTGCTAGGCCATGTCGACCTTGATCACGTTCGTCGTGCCGGGAATGTTCACGGCTGTGCCTGCGGTGAGGACGACGCGGTCGCCGGGCTCGACGATCCCGGTACTGCGCGCGGCCTCGAGCGACGTGGCCCACAGCTCCTCGACGTCGGCGCACTCGGACACCTGCACCGGCGTCACCCCCCACTCGAGCGCCATGTGGTACAGGGCGTAGTGGTGGTGAGTGAGGCCGATGATCGGCCGGCGTGGCCGCAGCCGCGCGACCGCGGATGCGGTTCGACCGGTGAACGTCGGCACGAGGATCGCCCGCGCCTCGAGCGCCTCGGCGATGTCGCAGGAGGCGTTCGACATCGCCTGCCCGATCGTCGGCTGATCCTCGGCCTGCGGGATCTCGTGCCGGTAGCCGAGGCTCGGCTCGACCGCGCGGGCGATCCGGTCCATGAACGCGACCGACTCGACCGGGAACTCGCCGACAGCGGTCTCGCCGGAGAGCATGATCGCGCTGGTGCCGTCGAGCACCGCGTTCGCGACGTCGGAGGCCTCGGCGCGCGTCGGCTCGGGGGCATGGATCATCGATTCGAGCATCTGCGTGGCCGTGATCACCGGCTTCCCCCGCTCGAGGGCGCGCAGGATGATCCGTTTCTGCAGCAACGGCACCTCGGCGGCGCCGATCTCGACACCGAGGTCGCCGCGCGCGACCATGACCGCGTCGGCCTCGCGGAGGATGTCGTCGAGCACCGCGACCGCCTCCGCCTTCTCGATCTTGGCGATCACGTGCGCGGTGGAGCCCGACGCCTCGATCAGCGTCTTCAGCGCCTGGACGTCGGAGGCCGTTCGGACGAACGAGAGAGCCACGAAGTCGACGCCGAGCTCGAGCGCAAAGTTGAGGTCGTCGATGTCCTTCCTCGTCAGCGACGGGATCGGCAGGGGGATCCCAGGGAGATTGACGCCCTTGTGCGAGCTGACCGTGCCGGGGACGATCACCTCGCAGATCGCACGGCCGCGCTCGACTCGCCCGACCCGCAGCCGGACCGCGCCGTCGTCGATCAGGACGTCGAAGCCAGGCTGGAGCACCGACCCGAGCACGGCCGGCGCGATCGGCAGGTCGCCGTCCTGTGCAACGTCCTCGCCCGAGATCGTCACCTCGTCGCCGCGCATCAGATAACGCGGCTCCGGGAGCTCCCCGATCCGCAGCTTCGGACCCTGCAGGTCGGCGATCAACGCGACCGGGCGGGCAACCTCCTTCGCCACCGAGCGGATCGCCTGCGCACGCTCGGCGTGGTCCTCGTGAGTGCCGTGCGAGAAGTTGAGACGGGCGCCGTCGATGACTCGCATCAGCGACTCGAGCACGTCCGGCGCCGATGAAGCTGGGCCGATCGTGGCGACGATCTTCGTGCGGCGTGGGACGACAGCCATGCCGACAGGCTAGCGGCGCGCCCTCGGGAAGGCCGACCAGCCCGGGTACTCGGCCTTCGCCCCCAAGTCCTCCTCGATGCGCAGAAGCTGGTTGTACTTGGCGGCGCGGTCGGAGCGTGCCGGGGCGCCCGTCTTGATCTGCCCGGTGCCGAGCGCAACCGCGAGGTCGGCGATGGTGGCGTCCTCGGTCTCGCCCGAGCGGTGCGACATGACCGCCGTGTACCCGCTCGCGTGGGCGAGCCGGACCGCTTCGACCGTCTCGGTCAGGGTCCCGATCTGGTTCACCTTGACGAGAATCGAGTTCGCGACCCCGCGTTCGATCCCCTGGCGTAGCCGCTCCGGGTTCGTGACGAAGAGGTCGTCTCCGACGAGCTGGACTCGGTCGCCGAGCTCGGCCGTCAGCCGGCCCCAGGCGTCCCAGTCGTCCTCGGCGAGCCCGTCCTCGATCGAGACGATCGGGTACCGCTCCACGAGGCCGGCCCAGAAGGCGGGCATCTCCGCGCTCGACTCCTCTCGGCCTTCGAATCGGTAGACACCGTCGCGGAAGATCTCGCTCGCGGCCGGATCGAGCGCGATCACGACCGACTCCCTGTGCCCGGCGCGCTCGACGGCCTCCAGGATCGCCTCGATCGCAGCCTCGCTCGACTCGAGGTCGGGCGCGAAGCCACCCTCGTCGCCGACGCCAGTCGCGAGCCCGCGGTCGCCGAGGACCTGCTTCAACGCGTGGTAGACCTCGGCGCCGATCCGGAGTCCGTCGGCAAACGTGGCGGCGCCGACGGGGACGAGCATGAACTCCTGCAGGTCGATCGAGTTCGCCGCGTGCGCGCCGCCATTGATCACGTTCAGCATCGGCACAGGCAGGGTCGTCGCGGCCTCGCCGCCGAGGTAGCGGTAGAGCGGCTGGTTCGTCTCGGCCGCGGCAGCCTTCGCGACCGCGAGCGAGACGCCGAGAATCGCATTCGCGCCGAGTCGTCCCTTGTTCGGCGTGCCGTCGAGGTCGATCAGCCTCCGGTCGAGCGATGGTTGGTCAAGCGCGTCCAGGCCTGCGACCTCGGCCCGGATCTCGGCGACGTTGGCGACCGCCTTGCCGACGCCCTTGCCGCCCCACTCCGCGCCGCCGTCACGCAGCTCGACCGCCTCGTGCACCCCCGTGGAGGCTCCCGATGGCACCGCGGCGCGCCCGAACGCTCCCGACTCGAGCTCGACATCCACCTCGACGGTCGGGTTGCCCCGCGAGTCGAGGATCCAGCGGCCCCGCACGTCCCTGATCGAGCTCATCGTTGCTCCTCCTTGGCCAGGTCGTAGTAGTGGTCCTGCTCGTCGAGCGGCAGCTCGCTCCAGCGCTCGCCCTGCGCGGCTGCGAGCTCCTCGGCCCGCTCGACGCGGGCGCGGAAGCGCGCGTTCGTCGAGCGCAGCGCCAGCTCGGGATCGACGTTCAGGCGGCGGGCGAGGTTGACGACGGTGAAGAGGAGGTCGCCGACCTCGCTCGCCACCTTCGCGTCGGGCTCCGTCTCGGGACTCGGCTCGCCCGTGCGGGCGATCTCCGCCTCGAGCTCGCCGAGCTCCTCGCGCACCTTCGCGAGCGGCCCATCGAGGTCGGGCCAGTCGAACCCGGCGGCGACCGCGCGACGCTGCAGCTTCCGCGCCTGCAGCAACCCGGGCAGCGACGCGGGCACGTCGTGGAAGATCCCCGCGCGCCCCTCCTGTTCGGTCTTCACACGCTCCCAGCGCTCACGAACGCGGCCGGCAGTATCCGCCTCGACCTCCCCGAACACGTGCGGATGCCGCCTGACGAGCTTGGCGTGCACGGCTCGCGCCACCTGCTCGAGATCCCCGTCACCCTGCTCCTCGAGCAGCAGCGCCAGAAAGTAGACCTGGAAGAGCAGGTCCCCGAGCTCGTCCAGCAGCTTCGCCGGATCGCCCCCGGCAGCCGCGTCCGCGACCTCGTAGGCCTCCTCGACCGTATGCGGCACGATCGTCCGCGCCGTCTGCTCACGGTCCCAGGGGCAGTCGCGGCGGAGCCGCCGCGTCAGCTTCTGTAGCTCTTCGAGCGCCTCTCCGAGAGGCAAGCGACTACCCGGTCTGGGTGGCGGTCGTGGTGCCGGTGGTGGTGGACGTCGGCGGCGGGGTGAAGCCGACGGCGTACGAGACCTTGTCCTTGTAGTCCTTCTTGAGCTGCTCGACCCACTTGGTCATCGCCTCGTTCTTCTTGGTCTGCGCAAGCTGCTGGCGGATCGACTCCTGAACCTCTTTCAGCGGCGTCACCTTCGCCGGCTTGACCGGGCCGACGGGCTGGATGACGTGGAAGCCGAACTCGGTCTTCACCGGCTTGGAGATCTCGTTCGTCTTCAGCAGGAACGCCGTCTGGTCGAACGGGGCAACGGTCTGGCCCTTCGAGATCGTCAGCTTCCCGCCGTTGGCCTTCGAGCCCGTGTCCTGGGAGTACTTCTTCGCCAGGGCAGAGAAGTCGGCGCCCGCCTTGAGCTGGTTGTAGATGTCGTCCGCCTTGGCCCTCGTCTTCACGAGGATGTGGCGCACTTCGCGGCTCTCGGGCTGGCTGTACTGCGACTTGTTCTTGTTGTAGTAGTCCTCGACCTGCTGGTCGGTCGCCTTCACCTTGCCGGTGACCTCCGCGAAGATCTTCTCCGAGACGATCTGCGAGCGGATGTCGTTGCGCACCTGCGCTTGCGTCAGCCCCTGATCCTTCAGCTGCTTCTCGAACTTCTTCTTGTCGCCGCCGAAGTACTGCTTCTGGATCTGCGCGAGCCGCGCGTCGACCTGCTTGTCGGTGATCTTGACGTCGAGCGCCGACGCCTTCTGCTCGAACTGCTCGCGCTGGACGAGAAACTGGACGACCTGGTTCTTGAGCGTCTGGAACTCCTGCGAGCCCGCCTTCGGGAAGGTCCGCTTCTGGTTCTTGTAGCTCTTCTTCGCCTGGCCGACGATCTGGTTGTAGTCGCTCCGCTTGATCTTGGTGCCGTCGACGACGGCAACTGCATCAGCGGGCACCTTGTCGTTGCCGCCGCCGCAGCCGGCCAAGCCGACGAGGGTGAGCATGAGCGCACAGAGAGAAAGCGTTAGACGAGAGATCTTCATGAGTGAGAAAGCTCCAGGTAGTCGCGGGGGCGCCGTTAGGCTGCCTGACGGGCTACCACGATAGCATCGACCAGGCCGACCGCCCCTTCGAGGGCATCGGTGCGCTGCGAGACCTCCCGCTTGGCGCTCGTGTAGACGGCGGTGCCGGAGACGTCTCGCAGGGCGCGCAGTTCGGCCGATCCCAGGACGAGCGGCCCGACCGTGGCGCGGCCGCCGCGGTAGATCAGATAGTCGGCGCCGAGGCTGGCCAGCTTCAGCTTCGCGTCCTGGATCGCGAACAGGTGCTCGACGGGCTCCGGCACGGGCCCGTAGCGATCCTCGAGCGCCGCGTGCAATTCGCGCAGCTCGTCGTCCGACTCCGCGAGCGCGAGCCGCCGGTGGATGTCGATCTTGAGCGCTTCCGAGGAGACGTAGCTCGCCGGGACGTACGCGTCCACTCGGGCGTCGACGCGCACCGGGCGCGTGGCGAGCCGCCGCTGGCCTTGGAGCTCGGCGACCGCCTCGGCGAGCATCTCGACGTAGAGCTCGAACCCGAGCGCCGCGACGTGCCCCGACTGCTCGGCGCCGAGCAGGTCACCGGCGCCGCGGATCTCGAGATCGCGCATCGCGATCTGAAAGCCCGCCCCGAGCTCGGTGTGGTCGGCGAGCGTCGACAGGCGCGCCCGCGCCTCGGACGACAGCTCCATCGCGTCCGGGTAGAGCAGGTACGCGTGCGCGGTCACGTCCGAGCGGCCGACGCGGCCACGGATCTGGTAGAGCTGCGACAGGCCGAGCATGTCCGCGCGCTCCACTATCAGCGTGTTCGCCTGCGGAATGTCGATGCCCGACTCGATGATCGTCGTCGAGACGAGCACGTCGCCGTCGCCGCGCAGAAAGGCGTGCATGATCTCCTCGAGTTCGCGCTCCTTCATCTGCCCGTGCGCGACGAGGAAACGGATCTTCGGGCACAGCTGCCGCAGCTTCTCGGCCGCCTCCTCGATCGTCTCGACCCGGTTGTGCAGGTAGAACGCCTGCCCGCCGCGCTCGAGCTCGCGCTCGAGGGCCGACCTGACGAGCTCCTCGTCGTACTCCCCCACCGTCGTGCGGATCGGCCGCCTGCCCTCGGGCGGCGTCTCGATGATCGAGATGTCCCGTAGGCCGGAGAGCGACATGTGCAGCGTTCGTGGGATGGGGGTAGCAGACAGTGCGAGTACGTCGACCTCGAGCCGGAGGCTGCGAAGCAGTTCCTTCTGCGCGACGCCGAAGCGCTGCTCCTCGTCGAGGATCACGAGCCCGAGATCCTTCGGGATCACGTCGCGGCTGAGGACGCGGTGCGTGCCGACCAGCACCTCGATCTTTCCTTCGGCGAAGTCCTTCAGCACCTGCTTCGTCTCGGCCGGCTTGCGGAAGCGCGAAACCATCTCGACGCGGACCGGGAAGTCGAGGTAGCGCGTCTTGAACGTGTTCCAGTGCTGCTCGGCCAGGATCGTCGTCGGGCAGAGCACGAGCGTCTGTTTGCCGTTGACCGCGGCGGCGAACGCAGCGCGCACGGCGACCTCCGTCTTGCCGAAGCCGACGTCGCCGCAGACGAGCCGGTCCATCGGCCGCGGCGCCTCGAGGTCCTCCTTGACCGCCTCGATCGCTCGCGCCTGATCCTCCGTCTCGCGATAGGGGAACTCCGCCTCGAGCCGGTCGAGCCACTCGTGCCCGAGGTCGTACGGCGTCCCCGGCGCCTGCTGCCGCTGCGCGTAGAGCGCGATCAACTCGGTGGCGAGCTCGCGGACCGACTCGCGGGCGCGAGTCTTGAGGTTCTGCCAGGCCTTGCCGCCGAGCTTGGAGAGTGCCGGCGAGCTGGCGTCGGCGCCGATGTACTTCGAGATCTTCCCGAGCTGCTCGTGCGGGACGTACAGGCGGTCGTCGCCGCGGAAGGCGAGGAAAAGGTAGTCGCGGGTGACGCCCGCGACCTCCTTGGTCTCGAAGCCGAGCAGCTTGCCGACGCCGTGGTCCTCGTGGACGATGAAGTCGCCGCTCCGCAGGTCGGCGAACGACGCCAGCGCGCGGCCGAGCCGCCGGTCGGCACGTGGCGGGCGCTTGCGGAAGACCTGCGTGTCCGGCAGCAGGACGAGGCCGAGCTCGCGCCAAACGAAGCCCCGGCGGGCGGGCGCGACGGCGAAGAGGAGCTCCGGCTGCTGCGGCAGGTCCTGGCCCGCTCCGACGATGCGGGAATCGGCGCGCTTGAGCAGGTTCTCGGTGCGCAGCGCCTCGCCCGCGTGCGGGAAGGCGACGACGACGCGGTTGCCGCCGCGGACAAAGCCGTTCAGCTCGTTCTCGGCCTCGGCGAGCCCGCGCGCGGCGATCGCGGGCCGCTGGGCCTCGAAGGAGAACGCCTGCGACTGCGGGAACGGATCGAGCTCCGACGAGCCCGCGAGCGGGATCTCGGCCAGTCCTTCCTCGGCCCAGACCCGCCGCACCTCGTCCGGCTGCCAGACGAAGTCCGGCGAGCCCTTGAGCACGGGGACGAGATCGTCCGGAACGATCGCCGCCACCGGCTCCAGCGCCTCGTCGTCGGCAAGCGTGGGCTCGCTCGAATCGGCCCTGCGCTCGACCGCCGGGTAGACGACGGCGTCGTCGACGGTGTGCAGTGCCCGCTGCGTGAACGGCGAAAAGGCGCGCACCTGCTCGATCTCGTCGCCGTAGAGCTCGATGCGGAGCGGCTCGCGACCGGTCGTCGGGAAGACGTCGACGAGGCCGCCGCGGACGGCGAACTGGCCTCGCTCCTCGGCGCGCTCGACCCGCTCGTAGCCGGCGAGCGCGAGCGACTCGGCGAGGCCGTCGAGCCCGGGCTCGTCGCCGACCTGGAGCCGAACGGGCAGCGCACGCGCCGACGCCGGCGGCGTCCCCTCGGCGAGCGCCGTCGCCGAGGCACACACGAGCCCACCGGCGGCGAGCACGTCGAGAGCGCGAGCCCGCTCGCCGACGAGGTG
>JANMJY010000007.1:0-3846 GCA_031371615.1 Actinomycetes bacterium | reverse complement strand
GCGGCTCGTGACCGCGGGCTGAAGCGTCTTCGGGATCGTGGCGAGCTCGCGCATGACGCCGTCGACGCGCGCCCGGACGAGCAGACGCTTGCGCTGCGGCGTGAAGTGGACATCGGACGCGCCCAGCTCGATCGCACGGCTGAGGACGGCGTTCACCTGTTTCGTCGCGGGGGCGCTCGCGGCGGCCTCACGGAGATCGACGACCGTCGCGCCGAGTTCGTCCGCGGTGTCGGCCTCGTCGTCGAAGTCGAGCTCGGCCGAGTAGATCCGTGTGATCGCGTTCGCGATCGCATCGGCGGACGCGACGCCCACTCGAACGGCGGCCCCGAGCGCGAGGCGCAGGTCGTCTGCGGCCATGACATTCGTCGGGTCGTTGACGGCCACGAGGACCGCGCCGTCGGCAAGAAATCGGACCGGGATGGCCGTGTAGCGGCGCGCGAGCGACTCGGACAGGAGCCCGGCGGCGCCCATGTCGATCGTCTCGCGGGCGAGGTCGATGAAGGGGAGCTCGTGCTGCTCGGCGAGGACGCGGGAAACCTGAGTCGGCGTGACGTAACCGCGGTCGACGAGGATCTCGCCGAGTCGCTTGCCGGACGTGGCCTTGTCACGAAGGGCCTGCTCGAGTTGCTCGACCGTGAGCGAGCCGTCGCGTAGGAGGAGCGCTCCGAGTGCGGGCCAGGGATGTGCTGCTGCTTCCATCGCGCGCCGGTAATCGGCCGCAGACGGACGGACATGAGGTTGAATCGCAATGAGATGAAGGCCGTTTTGCAGCGTGTTTTGCAGGCTTCGGTGTCGACTCGGGGCTCGAGTCGAGCCCGCATCGGCCCCGGCCTGCTCGTGCTGCTCGGAGTGGCGCGCGGCGACGAGGGGAAAGACGCCGACCGGCTCGCCGGCAAAGTCGCCCGCCTGCGAGTGTTCGAGGACGGCGCCGGCCGGTTCGACCGCTCGCTACTCGAGACAGCCGGCGCGGCGCTCGTGGTCAGCCAGTTCACCCTGCTCGCGGACACGACGAAGGGGAATCGGCCGAGCTTCAGCTCTGCGGCGCCGGCCGAGCACGCCGAGCCCGTCTACGAGCGTTTCTGCGCCGCGCTGCGGGAGCTCGGCGTCCACGTGGAAACCGGCGTCTTCGGCGCTCGCATGGAGGTCGAGCTTCTGAATGACGGCCCGGTCACGTTCGTCCTCGATTCGCTCGACTGAAGCCGGGCCGCGGAGGGCCGCTACGGCGGGCCGCTTGCTACACTTCCTCCACCATTTTCACCTGCTGGACGAAATGGGCGCGCAGCGCCCATTTTTGTTGAGGGGGCCCACATTTTGAGCGGCACAACGAGCACCACCCACGAGAGGGAGCGCAGTTTGACGAAGCAGATCGAGCGTGAGGTCGAGACAGCCCTGCCGGGCGTCGAGGTGCTTGCGGTCGAGCTCGCTGGTCCAGCACGCTTCACGGTCTTCGTCGACCACGCGGGCGGCGTCGACCACGCGCTCTGCGCGCGCGTCACCGACGTCCTGCGCGACTATCTGAGCGAGTACGCGATCGACGTCTCCTCACCGGGGATCGAGCGCCCGCTCCGCAGGCGAGAGCACTTTCGGAACGCGATCGGCCGCCAGGTGACGCTGCGCACGCCCGAGCGCAAGCGCCTCAAGGGCGAGGTCCTGAGCGCGGGCGAGCGTTCCGTGGTCGTCCAGACGGGCGACGACGCAATCGAGATCCCGTACGACCAGATCGTCCGGGGCAACCTGATCTACACCGGTTCTGAAACGTCAGCCTAGGAGCGACAGATGTCCCAAGAAATCATCGAGCACATCCGAGGCCTCGAGCGCGAGAAGGGGATCGAGGAGAACACGGTCGTCAGCGCGCTCGAAGACGCGCTCCTCGCCGCGTACAAGAAGACCCCCGGTGCCGCCAGGCACGCCGCGGTCGAGCTCGACGACGAGGGCGAGTTCCGCGTCTTCTCGATCGAGATCCCGGACGACCTCGAGGCGCGCCTGCTCGACGAGGCGATGGAGGCGAAGATCGACGAGCTGGAGCGGCTCGAGGAGGAGACCGGCGAGAAGCAGCACACGCTGATCAACCAGGACGAGCTCGAGCTCGACTGGGACCAGGTTCCCGAGGAGCAGATCGTCCGCGCCGACGTGACGCCGAGCGACTTCGGCCGCATCGCTGCGATGACCGCCAAGCTGGTGATCCAGCAGCGGATCCGCGAGGCCGAGCGCGCGATGATGTACGAGGAGTACATCGACCGCCAGGGCGAGGTCGTCACCGGCATCGTCCAGCAGGCCGGCGACCGCAACAACGTGCTCGTCGACCTCGGCAAGGTGGAGGCGCTCCTGCCTCGCTCCGAGCAGGTCGACGGCGAGCGCTACGAGCAGGGCTCCCGAATCAAGGCAGTCATCACCGAGGTGCGTTCCGGCACGAAGGGCCCTCAGGTGATCCTGTCCCGCCGCGATCCCGAGCTGATCAAGACGCTCTTCGAGCTCGAGGTGCCCGAGATCGCCGACGGCCTCGTCGAGATCCGCGGCGTCGCCCGCGAACCGGGCTACCGCGCGAAGATCGCCGTCGAGTCGCACGCCCAGGGCGTCGACCCTGTCGGCGCCTGCGTCGGTCCCCGCGGCTCGCGCGTCCGCATGGTCGTGTCCGAGCTGCGCGGCGAGAAGATCGACATCATCCCGTGGAACGCCGAGCCGGCGCGCTTCGTCGCGAAGGCGCTCTCGCCGGCACGCGTGCGCGAGGTCTACATCGACGACGAGACCAAAGAGGCGACCGTCGTCGTCCCGAACGACCAGCTGGCGCTCGCGATCGGCAAGGACGGGCTCAACGCCCGCCTCGCCGCCCGCCTGACCGGCTGGAAGGTCGACATCCAGTCCGACGAGGAGTTCGCCCAGGCCGAGGCCGAGGCCGCGTTCGCCGGCGAGGGCGACGGCGAGGGCGGCGACTACTCCGGCCGCTGCGCGGCGATCCTCTCGAACGGCAAGCGCTGCCCGAACGCGGCGCTGCCCGGTACCCGCTACTGCGGTGTGCCCGCCCACCAGGCGATGGTCGGCCAGGAGCCGCCGGAGGGCATTGCGGTCGCCGACGTCGAAGAGACCGCCACGCCTGCGGAGGCCGAGTCGCTCGAGCCGATCGGCGCGGTCGCAGTCGAGCAGGCTCCAGACCTGGACCAGCAGCCGGCAGCCGAGCCCGGGGAGGACGAGAGCGCTGCTTCGTGACCTCACCCGAGCGGACCTGCGCGGGCTGCGGGCGCAAGGCGTCTCAGCAGGAGCTCGTGCGCTTCACGGCGCGGGCGGGGAGCCTGGTCGAGGGGAAGGCGCAGCCGGGCCGTGGGGTCTACACGTGCCGGCGGCTCTCCTGCTTCGAGCGAGCCGTGGACCGGCGCGCGTTCAACCGGGTGCTGAAGCAGACCGTCGTCGTCGATCCGGCGCTCGCGCGTCTTGTCGCACCACAACTAGAATCGAGCGCTGATGGCTGACGAACCGAACAAGCCCAACCGTCCGATCCGGCCCCGTCAGGGAGCACCGGGACGGAAGCGGCGGGTAGTCATCGAGGGCAGCGGCCAGCGCCCCCGCGACATCCGCCAGGCACGCGGTCGCAGCGACGGTCCGAAGGCGCCGCCGCGCGAAATCGTCGCGCCGACGGGTCCCGCGACCGTTCCGTCCGGTGTCTCCGTCCGCGACCTCTCGCAGGCGCTCGGCGTGCCCGCGGTCCAGATCATCAAGATCATGATGGGCCTCGGCCAGATGATCCAGATCACGCAGTCGCTCTCCGACGAGGAGGTCGAGCTGATCGGGACGGAGCTCGGGCGCGAGATCACGATCAAGCACGCGGCCGACGAGGAAGAGCTTCCCGAGGTC
>JANMJY010000263.1:0-4732 GCA_031371615.1 Actinomycetes bacterium | reverse complement strand
CTGCGCGGTCTTCTCCTCGACCCAGCCGAACCTGTCCACGATCTCGTCGACGACCTTCACGCGGCGTCGATCTGGGCGAACGCCTGCTCGAAGACGTCCTCCGGCTGCGCGCCGAGCACGAGCAGCCGCTGGTCGAGCACGAATGCCTGGACCGCGTTCGGGCCGACACTCACCGCCTGACGCGTGGAGTCGACGACGCGGTCGCGGTACCGCTCCGTCGCCAGGACGTCGTCCACCTCGTCCGCGGTCAGCCCGACCTCCAGCGCCAGTGTCCGCAGGACGTCGGCGTCGCCGATGTTCTGTGCTTCGGCCCAGTAGGCGTCCATGAGCCGGTCGTGCAGCTCTCCGTGCTTGCCGAGGTCGCGCGCGAGCTCGGTGAGGCGGAGTGCGCTCATCGTGTTCGGGACGATGTCGGGATGCGGGTTGTACTCGAGCCCCCGCGCGGCGAAGAACTCACGCATCCGCTCCGTCATCGCGGGGCCGTAGCGCTCGATCAGCTCCCGGCGCGGCAAGCCTTCCGGCGGATACTCGGGATGGAGGTCGAAGGGCAGCCAATTCACCTGGGCGCCGAACCGGCGCTCCAGCGACGCAGCCGTGGGCTGCGCCGCGCGGCAGAAGGGTCAGATGTAGTCGCTCCAGATCGCAACGGCATGCTCGCTCACGGATTCGAGGCTACCCCGCCGCCGCACTCGTCAACCACGATGGCGAGGCCGACGACCGACGGCGACGAGCGGGCGGCCGCGCTGGTTGCCGCCTAGGGCTCGCGCGCCAGGAGGTCGTCGACCGTCTCGCGCCGGAGAATCAGCCGCGCCTCGCCTCCGCCGCCGACGAGGACCGCTGCCGGCCGCGGCACGCCGTTGTAGTTAGAGCTCATCGCGAGGGTGTAGGCGCCGGTGGCGGGGACCGCGAGCAGATCTCCCCGGCGGGGCTGCGGCAGCACGGCCCGCTCGATCAGCACGTCACCTGACTCGCAGTGTTTCCCCGCGATCGTGAAGTGGCCGTCTGCGGGCTCTTCGTCCGCGCGGTTCGCGAGCAGGGCGGAGTAACGCGCGTCGTAGAGCTGCGGCCGCGGGTTGTCGGACATGCCGCCGTCGATTGCGACATAACGCGTGTCCCCCGCCTGCTTGACCGCGCCGATCCGGTAGAGCGTGAACGCAGAAGGCCCGACGAGCGAGCGGCCCGGCTCGAAGACGAGGCGCGGCGCGGGGAGGCGGCGGGTCTCCCATTCCCGCGCGACCGCGGCGGCGATCGAGCGTACGAGCTCTTCGAGCGGCGGCTCGGTCTCGTCCTCGACGTGGCGGATCCCGAAGCCGCCGCCGACGTCGACGAGCGCCGGCGTCCAGTCGAGCTCTTCCCGGCAGCGCGTGGCGAATTCCCCGAGCTCCGCGACGGCCTCCAGGTGCGCCCGGCCGTTCGCGAGCTGGGAGCCCACATGCACGTGCAGTCCTTCGACGGCGAGCCCGGCGTCGCGCGCGGCGGCGATCACCACGGCCGCGTCGTCGGCTTCGAGGCCGAACTTGGAGCCGAGGTGCCCGGTGCGAATCGCCTCATGAGTGTCCGTCTCCACTCCGGGCGTCACGCGCACGAGCACCCGTCGGACGCCCGCCTCGGCTGCGCGTCCCGGCTCGTCGAGCGAATCGAGCGCGACGAGCGCCCCCGCGTCCGCCGCGCCGCGCAACTCCTCGTCCGACTTGTTGTTCCCGTGCACGATCAGGCCCGGGCCTTCGATCCCAGCCTTCCGCGCATAGCCGAGCTCGCCGAGCGAGGCGACGTCCGCTCCGATCCCCTCCTCGGCGAGTAGGCGCATGACCGCCACGTTCGGAAACGCCTTGGTCCCGTAGACGACAAGCGCCTCCGGGACGGCCCGCCGGAACAGCCGCGCCCGCTCCCGGAGCGCCGCCTCGGAGTAGACGACGAGCGGAGTGCCGAAGACCTCTGCGAGCTCGGTCGCGGCGAGCCCCTCCAGCTCCAGCCGACCGGCGGCCACGCTGGATCCGGACGGGAACAGTGCTAGCATTCGGGCAGTGAAGCAGCTTCTTCCATAGGGCAGGAAGCCACCGCGGCGCACCGCCGCGAGAGCTTCCCCTGGGCCTCTCGAGCGAGAGGCTTTTTTGTACCCGGAGACCGAGATGACCGATCAGACCGATCAGTACGAGCCCAAGGAGATCGAGCAGCGCTGGCAGCGCGTCTGGGAGGACGCGCGGGCGTTCCACACGCCGAATCCCGAGCCGGGCCAGGTCGAGGAGGCGAAGACCTACGTGGTCGAGATGCTCCCGTACCCCTCGGGCGAGCTGCACATGGGGCACGTCCTCAACTACACGATCGGAGACGTCGTCGTCCACCTGCGCCGCCGGCGCGGCTACCGGGTGCTGCGCCCGATGGGCTACGACGCGTTCGGGCTGCCTGCCGAGAACGCCGCCATCCGCGACGGCGTCCATCCGCGCATCAGCACCGAGCGCAACATCGCCGCCATCCGGGACCAGATGCGCCGCATGGGCTGGGCGATGGACTGGGACCGGGAGCTCTCGACGCACGATCCCGAGTACTACCGCTGGACGCAATGGCTCTTCCTCCGCTTCTACGAGCGGGGGCTCGCCTATCGCAAGGTGGGCCTAGTCAACGGGTGTCCGGTCGACCAGACGGTGCTTGCGAACGAGCAGGTGATCGACGGCCACTGCGAGCGCTGTGGCGCCGAGGTCGAGGCCAAGAACCTCACCCAGTGGTACTTCAAGATCACCGACTACGCCGACGTGCTGCTCGACGAGATGGACCTGCTCGAGCACTGGCCCGAGCGCGTCCTGACCATGCAGCGCAACTGGATCGGCCGCTCGGAGGGAGCGCGCGTGACCTTCCGCGTCGCCGGGTCCGGCGAGGAGCTGCCGGTCTTCACCACCCGGCCCGACACGCTCTTCGGCGCGACCTTCTTCGTCCTCGCGCCAGAACATCCCCTCGTCTCGCAGCTGACCGACTCCGAGGAGGTGCGGGAGTACGTTCGCCACGCCGGCTCGCGCTCCGCGGTCGAGCGCGAGAAGAAGGAGAAGGACGGCGTCTTCACGGGCCGCTACGCGATCAACCCCGTCAACGGCGAGGAGATCCCGATCTGGGTCGCCGACTACGTGCTGATGGGGTACGGCACGGGCGCGATCATGGCCGTCCCCGCCCACGACGAGCGCGACCACGCGTTCGCGGAGAGGTACGGGGTCGAGATCCGGCCGGTCGTCCGCCCTGCGGAAGGCGATCTCGAGGCGGGCGCGGCGTTCGCGGCGCACACCGACGACGAGGTGCTGATCAACTCGGGCCGGTTCACGAGCCTGCCGAGTCCACAAGCCAAGAAGGCGATCGTCGAGTGGCTCGCCGAGCGCGGCGAGGCGGAAGCGACGATCGGCTACCGCCTGCGCGACTGGCTGCTCTCGCGTCAGCGCTACTGGGGCGCGCCGATCCCGATCATCCACTGCGAGCGCTGCGGCCTCGTGCCCGTGCCCGACGACCAGCTGCCGGTGGTGCTTCCGGACGTCGAGGAGTTCTTGCCCAAGGGGCGCTCGCCGCTCGCGGCGGCCGAGGACTGGGTCAATGTCGACTGCCCGAATTGCGGCGGTCCGGCGAGCCGCGAGACGGACACGATGGACACCTTCGTCGACTCCTCCTGGTACTTCATCCGCTACACCGATCCGAAGAACGACCAGGAGCCGTTCTCGCGCGAGATCGCCGACTACTGGCTGCCCGTCAACCAGTACATCGGCGGAGTCGAGCACGCGATCCTGCACCTGCTCTACGCGCGCTTCTTCACCAAGGTGATGCAGGAGATGGGCCTCGTCGGCTTCCGCGAGCCGTTCGCCCGCCTCTTCAACCAGGGGATGATCCACAAGGACGGCGCCAAGATGTCCAAGTCGAAGGGCAACACGGTCGACCCGCTGGCGTTCGCCGACCGCTACGGCGCCGACGCGGTCCGGACGTTCACCCTCTTCCTCGGGCCGGCCGACCAGGACATGGAGTGGCACGACTCCGGGATCGAGGGCGTCTGGCGATTCCTCAACAAGCTCTGGCGCGTCGTGCTGGCGCAGGTGGAGAAGCCGCGCGTGGAGCAGGCGTCGGGCCTGCTCGCCCAGAAGGCGCACCAGACGATCGCGAAGGTGACCGACGACATCGACCGTCGGTTTGCGTTCAACACGCCGATCGCGGCCGTGATGGAGCTGGTGAACGAGATCGCCCGGACACCGGACGATCCGGCGGCGCGCTTCGCCGCCGAGACCGCTGTCTCGCTGATCCAGCCCTACGCGCCGCACGTCGCCGAGGAGCTGTGGTCGCGGCTCGGCCACGAGCGGCTCTGGGAGTCGCCCTGGCCCGAGGCCGACCCCGCGATGCTCGAGCGCGACACCGTCGAGGTCGTGCTGCAGGTGAACGGCAAGCTGCGCGACCGCCTGCAGGTGCCGGCCTCGATCGGCGAGGAGGAGCTCGTCGCGCTCGCGCGCGCCTCCGAGCGCGTGCAGGCGCACCTGAACGGGAGCGAGCCGAAGCAGACGATCGTCGTGCCCGGCCGCCTCGTCAACTTCGTCGTCTAGACGAATCGGCACACAATCGGCACGGAGGCGTAGGCCATCCGTGACGCCTTTCCCGGCACGCTCGGAAGATGCCCTCCCTGCCCGTGTCGCGCCGGCAGGCGCTCGTGCTCGCCGCGGTAGCCCTCGTGCTGCTCGTGGTCGCCGGGCGCACGCTGGCCGGCGCGGGCACCGCC
>JANMJY010000246.1:0-4461 GCA_031371615.1 Actinomycetes bacterium | reverse complement strand
CCGACCGACGTCTCGCGGCCGTACATGCCCGACCCGCAGCGCAACTTCGAGGCCTTCTCGGCCAGCCTGACCGAGGCCGGCTTCAAGGTGACCCCGAAGTCGGCGCCGTGGCGGCCGGACTACCTCGGTACGGTGGACGAGGGCAAGGCGCAGGTCTACCTGCTCGGTTGGACGGGTGACTTCGGTGACGCGGACAACTTCGTCGGCACGTTCTTCCAGAGCCCGCAGAAGTCCTGGGGGACGATCGCCAAGCCGAACAAGGAGATCACGGACCTGCTCGACAAGGCGGAGTCGGAGACCGACATCGCTGCCCGCACCACCCTCTACCAGGACGCGAACCGGAAGATCATGGATTGGCTTCCGGGCGTCCCGTACGCGCACTCGCAGCCCGCTCTCGCCTTCAAGGCGGGGATCACGGGCTACGAGCCGAGCCCGGTCTCACTGGAGTCGTTCGCGACTGTGAGCAAGGGATAACGGACTAGCCGTTAGAGTCGGCGGACGACATGCTTCGGTTCGTCGTCCGCCGACTCCTCCTCCTCGTCCCGATCCTCCTCGGGCTCTCGATCCTCGTCTTCCTCTGGATCAGGGCCCTCCCCGGCGGGCCGGCACAGGCGCTGCTCGGCGAGCGGGCGACCCCGCAGGCGATCCAGCAGATCGAGCACGAGTACGGGCTCGACAAGCCGATCCCCGTCCAGTACTGGCGCTACCTCCAGACCGTCGGCCGGTTCGACTTCGGCCAGTCGGTGACGACACGGCGCGCTGTCACTGAGGAACTGCGGCAGAAATTCCCTGCGACGGTCGAGCTGGCGCTCGCGGCGATGTTCTTCTCGATCATCTTCGGGATCCCGCTCGGCTTCTTCGCCGCGAAACGCTACGGCGGGCTCTTCGACAACCTGAGCCTCGTCGGCTCGCTGCTCGGCGTCTCGATCCCGATCTTCCTCCTCGGGATCATCCTCAAGTACATCTTCGCGATCCAGTTAGGCCTGCTGCCCACCGTGGGCAGGATCGACGTCCTGATCGAGATCAAGCATCCGACCGGCTTCTACGTGCTCGACGCGCTGATCGCCGGTGACCTGCACGCCTTCCTCGACACCCTCAAGCACCTGATCCTGCCCGCGATCGCGCTCGGCTCGATCCCGCTCTCGATCATCGCGCGGATCACCCGAGCCGCCGTGCTCGACGTCCAGAACGAGGACTACGTGCGCACCGCCCGCGCCAAGGGCATGTCGCCCGGGATCGTCGACCGCCGCCACGTGCTCCGGAACGCGCTCCTGCCGATCGTGACCGTGATCGGGCTCCAGGTCGGCTTCCTGCTCGCGGGCGCAGTCCTGACGGAGACGGTCTTCGCCTGGCCCGGCATCGGCGCGTGGCTCGTCGATGCGATCGAGAGCCGCAACTACCCGGTGCTCCAGGGTGGGATCCTCTTCGTTGCGCTCGTCTTCGTGCTCGTCAACCTGGTCGTGGACGTCTCCTACGCATTCCTGAACCCGAGGATCCGGCTCTCATGAGCCTCGCCGAGATCGAGTCCCGCGAGGTCCAGCTCGAGGCGCCGCAGGGACTCTGGCGCGACGCGTGGCAGCGGCTGCGCCGGAACAAGGCGGCCCTGCTCGGCTTCGGGCTCGTGATCACGTTCGTCCTGGTGGCGCTCCTCGCACCGTGGATCGCCCCGCACAGCCCGCGCGCGCAGAACCTGTCGCTGATCCGCGAGGGCTGCTGCCCCGGGCCGTCCGGTCACTACCCCTTCGGCGTCGACGCGCTCGGCCGCGACGAGCTCTCGCGCGTCCTCTACGGAGCCCGCTACTCGCTCCTGATCGGCGTCGTCTCGGTCGCCGTCGGGCTCTCGGCCGGCCTCTTCTTCGGCGCGATCGCCGGCTTCCTCGGCGGGATCGTGGACAGCGTGATCATGCGGCTGATGGACATCATGCTGGCGATCCCCGGACTGCTCCTCGCGATCGGAATCGTGGCAATGCTCGGTGCCGGTATCTGGCAGATCATGATCGCTGTCGGCGTCGTCAACATTCCGGTCTTCGCGCGCCTCCTGCGCGGCGCGGTGCTCGCGCAGCGCGAGAACGACTTCGTGCTCGCCGCCCGCTCGGTCGGGGTGCCGCGCCGGTCGATCCTGATGTCGCACATCCTCCCGAACGCGCTCTCGCCCGTCATCGTCCAGGGCACGCTGGCGCTCGCGACGGCGATCATCGACGTCGCCGGGCTCGGGTTTCTCGGCCTCGGCCCCCAGGATCCGGCGACTCCCGAATGGGGCACGATGCTTACAGGCACCGTCCGCTACCTCCAGACGGCGCCGCACCTCGCGATCATCCCCGGCGTCGCGATCGTGATCAGCGTGCTCGGGTTCAACCTGATCGGCGACGGTCTGCGCGAAGCCCTCGATCCGAAGCTCCGCGGCCGTGCGTAAGGAACCGATCCTCGCGGTCGAGGACCTGCACGTCCAGTTCTGGACCGGCCGCGGCACGGTGCACGCGGTCAACGGGATCTCGTTCGAGATCGCGCCGGGCGAGACGCTCGGGATTGTCGGCGAGTCGGGCTGTGGGAAGAGCGTCACCTCGCTGGCGCTGCTCGGGATCCTCCCCCGCGCCGGCAAGGTCACTCGCGGCACGGCGACCTTCGGCGGTCGCGACCTGCTGAAGCTGAAGGACGAGCAGCTGCGCACGGTCCGCGGGCGGGAGATCGGGATGATCTTCCAGGACCCGATGACTTCGCTGAATCCGGTGCTGACGATCGGGAAGCAGATTCGCGAGCCGCTGGAAGCGCACTTCGGGATGGACCGCGAGCAGGCCGACAAGCGCGCCGTCGAGCTGCTCGACCAGGTCGGGATCCCGAGCGCGAGGCAGCGGTTGAAGGACTATCCGCACCAGTTCTCGGGCGGGATGCGCCAACGCGCGATGATCGCGATGGCGCTCACCTGCGAGCCGAAGCTGCTGATCGCCGACGAGCCGACGACTGCGCTGGACGTGACGATCCAGGCGCAGATCCTCGAGCTGCTGAAGGAGCTCGTCGCCGAGCGCGACACCGCCCTGATCCTGATCACACACGACCTCGGCGTCGTCGCCGGCATGTGCGAGCGCGTCAACGTCATGTACGCCGGCATGTTCATGGAGACGGGCACGGCGTCACGGCTGTTCGCAGAGCCTCGCCACCCGTACACGCTTGGCCTGCTTCAGAGCGTGCCGCGGCTCGACGCCGGCCGGCGCCAGGAGCTGCAGCCGATCCCCGGCGCGCCGCGCAACATGCTGAGCGCGCCGACCGAGTGCCCGTTCGCCCCCCGCTGCCGCTACGAGGTCGAGCAGTCGCGCCAGCAGGTGCCGCCGCTCGAGTCGATCGAGCCCGACCACGACGTCCGCTGCTTCAACCCCGTGCCGGCCGACGAGTGGCAGCGGACGAGGCTCGGCGGAGCAGCGTGAGCACGAACGGTGCAGGCCCGCTCGTCGAGGTCGACGACCTCAAGGTCTGGTTCCCGATCCGGAGCGGCATCGTCATGGACCGCCACGTCGGCGACGTGAAGGCGGTCGACGGCGTCTCGCTGACGATCGAGCGCGGCGAGACGCTCGGTCTCGTCGGCGAGTCGGGCTGCGGCAAGTCGACCGTGGGCCGGGCGCTGCTGCGCCTGTACGAGCCGACCGCAGGGCGGATCGTCTTCGACGGCATCGACATCACGCACCTCCGCGAGGGCGAGATGCGGCCGCTGCGCAAGCGGATGCAGATGATCTTCCAGGATCCGTACGCCTCGCTGAACCCGCGCCACTCGGTCGGGCGCATGGTCGGCGAGCCGCTGCGCGTGCACGGCCGCGGCGGCAAGGGGCTCGGGCAGAAGGTGCGCGAGCTGCTGCAGACGGTCGGCCTTCCTGCAGACGCGGCGACCCGCTACCCGCACGAGTTCTCCGGCGGTCAGCGTCAGCGGATCGGCCTCGCGCGCGCGCTGGCGCTGAACCCGGACTTCCTCGTCTGCGACGAGCCGGTGTCGGCGCTCGACGTCTCGATCCAGGCGCAGATCGTCAACCTGATGGAGAAGCTGCAGCGCGACTTCGAGCTCACCTACCTCTTCATCGCGCACGACCTCGCCGTCGTCCGCCACATCTCCGACCGGATCGCCGTCATGTACCTCGGGCAGATCATGGAGCTCTCGCCGGCAGACGACCTGTATGACAACCCGCTGCACCCGTACACGATCTCGCTGCTCTCGGCGATCCCGATTCCCGATCCGGAGATCGAGCGCAACCGCACCTCGATCCTGTTGCAAGGCGACCTGCCGAGCCCTGCGAACCCGCCGCAGGCCTGCCGCTTCCACACTCGGTGCCCGTACGTGCAGGAGACGCTCTGCCGGGACGAGGAGCCCCCGCTGCGCCCGCTCGAAGGTCATCTCGTCAAGTGCCACTACGCCGAGAACATCAAGGCCGGGGAGATCACGCCGCGCAAGCGCGAGGTCGTGTTCGAAGCCGGCGTGGC
>JANMJY010000240.1:0-5552 GCA_031371615.1 Actinomycetes bacterium | reverse complement strand
CGCCCCCTGGGCTCGAGGCGCGCGCCTCGGCCACCGCCGGCGCGCGCGCGCCGATTCCATCGTCGGCGGTGACGACGTACTCGGCCCGAACGACTCCGTCGACCGCGCGCCCGACCGAGGTCCGGAGCGCGTGGCCGAGGACGGCCACGAACGTCACCAGGGCGATACCGACCATCAGCGCGGAGGCCGTGACGGCCGTCCTCGCCGGGTTGCGGACAGCGTTCTCCCGTGCGAGCCTGCCCGCCGCGCCTGCGAGCCTCGCGGCCGGACGCCCGAGCAGCGAGGCGAGCGGCCTGACGAGCCGCGAGGAGACGAGCGCGATGCCCAGGAAGAGCGCGACACAGCCGAGCGCGGACAGGACGAGCACAGTCGTCACGCCGACGCCCGGCGCGAACAGGCCGGCGGCGAGGAGGGCGACGCCGAGTGCGACCGCGGTGCTCGAGACGTAGGGGGCATAGAGCGCAAGCGGCGACCTCGGCAGCGTCGCTCCCTCGCGCACAGCCGAGATCGGCGGCACCGATGTCGCGCGGACGGCCGGGACGAGTGCTGCCACGAGCGTGATCAGGATCCCGGTGAGCAGCGACACGAGGACCGTTCGCGCGGCGAGCACGGTCCCCGTGTGCGGGACGTCGGACCCGAGGGCGGCGAAGAGCACGTTTAGGCCCTTGGCGAGGCCCACGCCGAGGAAGAGCCCGAGCGCCGAGCCGAGCGCGCCGATCACGAGCGCCTCGAGCATGACGGCCCCGAGTACCTGGCGGCGCGACGCGCCGAGCGTCCGCAGCGTGGCCAGCTCACGGGTGCGTTGCGCGACGGTGATCGCGAGCGTGTTGAAGATGACGAAGGCGCCTACGAACAGCGCGGCGCCGCCGAAGGCGAGCAGGAACTTCTGGACGAGGGCGAGCTCCTTGTTGGTGCCTTTGGCCTGCGACCGCACCTCGGCCGTACCGGTCACGACCTGGGCTCCCGCAGGCAGGACCGGCCTGATCGCGCGCACGAGCTCGTCCGGCGAGACGCCGTCCTTTGCGGCGACGTAGATCTCGTCGAACCGGTCTCGTTTCCCGAAGAACGCCTGCGCGGTCGGATTGTCGAAGATGGCGAAGGTCAGGCCGCCGATCGAGTCGACTTTGGGAAACTCCGCGAGCCCTGAGATCGTGAACCGCTTGACGGGCTCACGTGCGGCGACGCCGATCGTCTCGCCGACCGCGAAGCCCTCCCTGGCGGCCGTGCCGCCGTCGATCGCGACCTCGTTCAACCCGGACGGCCAGCGGCCTGCGGTGAGGCGCACCGGATTGAAGCGGTCCTGGTGCGCGTCGACGCTGAAGCCGATCGCCGAGTTCCGAAACGAGATCGGGTTGCCGTCGTGGTCGATGAGTCTCGCGACGTCGACGATTCCGCCGGAGACGGCTTCGACGCCCGGGAGCGCCTTTACCTCGGCGAGCAGCCCGGCCGGCACCGTTGCGCCGGCGCTCGTCGGCTCGTCCACGACCTTCTTCCCGGAGATGACGGCGTCCGAGCCCGTGTACGCGCCGGTGAAGAGCGTGTCGATCGCCCTCTCGGCGGTGTCGGTGAAGACGTAGGTCCCGCTCACCATCGCGACGCCGAGGACGATCGCGAGCGCGGTGAGGGCGGCGCGGAGCTTGCGGCCGGCGACCCCCTTGAGCGCGACGGCGATCACTTCGATCCGACCGCCGCCAGGGCGGCGAGGACGTCCTGGGCGCTCGTGGGGCCGAGATCCTCGACGATGTGGCCGTCGGCGAGGAAGAGGATCCGGTCGGCGATCGCGGCAGCGTTCGCGTCGTGCGTCACCATCACCGTCGTCTGCCCGTACGCGTCGACCGCGCGGCGCAGGAGCTCCAGCACCTCGCCGCCGGTCTGCGAGTCAAGGTTCCCCGTCGGCTCGTCGGCGAAGACGACGGTCGGTCGTGTGACGAGGGCGCGGGCGATCGCGACCCGTTGCTGTTGGCCGCCGGAGAGCTCGCTCGGCCGATGGCTGCGACGGTCGCCCAGTCCCGTGCTCGCCAGGAGCTCGCTGTACCAGTCTGGGTCCGGCTTCGTGCCGGCGAGCGAGAGCGGCAGCAGGACGTTCTCCTGCGCAGTCAGCATCGGAAGCAGGTTGAAGGACTGGAACACGAAGCCGATGTGCCGGCGGCGGAGCCTCGTCAGCTCTGTGTCGCCCAGCTTGGTGATGTTCGTGCCGTTGATCCAAACCTCGCCGGCTGTCGGCCGGTCGAGGCCGGCGAGGAGGTGCATGAGGGTCGACTTGCCGGAGCCGGACGGCCCCATCACTGCGGTCAGCTGCTCACGCGCAAGCTCGAGCGAGACGGCGCGGAGGGCGTGCACAGCCGTCTCCCCTTCGCCGTAGCGGCGGCTCAGCTTTCGCGCGGACACGACGGTGGGTGGTGCCGCCTCGGCGACAGCGACGGTCGGGATGGCGAGTGCGTCACTCATCAAAGCTCCTTCTCCTGCGCTAGCCGCAGTACGCTGTCTGGGTCACGCGCTCGACCGCGCGCGCCGCCCGCTCGGGGAGGGCGAAGAACCGGAAGTGCCCCGTGTCGGTGGAGAGCGAATCGGTCGCGTTGGCGAGGACGACGACCTGACGGCTGCCGTCCTTGCTGTTGAACGCGGAGGCGACGTACCCGGGACTGCCGCCGCTGTGACCCCAGAGGGCGCCGCACGGCCCCGGCACCTTCTCTAGGCCGAGCCCGTACGCGAACTCACCTGTGAGTGCGAGTGAGGCCGGAACCATCGTCTCCATTGCTTGTAGGAGGTCGGGGCGAACGAGGCGGCCGCCGAGGAGCGCGTTGAAGAAGCGCGCGAGGTCGTCGGCATTCGAGACGAGCGCGCCGGAAGCCCAGACGACCGAGGGGCTTCCGACGGTCACGTCCTCGAGCGGATGGAGGAAGTACCCGTGTGCGTGCCCTCCGGCGATGCGCGGAGCGGCGGGGAGGCTCGTCGCGCGCAGGCGCAGGGGCGCGAAGATCCGGTGCCGAAGCTCGCTCGTGAGTGAGTGCCCCGTCGCCGCTTCGACGATCAGGCCGAGGACGAAGTAGTTCGTGTTCGAGTACGCCCAACTCGCGCCCGGCGCGAAGTACGGCTTGTGCGCCGTTGCGATCGCGACCATCCGGCGCGGAGTCCAGTCTCTCAGGGGATCGCGAAAGGCCGCCGCGACGAAGTCGCGATCGCCGCCCGCGTCGAAGAGCCCGCTCGTGTGGTTGAGGAGCTGGCGCACGGTGATCCGCTTGCCGTTCGGGACGACCCCGGGCAGCCAGCGCTCGACCGAGTCCCCGAGGCGGAGCTTCTTCTCGCCCACCAGCTGCAGCACGACCGTGGCGACGAAGGTCTTCGTGATGCTCCCGACGCGGAAGCGGTCGCCCGCGTGCATCGGCGTCCTCGGCTTCAGGTTGCCGTGGCCGCTCGTGAGGCGGATCGTGCGATCGCCATCGCGGACGAGCAGGACCGCTCCCGGCGCGCCGGCGGCGACGACCTGGTCGAGGTCGCGCTGGAGCTCGGCTTCGCGCCCAGTCGAGCGGTGGGGTGCCGCGGTCACCGCCGCCGCCGCGACTCCGGCGAGGGCGAGCAGTGCGACTACGACGAGTATGGCGCCTCGTCTTCCCATCACGGTCTCCTTGTGCGGGTTCATGCCGAATGACGCTAGGGAGAGCCGGCGCGACCGTCGTCGGGCATGGTGTTGATTCCGGGTCGTCGCAGCGGCTGATCTCGGGCAGCCTCGAATCCGACCTGGGTCGTAGGCGGATCCATCGCGAGATCGATGCGACGGCGCGTATGGGGTCTAGGCTGAGGACATGGTGCTTGGCCGCCTGCCCGAGGGTCGTCTCTTGGACGCGGTCCTCGTCGTGCTCGCCGTCCTCGGAGAAGTCGAGATCTGGATCGGCTCGGCCGCCGAGCCGAAGTTCGCCGCCGGGTCAGGGGCTCTCATCGCGACACTCCCGCTCCTGTTGCGCCGCCGCTTGCCGTTGGGGGCTCCCGTCTTCGTCTTCGCCGGAACTGCAGCACTCGCCGCTGCCCGTCCTGAGGCGCTGAGGGAGGGGGCAAGCACGACCTTCTTCGCGCTTCTCCTGGCGTTCTGGATCGTCGGCGCGGACAACGAGCAGCACCGTGTGGTCGCCGGCGGAGCAGTCGGCCTCGCGGCCCTCGCCGTCCTTTCGGGAAGAGCGGCGACCGAGGAGCCGCGCGCCGACCCGCTCTTCCCAGGCGGAGTCGTACGGATGGGGGTATTCGACGCCTATGTCGTCGTGTTCTTCGCCCTTGGAGCCGGACTCTCGATCGCGGCCTATGCTCTTCAGTGGCGCGCCCGCCGGGCGAGCGCGCTCGAGGCACGGGCTGCCCGGCTGGAGCGCGAACGCGAGGAGGAGGCGCACATCGCCGTCGCCGCTGAGCGACTCCGGATCGCACGCGACCTGCACAACGTGATCGTCCACGGCGTGAGCGTCATGACCATCCAGGCGGGCGCGGCGCGCCTGCTGCTCGAGGAGGAACCGAGGCGCGCCCGCGAGCCGCTCCTCTCCGTCGAGGAGGCGGGACGTGAGACGCTCGCCGAGACGCGCCGCTTGCTCGGGATCCTCCGCACGGAGGAAGACGAAGCATCGCTCGCGCCCCGGCCCGGCCTGGCCAGCCTCACCGAGCTCGTCGCGCAGGTGCGACGAACCGACCTTCCCGTCGAGCTCGTGGTCGCCGGGGAGCCGCGCGCCCTCCCGACCGGCGTCGAGCTCGCCGCGTACCGGATCGCGCAGGAGGCACTCACACACGCGCTGGAGCACGACCGGGCGGCGAGCGCCCGGCTCGACCTCCGCTACGGAAGCGACGTGCTCGAACTGGAGCTGACAACCGACGGACCAGACGTCTTTCGGAACGGCGACTCGGACGGGCACTGGCTCCTCGGCATGCGCGAGCGGGTCGCGCTCTACAGAGGCGAGCTCGACGCTGGTCCCCGCCCGGGAGGTGGCTACGCCGTGCGCGCGCGGTTTCCAGTCGAGCTGGACGCACCTGCCTTCGCATCGCCGCCGCTTCCGGCGAGCGTGCTGCACGAGCGCGCGTCGAAGACAGAGTCGCGCAGCGCGGGACACGAAAGCAGGATCTGGGCGCCGCTCCAGCGCCACCTGTTCGACGCGCTCGTCGTCGTCCTCGCCGTCGTCTCGGAGATCGAGATCTGGATCACCTCGGTCCCGGGACCGACGGTCGTCCTCGTCCCGTCGGTCCTACTGTGGACCTTGCCGCTCCTCTGGCGGCGCCGCTTCCCGTTCGCCGCTCCCGCCTGCGTGTTCGCCGTCCAGGCGATATCGGCGTTTGCCGGCGAGGCGGTGGGAGGCGCCGTCACGGCCGCCGCCCCGCTCTTCCTCGCCTTCTGGACGCTCGGCGCCCACAACGAGCGCAAGCAGGCGGTGGCGGGAGTGTTGCTCGGCGCCGCAAGCATCGTGGTCGTCGCAGACAGGGACGCACGTCTCGCGGCCGACGAGGCGACGAGCGCGATCGTCATCTTTGGCGCACTCTCTCTCGTCGCATTCGTTCTCCGGCGGCGCGCGAGCCGCGCAGGC
>JANMJY010000211.1:0-2575 GCA_031371615.1 Actinomycetes bacterium | reverse complement strand
GATCGGCGGACTCCTCGACCAGGCGCTCGGCAGGCGTGAGGTCGTGCAGGTGCATGGTGTCGGTGATTGGAATCCCTTTCGTCGTAGGCGGGCCGCCTGGGCTGGCGGCTTCCTGGGCTGTCCGGCGCGCGGTTACCCGCGATGTGCCGGTATCGGCCACTTGTAGTTATAGAACGGCTGCACGCTTTCGTCCATTCCCAAACATCGCAAGTTTGCGATTTCCTTACAGCATTGTGCGGAATGGGGTCCGCAAATGACCTGAACGGGGGTCAGGAGCCCCCCAGGAGGCCGATTCTGGGAAGAGCCGACCCGCGGATTCGAACCGCGGACCTTCATTACGAGTGCGGTGTTTGCCCGGGGTGGAGATTGGGAGGGAAAGAGCCGACGCGCGGATTCGAACCGCGGACCCCTTCATTACGAGTGAAGTGCTCTACCAGCTGAGCTACGTCGGCGCAGTGGGATTCTAGCGCGGGCCCGCGGCAGGGCTTTTTCGGGCCCCAGAGAGCCGTTCAGGTCATTTGCGGACCCGATTCCGCACAATGGCTGTAAGGAAATCGCAAACTTGCGATGTTTGGGAATGGACGTGAGCGTGCAGCCGTTCTATAACTACGAGTGGCCGATGCCGGCACATCGCGGGTAACCGCGCGCCGGGCAGCCCAGGAAGCCGCCAGCCCAGGCGGCCCGCCTACGACGAAAGGGATTCCAATCACCGACACCATGCACCTGCACGACCTCACGCCTGCCGAGCGCCTGGTCGAGGAGTCCGCCGATCGCGGCTTCATCGATGAGAAGGACATTCAGGCCTTCGCGGACGAGCACGAGCTTCCGGAAGAGGAGCTTGCGGCGCTGCGGACCTCGCTCGAAGAGCGGGACGTCATCGTGCGCGCCGAGGCACGCACCGAGTCCGCGCCCGGCCCGTCCGGCACGCTCGACCCGCTCCAGCTCTTCATGGATTCCGCGGGCAAGCACCGCCTGCTCACGGCAGCCGACGAGGTCACCCTGGCCAAGCGCATCGAGAAGGGCGATCTCGCCGCGAAGGAGCGGATGATCAATTCGAACCTCCGGCTCGTCGTCTCGATCGCGAAGCGCTATCAGGGCCACGATGTCCCCCTGCTCGACCTGATCCAGGAGGGCGTCATCGGCCTCAACCGCGCCGCTGAGAAGTTCGACTGGCGCAAGGGCTACAAGTTCTCCACGTACGCGACCTGGTGGATCCGTCAGGCCTGCCAGCGCGCCGTGGCCAACCAGTCCAAGACGATCCGTATCCCGGTGCACGTCCAGGAGCGGCGGATCAAGCTGAACCGCGCGTCCGCCGAGCTGCAGGCCAAGCTCGGACGCGAGGCCACCATCGACGAGCTGGCCGAGGCGACCCGCCTCAAGCGCGAGCACGTCGAGGAGGCGCTCGACGCGGTCGACTCGATTTCGCTCAACCAGGGCCTCGGCTCCGACGGCGACTCCGAGCTCGGCGACCTGTTCGCCGACGAGTCCTCCGTCGACCCGGCCGAGGAGGCCGTCGAGTCGGTTAGGCGCCCGCGCGTCCAGCGCGCCGTCGCCGAGCTGCCGGAGCGGCAGCGCCGGATCATCGAGCTCTGCTTCGGCTTCGCGGGCGAGTCCGCGTCGCTCGAGACGATCGGCAAGGAGCTCGGCCTCACCCGTGAGCGCGTCCGTCAGCTCGAGAGCGAGGCGCTGATGCGCCTGCAGCTCGAGCTCGGCGACGAGCTCGCGAGCGCCGCCTAGGCGGCCGCACGCACCTCAGGTACGCGAAGGGCCGGCTCACGCCGGCCCTTCGTCGTTCTGGCGTTGGCCATCCGCCGGGCTTTTAGCGGTCGCTCTTCCCCCGTGCCCTGTCCTTCGTCTTGCCGTCGGAGGCCTGGATCGAGGCCGGGACGGCGGCGGCAGCGTTGTTCAGCACGCTCGTGAGCGACTGAGCCGGGACCGGCAGCGTCACGGTCGTGGGCGGCGCGGCGACGGGAGCCGGTGTCGTCGTGACCGGAGCGGGTGTCGTGGCGGCCGGTGTCGTAGCGGCCGGTGTCGTGGTGACCGGCGCCGTCGCCGGAGGCGCCGGAACCTTCCTGTCGGAGTCGATCTTCTTCGCGTCGCCGTTGCCGTTCTTCCAGGGCGACGTCTTGCCGTCCGTGGTCGTCTGCACCGAGAGCGTCGGGGTCGTCGTGGTCGGGGCCGGGGCGACAGTCGTCGTCGTCCGCGTGGTCGGCGTCGTGGTGCTCGTGGCCGGCTGCACCGCGAGCGTCGCGGCAGGCGCGGTCACCGCGGGCGCGCTCGACTTCTTCGCGTCGCCGCCCTTCGCGCTCGAGTCGTTGCCGTTGGAGTCGCCGTTCCCCTTCTTCGCCTCGGACTTCGATTCGCTCTCGGTCTTCGGCTTCTCAGTGGACGGCGAGGAAGCTGCTGGGCTCGGGGCAGCATGCTGCGGCTCGGACTGCGGCGCCGCCTGCACGGGAGCCTGCGCGGGCGCAGGTGCGGCGGGAGCGGGTGCGGGCGCCGGAGCCGGGTCTGCAGGCGCCGGGACGACGGCGGCGGGCGCCGGGGCAGGGGCCGCGGCAAAGGTGCCGGCGTCCGG
>JANMJY010000159.1:0-2458 GCA_031371615.1 Actinomycetes bacterium | reverse complement strand
AGTCGCCGTACGCCACCGCCGTTTACTCGCCCGACGAGGACGCGCTCTACGCATTCCATGCTGACGGCGCGACGATGCGTGCCGATCCAGCCGCCCGGCACGCCGAGATCACGGCGAGCGCTTCCGGCGAGAGCACGGATTGGGTGGTGACGCGCCCGCTGCTCACACTTGCGCTGATGGAGCTCGTTCGGCGCCGTGGGCTCTTCCCGCTTCACGCAGCGTGCCTGGCACGCGAGGGGGTCGGCGTGCTCGTGTGCGGCCCCAGCGGGTCCGGGAAGTCGACGCTCACGATCGCGCTGCTCGAGGCCGGGCTCGATTTTCTCGGCGACGACCTGGTGTTCCTCCAACCGAGCAGCGACGCAGTCCGAGCGCTCGGCTTTCCGGATGAGCTCGGGATCTCAGCTGATGCCGCCCAGAGCCTGCCCCGACTCCCCGCGCAGGTCGACACGTCTCCGCCCCCCGGGTGGCCGAAGGCGCGAGCGGACATACAGGTAGTCGCCCCCGCCGCACATGTCGCCGACTCGTGCGATCCGCGCGTGCTGCTGCTGCTCTCCGAGCGCGTGGAGCCGGGCGTCATCGAGAAGGTGAGCACGGATGATGCGCTGCTCGAGCTCCTGCCCAGCATCCTCTTGACCGAGGCGGCCACCTGTGCGGCCCACCTCCAGTCTCTTGCAACTCTCACGAAGTCTGCGACACTTTTCAGGACTGCGCCGCGACCGGATCTCGCAGCCGTCTCCGAACTGGTCGTGGACACGCTTGGACAAGGGGTGACTCGCACGTGAGATCTCGCACGATCGCAATCTTGGCCGCTGTCGTCGGGGTCCTGTTCGCCCCGCTCTCGTCGGCATCGCCGACGGCGGCGCCCTCGCTGACGCTGACGCCTCGAACGATCGAGTTCGGGAAGGAAACGGTCATGCTCAGCGGCGTCGTGCCCGGAAAGCAGCCCGGTCAAGTCGTCTCGATCCTGTCGCAGGCCTGTCTGCTCACAGAGCCGGCTGAGATAGCAACCGTGACGAGTCGAGCAGGCGGGGTCTTCCGCTACCACCTGCAGCCAACCCTGAACACGAGCTTCCGCGCCCGCTCGAACGGCGCGACCAGTGTCGCAGCCAAGGTGAGCGTTCGTTCGGTGGTCCAGCTTCGCCGGCTGGCAGCCGGACGCTACCGGGTGTTGGTGTCGACGACGAACCCCGTTTTCCTCGACGGCAAGCCGGTGCTCCTGCAGCGCGCCGTGGGGGCAAAGTGGGTGACTGTAAAACAGGCCACTCTGACGAAGGCCTCGAACGAGACGGCCGTCACGGTCGTGTCTGCGGCGACGATCAGGGTCAAGACCAGCGGGACGTTGAGAGCAATGGTGCCGGCCGCACGCGGCTGCTACGTCGCCTCGGCAAGCCCCATCATCGCTGCGTAGATCCTTGCCACCTCCCATCGGTGAGCTAGGACGGGCGGTTCGGCGGGGGGTCGCCTGGAAGCTCGCGTCGCTGGTCACGAACCAGGCGGTCAGGCTCGCCACGCTCGTGATCCTCGCGCGGGAGCTGTCACCGAGGGAGTTCGGTCTCGCCGCGATCGCTCTGGCGGTGTGGGGCGCGGCGAGCGTCCTCACCGATCTCGCGCTCGCCGCCGCTTTGATCCAACGTCCCGAGATCGACGAGCACGACCGCTCGACCGCATTTTGGGCCAGCTCCGTTCTGGGGATGACCCTGGCACTGACCGGGCTTGCGGCCTCCGGAGCCGTAGCTGCGCTGTTCGACGAACCGGACGTGCGGTGGCTCTTCGCCGCGCTTGGCCTGGGCGCCTTCGTCGCCTCGCTCACTTCGACCCAAGTCGCTCTCATGACACGCGCGCTGGACTTCCGGACGCTCGAGCTCATTTCGGTGACGGCAACCGCGGCCGGGGCGGCTATCGGCATTGGGCTCGCGTTCGCCGGTGCCGGAGCTTGGGCGATCGTGGTCAACGCCCTAGTGACCTCGGTCGTGACGTGCGCCCTAACTTGGCGACTCTCTCGGTGGCGACCGCAGCTGCTCTTCTCGCGAGAGAGCCTCCGACGACTGGCGGGCTTCGCGTCGCTTCTCTCCGCTACGCGCCTTGTCGTGGGGGTTCAACGCACGGCGGATCGGCTCTTGATCGGCCGCTATCTCGGAGCGCCCGAGCTCGGCCTGTACGCGGTTCCCGCGAGCATCGTGTTCCTCCCGGCTGCTCGGCTTGTCGACCCGATCAGGAGCGTCCTCTTCCCCGCCTTCTCGAAACTTCAAAGCTCGCCGGCCGAGCTCGCCGATGCATGGCTGAGGGCGACGCGCCTCGTATGCGCGCTACTGACGCCTCTTCTCCTGCTGCTCGCAGTAACAGCCGACGAGATCGTCGCGCTCGCGCTGCCTTCACGCTGGTCGGATGCCGCGCCAGTGCTCCAGATCCTGGCGCTTGCCGGGCTTTTCCAACTCGCCGGCGCGATGAACGCGGTCGT
>JANMJY010000148.1:0-11739 GCA_031371615.1 Actinomycetes bacterium | reverse complement strand
AGCTGCAGGCTCGAGTCCGCCTCGATCGTCTTGATGTCCTGGGGCTCGACGAGGTCGTAGCCGTCGATCTCACCGTTCTGGAGCGCCTGCAGGCGCGCTGCGTTGTCGGCGATCGGCCGGAAGATCACCTTGTCCAGCTTCGCCTTGTCGCCCCAGTAATCGTCGTTGCGGACGAGCACGAGGCGGTCCCCGACCGTCCACGACTCGAACTTGAGCGGGCCCGTGCCCGTCGGATGCTCGGTGCCGTACTTGCCGGTCGGATGGAAGATCCCGTCCGCGTCGACCTCGCCCTCGTCGGCGCCGTACTCCTGCAGCGCCTTCGGGCTGGCGATCGAGAATGCAGAGAGGGAAAGCGCCCCGAGGAACGACGAGGACGCCTTGGTCAGGTTGAGCACGACTTCGTTGTCGCCGTTGGCCGTGCAGCTCTTGTAGAGGCTCGTGGCCGGTGCACCGCTCTTCGGATCGGTCTTCTTGAAGCCGCCGAAGACCGTCTGCCAGTAGTAGGACGCACTCGGGTTCTGGAACGAGCCGGTGAAGTTGTACCAGCGGTCGAAGTTGTAACAGACCGCTTCGGCGTTGAACGGCTCGCCGTCCTGGAACTTGACGCCCGTCTGGAGCTGGAACGTCCAGGCCAGGCCGTCGGCGGATGCCTTCCAGCTCGTGGCGAGCGAAGGCTCGAGCTCTGTCGTGCCCGGCTTCAGGCCGACGAGCGTCTCGTAGATCTGGTCGATCACGCGGAGCGACTCGCCGTCGGAGACGAGTGACCCGTCGAGCACGACCGGGTCGGACGCGGTCGCGAAGACGAGCGTGCCGCCCTTTGCACCGCCCGCGGCGGCTTCGGTCGTCGTGCCGCTACTGGCTCCGTTGTCGTTGCCGCCACAGCCCGCCACGACGGCGAGCACGGCCACGACGAGCAGCATCAAAATCCCCTGCCACTTGATCCTCAAGATGTCTCCTTTCAATCCGGCACCCCCGGGTTCAGCGGGAGTAAATCACGTTCCTGCGCAAGAAAGGGGATCCGCTGAGCGGATCCCCTTTCGCGCTGAGACCCCTAAAGGGGCGGCTTCGCCGCCCGGCCGGCCGTCGAGGGTTAAGCCGCGAGACTGGCCAGATCGCGCAGCGCTGCGAGCCTTGAGAGCGCCTGACCCTCGAGCTGGCGGACGCGCTCGCGCGTCAGGTCGAGCTCGTGCCCGATCGCCTCGAGCGTCCACGGCTCGCCCTCGAAGCCGAAGCGCAGCTCGAGGATGCGCCGCTCGCGCTCCGGGAGCGCGTCGAGCGCACGGCGGACGCCCTGCTTGCGCAGCGACTCCTCCGCCTCGTCGAACGGATCGGCCGCTTCGCGGTCGGCGAACAGGTCACCGAGCTCGCCCTCGTCGTCCGCGCCGACCGTCTGGTTCAGCGAGACCGACGCGTGGGCGGCGCCGAGCGCCTCGTCCACGTGCTGGAGCGGCAGGCCGGTCGCCTCTGCGAGCTCTTCCTTCGTCGCCTCGCGGCCCAGCTCGACCTCGAGCCGGCGCGCCGCGCGCGACAGCTTCTGCTGCCGCTCGACGACGTGGACGGGAACGCGGATCGTCCGCGCGTGGTTCGCGACGGCGCGCTGCACCGACTGGCGGATCCACCAGGTCGCGTAGGTCGAGAACTTGAAGCCGCGGCGCCAATCGAACTTCTCGACCGCGCGGTTGAGGCCCAGCGTTCCCTCCTGGATCAGGTCGAGGAACGGCACGCCGAGGCCGCGATAGCCCTTGGCGATCGAGACGACGAGCCGCAGGTTCGACTCGATCATCGTCCGCTTGGCGATCAGGTCGCCCTTTTCGATCCGCTTCGCGAGCTGCACTTCGTCGGCTGCGTTCAGCAGCTTGTGGCGGCCGACGTCGGCGAGGAAGAGCTGGAGGCTGTCCGCGGCGCCCGTAGCGACTGCGGCGACCGGCGCCGGCTCGGCGTCCGAGTCCTTCTCCTTGTCGGCGTCCTTGGCCTTGTCCTTGCCGGCGCGCTGCTGCCCGACCTCGAGGCCGAGCGTCTCGAGCTCGCGGGTGAGCTGCTCCTGCTCCTCGTCGTTCAGATCGTGCTCGAGCACGAACGCCTCGAACTCGGCGGGTTCGATGAATCCCCGCTCCTCCGAGCGCTCCACGAGCGCCTTGACCTGCTCCGACTCAATCAGTTCGATCAGCTGATTCTGCGTCAAAGAGAAAGTTCAACCCTTTCCGGCGATCTTCGGGGGGAAGCTACAAACTTCTTCACCTTAAGCTGTATTTCCTTCTTCTGCCAGGGGTACCGGCCCCTGGGGACTGTCACAAGGTCAAAACGTGGAGCTCTGGCCCTCTATTCCGGTGAGAGGCGCCGATCGGTTTTTGCGCGAGCCACGCTAGCGCGTCTGAGTGCGCCCTCGAGAGTCCAGACGCCGGTCGGCACCGAAAGTTTGCGCTTTCGTTTCGATTACGCCGCAGAGCGGCGGCTGCCGCTGCGCTTCTTCTTCGGCGCGGGCCCCTTGGAGCGCCGGTCCGCAAGCAGCTCGGCTGCCCGCTCGATCGTCACCGTCTCCGGCTCGTCGCCCCGACGGAGGCTCGCGTTCGTCTCGCCGTCGGTCACGTAGGGGCCGAAACGGCCCTCCTTCAGCACGACCGGCTTGCCGCTCACGGGGTCCGGGCCGAGCTCGCGCAGCGGCGGCTTGGCCTCGCCGCGGCCGCGCCGCGGCTTCGGCTGGGCGAGAAGCGCGAGGGCGCCCTCGAGCGTGATCGTGAACAGCTGCTCCTCTTCCTCGAGCGAGCGGGATTCGGTGCCTTTCTTCACGTACGGGCCGTAGCGGCCGTTCTGTGCCGTGAGCTCCTCGCCGTCGGCTGGGTCGGCCCCGAGCGTGCGGGGCAGCGAGAGCAGCTTGACCGCGTCTTCGAGGGTGACCGTGTCGGGCTCCATCGTCTTGAAGAGCGAGGCCGCCCGCGGTTTCTCGGTCGCGCCATCCTCGAGCGTCTCGGTCACGTACGGGCCGTAGCGTCCGGTGCGCACCGAGATCTCGCGGTTCCAGTCGGGATGCGTCCCGAGCACCCGGTCGCCTGCCGGTGCCGCGAGCAGTTCCTGTGCCTTCTTGACGGTCAGCTCGTCCGGCGCCATGTCCTCCGGGACGCTCGCGCGCTCTTCGCCGCGCTCCACGTAAGGGCCGTAGCGGCCGACGCGGAGGACGATGCCCTCGCCGATCGGGAGCGTGTTGACCGCACGCGCGTCGATCTCGGTCAGGTCACCGACGAGCGCGTGCAGGCCGGCGTCCCCCTCGGCGCCGCCGTAATAGAAGTGGCGGAGCCAGTCGACGCGTTCCTGATCGCCCGCGGCGATCCGGTCGAGGTCGTCCTCCATCTTGGCGGTGAAGTCGTAGTCGACGAGCCGCGTGAAGTGCTGCTCGAGCAGGCCCGTGACTGCGAACGCGAGGAAGGACGGCACGAGTGCCGTGCCGCGCTTGAAGACGTAGCCGCGGTCGAGGATCGTCCCGAGGATCGAGGCATACGTCGACGGCCGCCCGATCCCGCGCTCCTCGAGCGCTTGCACCAGGCTGGCCTCGGTGTAGCGGGCCGGCGGCGAGGTTGCGTGACCCTCGGGCTCGAGCTCGAGCGCCTGCAGCTCGTCGCCGGGCTTCAGGTGCGGCAGGGGGCGCTCTTCCTCGCGCTCGGTGTCGTCGTCGCGGCTCTCCTCGTAGGCGGCCAGGAAGCCGCGGAACGTGATCACGGTGCCCGAGGCCGAGAACTCGGCGTCGCGGCCCGAAGCGCTCTCGGCCCCCAGCCGGAGGGTCACGGTCAAGCCGCGCGCATCGGCCATCTGGGAGGCGAGCGTGCGCTTCCAGATCAGGTCGTACAGCGCGAGCTCGTCGCGGTTCAGCTCCCGCTCGAGGTCTTTCGGCGTCCGGAAGGCCTCGCCGGCCGGACGGATCGCCTCGTGGGCCTCCTGGGCGTTCTTCACCTTGCGCGCGTACTGCCGTGGCGCGTCGGGGATCGAGTCGGCGCCGTAGAGCTCGACGGCCTGCTTGCGCGCGGCCGCGAGCGCCGACTCGGACAGCGTCGTCGAGTCGGTGCGCATGTAGGTGATGTAGCCGTTCTCGTACAGCCGCTGCGCGACGCGCATCGTCGTCTGCGCGGTGTAGCGGAGCTTGCGGCTCGCCTCCTGCTGCAGGGTCGACGTCATGAACGGCGCTGCGGGGCGCCGTGTGTACGGCTTCTCGTCGGCGGAGCGGACGGCGAAGGACACGCCTTCGAGGCCGGCCGCGAGCTCGCGCGCCTCTGCTTCGTCGAGGCGGGCCAGGTCGGGCGACTTCAGCGTCCCGTCCTGGGCGAAGTCGCGGCCCTGCGCGACGCGCTTCCGGTCGACGGCTGCGAGCTTGGCCTCGAACGAGCCGGGATCGAAGACGCCCCGGATGTCCCAGTAGCTGGCCGAGGTGAAGGCACGGCGCTCACGCTCGCGCTCGACGACAAGGCGAACGGCGACCGACTGCACGCGGCCGGCCGAGAGACCCTGCATCACCTTTTTCCAGAGCACGGGCGAGACCTCGTAGCCGTAGAGCCGGTCGAGGATCCGCCGCGTCTCCTGCGCGTCGACGAGCCGCTGGTCGACCGCGCGCGTCTCGCCGAGCGCCTTCTGGATCGCGTCGCGCGTGATCTCGTGGAAGACCATCCGGCGCACCGGCACCTTGGGCTGTAGGACCTCGAGCAGATGCCAGGCGATCGCCTCGCCCTCGCGGTCCTCGTCCGTCGCGAGCAAGAGCTCGTCGGCGTTCTTCAGCAGCTTCTTGAGATCGTTGACCTTCCCCTTCTTGTCGGAGTCGACGACGTAGAGCGGCTCGAACTCGTTCTCGACGTCGACGCCCAGCCGCGCCCAGGGCTCTTTCTTGAACTTCTCCGGGATCTCGGAGGCTCGATTCGGGAGGTCGCGAATATGGCCGATGCTCGATTCGACCACGTAGTCCGAGCCGAGATAGCCGGCGATGGTCTTCGCCTTCGCGGGGCTCTCGACGATCACCAGTTTCTTTGCCATGGCGCGGGACACGTTAGCGGCCCACTGGGATACTCCTTTTGTGTCGCCCCGGCCGAGCCCCATGTATCTCGCGGTCGCCGGGCTCAGCTGGCCCCTGCTGTACGGGGTGTTTCGGCTTCGTGCCAAGGGTCGCGAGCACCTGCCGCAGGGAGGCTTCGTCCTCGCCGCGAACCACAACTCCAACTTCGACCCCTGGCCGCTGGGCGTGACCCTCTTTCCCAGGCGCTACCTGCGCTTCATGGGCAAGTCGGAGCTCTTCTGGACGCCGTTCAAGCAGTTCGCCACCGCGGCCGGCGCGTTCCCCGTGCGCCGGGGGCAGGCCGACCTGGAGGCGATCGCGACGGCCACCCAGCTCTGCCGCGAGGGGCACATCGTCGTCATGTTCCCGGAGGGAACCAGGCGCAAGAAGGGGATGCGCAAGAAGTACGAGGCGCGGGCGCACACCGGGGCGGCGCGGATCGCGCTGGACGCACAGGTGCCGCTCGTTCCGGTCGGGATAGTCGGCACCGACCGGCTCGGACGGCTCGCACAGCTGCGGGTGGCATACGGCCCCCCGATCCCGCTCGACGACCTCGCCGGCCACGAAGACGCGCCGCAGGTCGCAACCGAGCGGTTGATGGCCGCGATCGGAGAGCTGGAGCGCTCCGCATGAAGCCGCTGCTGATCGTCGACGGCGACTCGTTCGCGCACCGCTCCTACCACGCACTGCCGAAGTCGATCCGCCGCGCGGGCGGAAGACCGGCCGGGCTGCTGACGGGGGTCGGCAACCTGCTCGTCCGGTTGTGGGAGGAGGAGCGGCCTCGCGCGGTGCTCGTCGCCTGGGATACGCTCACCGTGCCGACCTACCGGCACGAGGCGCTCGCCGCGTACCAGTCCGGGCGGGAGTTCGACGCCGATCTGCTCGAGCAACTCGACCTGGCGCCGCAGCTCGTGGAGTCGATGGGCTTCGCCGCAGCGAAGGCGGCAGGCTACGAGGCGGACGACTTCCTCGCCGCGGGCGTCGCCTTCGAAGAGGCGCGCGGCGGCACGGCGCTCGTGGCCAGCGGCGACCGCGACACCTTCCAGCTGGCGAGCGCCCGAACGACGATCCTGCAGCCGCAGAAGGGCGGAGGTGCGCTGGTGCGGATCGGACCCGCGGAGGTGCGGGAGCGCTACGGCGTCGACCCGACGCAGGTGCCCGACTTCATCGCGCTGCGCGGAGACCCGTCCGACAAGATCCCCGGCGCCCGGGGCGTCGGAGCCAAGACCGCCGCGACGCTCCTGGCCCAGTACGAGAGTCTCGAGGCGGCGCTGGCGGAGGGAAGGTTCGCGGCGGAGGCCGACGCACTGCGGCTCTATCGCCACGTCGCGACGATGGACGCGGAAGCGCCGCTGCCGCCGCTCGAGGATCAGCAGCCGACGTGGGACCGCGCGGCCGCCCTCGCCGACGAGTGGGGGCTGGGCAGGCTCGCCGGCCGGCTGGAGGCCCAGCGGGAGGCGACGTCGAGCTCCTGACCAATCCGGTGCTGGCGCGCCTGCACCCGACGGGGAACCATCCGGAGCGGCAGGAGCGGCTGCTCGCACTCGGGGGCGAGACGGTTGAGCGGTCAGCGAGCGACGAGCAGCTGGCGCGGGCGCACACGACCGACCACCTCGCGTTGCTTCGTCAGCTCGACCGGCCGGTGCAACTCGACGCGGACACGATCGCCTCCGAGACCTCGTTGGAAGCGGCACGGCTCGCCGCGGGGATCACGCTCGAGGCGGTCGACCGTGGTGGCTTCGCGCTCGTTCGCCCGCCGGGGCACCATGCGCTCGCGGACCGGGCGATGGGCTTCTGCCTCATCAACACCGTTGCCGTCGCAGCGCGCTACGCGCAGGCCGAGCTCCAGCTCGAGCGCATCGCCATCGTCGACTTCGACGTCCACCATGGCAACGGCACGGAGGCGATCTTTCGCGGCGACGACTCGGTCTTCTTCGCCTCCCTGCACCAGTGGCCGTTCTATCCAGGCACCGGCGGCCCGGACACGAGCGACCGATCGACGTTGAATGTGCCATTGCCCGCAGGCTCCGGCGACGCCGAATACGCGGCCGCCTTCGCGGAGGTCGAGCGGGCCATCCACGCTTTCCGCCCCGACCTCGTGCTGGTCTCAGCAGGCTTCGACGCGCACAGCGAGGACCCACTCGCGCAGATGCTCGTCTCCGAAGAGGGCTTTCGGGAGCTGGCGCAACGGAGTGCAGGCTTGGCCCCTCGGGCCGCCGCCGTGCTCGAAGGCGGCTACAACCTGGCGACCCTGCCACGGCTCGTCGCGGTGGCCCGGGAGGGCTTTTCCTCGTAGAACGAGGAACGGCCGGCTTTCGCCGACCGTTCTGCCACTTGACGCCGCCGCGCTTGGAGGAACTCTTGGCTCAAGTATCGGCGAAGCAGGCTCGTCGCTCATCGCCCCAACCACGTGAATCGCATCCCCCACCGCGAGGGATCGGCCAAAAGTCAGCGGCGGGCGAGCGCGAGCTGCTCGAGCGCGTCGCGGCGCGACGAGACCCCGAGCTTGCGCAGCATGCTCTTGACGTGCGAGCGCACCGTGTGCTCGGAGATGAAGAGCCGCTTGGCGATGTCGTCCGTTGAGACGTGATCGTCGAGCAGGAGCAGGACCTCGACTTCGCGGGCCGACAGCGTGTCGGCGATCTCGTTCGGCACGCCGCCGCCGAGCCGGGCGCCGGTACGAAGCTGGTCGAGCAGGCGGCGAGCGATCTCGCCGGAGAGCGCCGCCTCGCCGTTGGCGACCCCGCGCAGGAACGCGACGATTCGCTCCGGCGGCTCGCTCTTGAGCAGGTAGCCGGCCGCGCCCGCCCGGATCGCCGCCAGCAGGTTCTCCTCGGTGCCCGAGGCGGTCAGCACGACGACCTCGCAGCGGGGCGCGACCGCTCGCAGCCGCGGCAGGGCCGCGAGCCCGTCGAGACCGGGCATGGAGAGGTCGAGCAGCACGAGATCCGGCTGCAGGTCGCGCGCGAGCTCGAGCGCTGCGAAGCCGTCCGCGGCCTCGCCGACCACGTCGAAGCCGCCCTGCGTGAGCAGGGACGCCAGTGCGTCGCGCGTCAGCGGGTGGTCGTCGACCACGAGAATTCGTTCGGCCATCTTCCCCCTCATCGGCAGACCGCTCCTTGCCGATTAGGGGGACGTGCAGAGAAATGTCAAAGACACATTCGAGTCGTGGCTCGTCGGCGAGCTACTGCTGGTGGCCCTCCTGGGGTCGGCGACGGCGCTTTTCCTCACGAATCCGATCCTGCGGAGCACCTACGAGTTGCCCGAAGGCCGGCTAGTACTCGACACCGCCGTCGTGCTCGCGGCGACGATCGTTGCGATCCTCGCCGGCGTCCGCTTCTCTGTCGAAGGGCGGCCGCTCGACCTGCTGCTTGCAGCTGGCTTCCTGGTAGCGGGGGTCGGGACGCTCGCGTTCTCGGTCGCCCCTGTGCTCGGGGGGTCCGCCCAGGGCGCCCCCGAGGCGTGGGCGGCGATCGGCTCGCGCGTGCTCGCAGCGACGCTGATCGCGCTCGCTCCACTCGTTACGGCGCGCCGGATCGTCGCGCGGCGTCGCGTGTTGCTCGGTGGGATCGCCATGCTGCTGGCGGCGCTCATCACGATCTGGCTGCCGCTGCACGGCTTCGGCGCCAGGCTCAGCGTCTACGACGGCGACGGCGGCTCGCGCACGTTCGAGCTGACGGTCGCGACCTCGTTCCTCGCGCTGCTCGCCCTCGTGGCCGTGATTGGCTTCGCCGTCCGCTACCGCGCCCACGGAGAGGACCTCGACAGCTGGCTCGCGCTCGGAGCGACGCTGACGCTCTTCGCGGAGCTGCACTACGTGCTGACCCCACACCAGTCGAGCGATTTCATCTCGCAGGGCGACTTCTTGCGGCTGCTCTCCTACGGGTTGCTGCTCGTGGGCGTCTGGCGCGCGATCAGCTTCGCCGAGTTTGGCCGCGCCGTGGCGGAGGAGCGCGCTCGGGTGGCACGGGAGATCCACGACGGCCTCGCGCAATATCTCTTTGCCGTCTCGACCCACGCGAGCATGCTGGAGTCCGGCGCGCCGCTCGAGACGACGCTGCCGAAGCTGAAGGAGGCGGCCGCGGCGGCGCAGCAGGAGGCGCGCTTCGCCGTGCTTGCCCTGTCGTCGGCGAGCGGCACGGCTCCCTTCGACGCTGCGCTACGCCGCTACATCGAGTTCCTCACCGCCGACGGGGTGCTGGAGGTGGACGTCGAGATCGACCCGGTGATCCTGCTCGCGCCCGACGAGCAGATTGAGGTGTTCCGGATCGTGCAGGAGGGGCTCGGGAACGTGCGCAAGCACGCGGGCGCTCAGCGTGCGGAGGTCTGGATCGGTCAGCGGCTCGGCCGCAGGATCGTCAGCGTCAGCGACGACGGCGTCGGCTTCGACGGCGGAGACGCCGCAGCCGGCCAGGGGCTGAAGAACATGCGGCTCCGCGCGAAGACGATCGACGGTGGCTTCGCGCTCCGCTCACGCCCCGGCCGCGGAACCGCCCTGGAAGTCGTTCTCCGGGCCTAGCAGCGCCGCGTGACCTGGTAGTACAGGCTGGCCTGGGCGATCAGGCCGGAAGCGACGTGCGTCGTCTTCGTGTTCAGCGAGTAGCGGCCGGGCCGCCAGTGCCCGTTCGCGCAGCCCATCCCGAGCGCGCGCGGCGCGAGGTCGAAGCCGAAGTTCGGGCCGCCCTCGGCGCAGTTGTCGACGAAGCCCGTGCGCGACCGCTTGATGCGGACCGTCTTCCCGGCCGGCGAGACGAGGTCGATGTGAATCGCGACCCTCAGGGTGCGGCGGTCACGGCAGCCTCTCTCGTCGTCGATCCACACCCCCTTCATCTCGCCCCCGGTCGGGTTGACGAGCACGTTCGAGATGACCTTCAGCGTGCCTCGTTGGGCCATCCCGTACGCCGAAGGCTGGTCGGCCGCGGCTGCGGAAGCAGCCAGCCCGAGCGCGAGCGCTGCAAGGAGTGTGCGCATCGCCACAACCGTACAGCGGCGATGTCAGGAGATTGCAAACTCCAGCATTGATTGCCGGCGCGACAGTGCGACGATGCTTGCGGGCGTTAGCATCCCGCTGTGAAGCGAGCCGTTCATGACCGCGGCGGCTGGCCGACGGACGCCGCAATCGACCAGTCCGAGCACGAGCTCTCCGATTGGGAGTTGTTGACGGACGCGCTCGTCGGCGCCCTCGGCGGCGAGGGTTTGATGAACGTCGACGAGCTGCGGCGAGGGATCGAGAGCCTGTCGCCGGAGGAGTACGAACGCGCGTCGTACTACGAGCGTTGGCTCTACTCGATCGAGACGATTCTCACCGAGAAGGGCGTGCTCGCTCCGGGCGAGCTCGAGGCGAGGCTCGGCACGTGAGGTATCGCGTAGGTCAGCGCGTGCGAGTCGCGGCCCGGCGGCACGAAGGCCATCACCGCACCCCCGACTACCTGAAGGACAGAAGCGGCACCATCGAGAGGGCTCACGGGGCGTTCACGAACCCGGAGACGCGGGCGTACGGCGCCGACGGGCTGCCGCTGCAACCGCTCTACCTCGTCGGCTTCGCGCAGCGGGAGATCTGGCCGGACTACGGCGGTGCCTCCGACGATCGGATCTCTGTCGATGTCTTCGAGCACTGGCTGGAGGACGCTGAATGAGCGATCACGGCCACGGCCACGACCACCCGCATGTTCCGATCGCCAACGGCGCCGAGCCGCCCGCAGCGGCGCGCGTTCGAGCGCTCGAGGAGCTGCTCGTCGAGCGCGGAGTGATCAGCCGTGAGGAGGTGCGCCGGCGAATCGATTGGCTGGTCTCGCGTACGCCCGCCGACGGTGCGCGCCTGGTGGCACGCGCCTGGGTGGATCCGGAGTTCAAGGAGCGACTGCTTGCCGACCCACGGACGGCGGCGCTCGAGCTCGGGCTCGACCCAGGGCCGTCGCCGGTCGTCGTCGCGGTCGAGAACACGGAGACCGTGCACCACCTGGTCGTCTGCACCCTGTGCTCGTGCTACCCGCGCGCCCTGCTCGGTCCCCCGCCCGACTGGTACAAGAGCCTTCCCTACCGCTCCCGGGCCGTCTCCGATCCGCGCGGAGTGCTCCGCGAGTTCGGTGTCGAGCTCGAAGGCGACGTCGAGCTGCGCGTGCTCGACTCGACGGCAGACATGCGCTACCTCGTGATTCCGCGCCGGCCGGCCGGCAGCGGCGGAATGGCAGAGGAAGAGCTCGCCGCCCTGGTCACGCGCGACGCCATGATCGGCGTTCGTCAGGTCGCCCTGAAATAGACGAACCGTTCCGAGCCCCCCGCTAGAGCCAGCCGATGCGGCGGAAATACGTGTACAGAGACGCGCACGCGAGGAGGATGACGGCGAGCACGACCGGATAGCCGTACCTCGACGCGAGCTCCGGCATGTGCTCGAAGTTCATGCCGTAGATGCCTGCGATCATCGTCGGGATAGCGATGATCGCGGCCCACGCCGAGATCCTTCGCACGTCCTCGTTCTGGCGCACGCTCACCTGGGTCAGGTTCGCGGCCAGCACGCTCGTGAGCAGGTCGCGGAAGCTCTCGACCTCGGCGACGACCCGCAAGAGGTAGTCGTGGACGTCGCGGAAGTAGGCGCGGACGTCCTCGTGGACGATCTCGTGGTACCCCCGGGCGAGCCGGTCGACCGGATTGACCAGCGGCGCGACGGCGTCGTGGAGCTCGAGCACCTCGCGCTTGAGCTTGTAGATCCG
>JANMJY010000103.1:0-5532 GCA_031371615.1 Actinomycetes bacterium | reverse complement strand
CGGCCGGTGACGGCCGCCAGCGGCAGACCGCCCCCGAGTGACTTTCCGGAGACGAGCAGATCCGGCTGCACGCCGTCGTAGTGCTCGATCGCCCACATCGGCCCGGTCCGCCCCACGCCCGACTGCACCTCGTCGGCGACGAAGAGAATCCCGTAGCGCTCACAGACCTCCGCGAGCCGCGGCAGGTAGTCCACCGGCATCGGGATGAAGCCGCCCTCGCCCTGAACCGTCTCGAGCACGACGCAGGCGACCGACTCGGCCTCGACCTCGCTCTTGAAGAGATGCTCGAGCGAGGCGATCGCCGCGTCGGTGTCGATGCCGCGGTAGGGATACGGCGCCGCCGCCCGGTAGATCTCGCTCGGGAACGGCCCGAAGCCGGCCTTGTATGGCCGCACCTTGCTCGTCATCGCCATCGTCAGCAGGGTGCGGCCGTGGAAGCCGTTCTCGAAGACGACGACACCGGATCGGCCGGTCGCGGCCCGCGCGATCTTGACGGCGTTCTCGATCGCCTCGGCGCCGCTGTTGACGAGGATCGACTTCTGGTCCGAACCGGCGCAGGGAGAGTGCTCGGCGAGGCGGCGGCAGACCTCCACGTAGGCCTCGTACGTGCCGACCATGAAGCACTGGTGCAGAAAGCGGTCGACCTGCTCGTGGATCGCGGCGACGACCGGCCCGAAGCCGTGACCGGTGTTCTGGCAGGCGATCCCGCCCGCGAAGTCGAGGTAGGTGGTGCCGTCGGCCGCCTCCACCCGCGCGCCCTCGGCACGCGTGACGACGAGCCTCGGAGTCGAGACGCCGCGCGCGACGTAGCGGGCGCGCGCCTCGAGGACGTCGTCGGCCGCTGTGCGTTCGCGAAGAGACACTCGGCGATTCTCCCCTCGGCCGCGACGGAACGCAATAGACCATCGGGCGAGCGCTCCCTGCTCCTCTTCGACATCGCGTCGTAAACTCGCGGTCGTGACTCGTGGCCGTATGCCGCAAATGCTTGCCTCCGACCTACGGCAAGGAGTAGTTTCTTGGCCCCCGCGTCCAAGCGGCGCGCGGGACACGATGCTGACCGTCCGGGACATTGCAGCGCTGCCGGGCCTCGGGCTGGAGCTCGCTGCGGGCGCGGACGGAGCCGCGAACGTGATTCGCTGGGTGCACGTCTCGGAGCTGCCGGACCCGACGCCGTGGCTCGAGGGCGGCGAACTGCTGATCACGACCGGCCTCGGCGTCGGCGAGCTCTCTCGGCCGCAGCGAGAGTATGTGCGCCGCCTCGCGGGGCACGGGCTCGCCGGGCTTGCATTCGGCGTCGGCTTCGGTTGGGGGGACCCGCCGGCTGCGCTGGCGGACGAGGCCGAGAGGCTCGGCTTTCCGCTCGTGACCGTGCCCTACGAGGTGCCGTTCATCGCACTGACGAAGGCGATCGCCGCGCAACTCTCGAACGAGCAGCTCGCGCGCCTGGAAAGGGCGCTCGAGGTGCACGAGCGGCTCGCCCAGGCCGTGCTCGAGGGCCGCGGCGCCCCTGCTCTCCTCGCCATCCTCGGCGACCACATCGGCTGCTCGCTGGCGCTCGTGGACGAGTCCGGCCGCGTCGTCGGCGAGCGCCACGGCACCCGTCTCAACGCCTGCGAGCACGTGCTCGAGCTGCCCGTCGTGGCGGACGGAGAGCTCGCGACGCTGCGCGCGGGCAAGCCCGGGAGCGAGCTCTCCGAGTACGACCGGCTGGTACTCCATCACGGGCAGACCGCGCTCGCGTTCGAGCTCTCACGCCGGCAGGCGGTCTCCGCGGCGGAGCTCAGGCTCGCCGGCGACCTCCTTGAGGACCTGGAGCACGACCGCCTCGACGAGCGCGAGATCGCCCGGCGGATCTCAGCCTTCGGGCTCGACCCGCAGGGACGCTATGCGGCTCTGCTCGCAGTCGCCGCGGGGCCGACGCAGGCCGAGGACGTCCGCGCTGCGACCGCGCGGGCGCTCGACGCGCGTGGCGCGCGTTACCTGTCGGCCGCCCGGCGCGACCGCGCTGCCTTCCTCGTCGCGACCGGAGTCGAGGAGGACGCCCTCGCGATCGCGCGAGAGCTCGTTGAGGCGTCTCCCGGCACGCGTGTCGGCGTCGGCCGACCGAGCTCGGGCTCCGGTCTCGGACGCAGCTTGCTGGAGGCGCGCGCCGCCCTCGAAACCGTCGCGGGCCCTGTCGCGTCCTATCACGACCTCGGCTCACTCGAGCTGTTGCTGAGCCTTCCGGGCGCCACACTGGAGGCGTTCGTCGCACGCGTGCTCGGCCCGGCCTCGTCGAACTCCTGGCTGCTCGAGTCGCTGACGGCGCTGCTCGACACCGGCTGCCGGTGGAGCGAGGCCTCCGACCGACTCGGCGTCCACCGGCACACGCTCCGCTACCGGATGGACCAGCTGCGCAAGCAGACAGGGCGCCATCCCGATGATCCCGCGCAGCGGATGGAGCTCTGGCTGGCCGTGAAGGCAAAGCAGGCGCTCGGCGCGCGCGAGGGCGTTGAGCATCCCGAGCCCGCAAATGCGTAGAAATGGCGCTTTGTTAGAAAGACCGAAGCCCCGCCCTCTGCAACGGAGGGGGCGGGGCTTCTTTCGTTCTCTGGAGCCGGAGGCGGGGCTCGAACCCACGACCTACTGCTTACAAGGCAGTTGCTCTACCAGCTGAGCTACTCCGGCGCAGCTGCCGGAATCGTACTCGCGCTACTGCAGGACCTCTCGCGTCTTCTGGTGCGCCAGGATCTTGCGCTTGACCCGCTGGAGCGCGTTGTCGATCGTCTTGCAGTCGCAACCCAGGTCCTCGGCCATCTCCTCGTACGACAGGCCTTCGAGGTAGCAGCGCAGGGCGTCCGCCTCGAGCGGCGAGAGGCCGGTGCCGAGCGCGAAGACGAGGCTTTGCAGCTCCTCGGTCGAGATCACGCAGACGGCCGGGTCGTTCGTCGCCGAGCCGGGGAGCGCGTCCCCGAGGGTGCACTCGCCGTCGTTGTCCTGCCCGGCCGGGGTGTGGCTGAACGAGATGTACTGGTTCAGCGGCTGGTGCTTGAACCGCGTCGCTGTCTTGATCGCGGTGATGATCTGCCGCGTCACGCACAGCTCGGCGAAGCTGCGGAAGGACGTCTCCTTGTCGGCCCGGAAGTCCCGTACCGCCTTGTAGAGGCCGATCAAACCCTCCTGGATCAGGTCCTCGGAGTCGCCGCCGGCGAGGAAGTACGAGCTCGACTTCAGGCGCACGAAGCCGGTGTAGCGGCGCATCAGCGCATCCAGCGCGGCCTGGCTGCCGTTCCGCGCTTTCATCACCAATTGCAAATCCTCAAGCTCTCGTTGAGCCTTCTGTGCCGATTTGACAGCGACTGCGGGTTGGGCGGACATCGCGGTCTCCCTGCAAATAACGGGAGAGAGCCATGGCGGCCGCCGTGCCGGACGCTCAACTCTCACCCTTAGGTTGAGGGAGAAGATAGCAGGTGCCCGCGCAAGTTACAAGTAGCTTGCAATAAGTCTAACGTCTTAGGAACATGTGTTCGTATCAGTCCTGACCGCGCCGCATCCGCTCCAGCCGGTCGCGGGTTTCCTCGTCGAGCGAGTCGCGCAGCCGAGAGCCGTGCGGCTCGGCGTGGCGCACCTGCTCGAGATCACCGAGGAACGCTGCAGACGAGCGTTTCTGCACCGACTGGCCGGACGTCCCTCGAACCGCGAAGTCCGAGGAGACGAGACAGACGTCCTCGGTCTCCCGATGCTCCGCGGCAAGCCGCTCCAGCAGCGCATCGGCGTGCGCTGCGAACCGGACCGAGAGCGGGCCGATCTCCGCGTCGGCTCCGGCCCCGTCCCAGACGAGGACGCCTCGCGCGCCGCGCAGCGCGACAAAGGACGCGAGCGCGTCGGTGAGCTCCCGTTGGCCGTCGAAGGAAGCCGCGTGCAGGAGGTTGTGACCGTCGAAGAGGTACAGCGTCGGCTCAGCCATCGCGGCGCCGGCGTGCCTCGTAGAGCAGCAGGGCCGCGGCGACGCTGACGTTCAACGACTCGACGTTGCCGGCCAGCGGGATCGAGACCGTCGCGTCGCAGGCGCGCCGGACGAGCGGACGGACGCCCTTGCCCTCGGCGCCGAAGACGAGCGCCAGGCCGCCGGTCAGGTCGGCCGTCCACATGCTCTGCTCGGCCTCGGCGCTGGCCGCGTAGATCCAAAGGTCGCCCCGCTTGATCTCGTTCAGGTAGCGGGCGAGATTCGGCACCACCGCAACGGGCAGATGCTCCACGGCGCCGGCGGAGGATCGGCAGACCGCAGCCGTCACCATCGCAGACCCGTGGGCCGGCACGATGACGCCCGTCGCACCCGCGCCCTCGGCGCTACGGATCACGGCGCCGAGGTTGCGGGGATCGGTGACCTGGTCGAGACAGGCGAGCAGAGGGAGCTCGACGTTTGCCAGCTCGTGCGCGTCGGCGTAGCGATAGGGCTCACACCAGGCGAGCACGCCCTGGTGGTCGCGGGTATCGGCTGCCTCGCCGATCTCCCGGTCCGGTTTGACCTGAACGCGCGGGCCCTCGCTGAGCCAAGGCTCGGACGCGACTGCACGCTCGGTCGCCCAGAGCTCGAGCAGCTCGCGCGGCCCTCGCAGTGCCTCGCGCACGGGCCGGCGGCCGTAGACCTGCTCGCGCGTCACGCCCGAACGAGGCGGTAGCCGCCCGCCTCGTCGCGCACCGCCCAGCCCGCTGCCTCGATCTCGGCTCGCAGCCTGTCGGACTCGGCGAAGTCACGCCGCTCGCGGGCATCCTGGCGCGACCGCGCCAGCTCGCGAATCTCAGTCGGCGCATCCAGATCAGGTGGAGCCAGGCCGAAGAGCTCCAGCGCGCGGCGTAGCCGATCGAGGTTCCGGACACGCCGCCACTCGTGCATGAGCGCCAGTGCCGCGGGTGTGTTGAAGTCGTCGTCGAGGACCATGACGAGCTCGTCCCACTCGGGGCCGAGATCGGTCTCGTCTTCCTGCACGAAAGCGTTCGCAAGGGTCGTCCACTGCGCCCTGGCCTGCTCCATGGTCTCGCCGGAGAAGTCGATCGGGCTGCGCCAGTGTGCAGTGAGGAAGAAGAGCAGCGTCGTCTCGACCCCCCATTCGTCGAGCACTTCCTTGATCGTCGCGACGTTGCCGACCGACTTCGACATCTTCTCGCCGGTGAACTGCAGCATCCCGTTGTGCATCCAGATCTTCGCGAACTCGTGCCCGAGCGCCCGCGACTGCGCCACCTCGTTCTCGTGGTGCGGGAAGACGAGGTCGAGCCCGCCGCCGTGGATCTCGAAGGAGGGACCGAGGAGCTTCTCGGCCATCGCCGAGCACTCGATGTGCCAGCCGGGCCGCCCCCGTCCCCACGGCGAGTCCCACGCGGTGTCCTCCGCCGGCTTGTTCGCCTTCCAGAGCGCGAAGTCGCGGGCGTCCTCCTTGAGCGGATTCACGTTGTCTTCCTCGTCCTCGAGCTGGTCGAGCCGCTGTCCTGAGAGGCGGCCATACTCTTCGAAGCGGGCGACGCGGAAGTAGACGTCACCCTCGACCTCGTAGG
>JANMJY010000088.1:0-3390 GCA_031371615.1 Actinomycetes bacterium | reverse complement strand
GTGTAGCTCAGCTTCCCCGCTTCGTGGTCGATGCGGCCGGCGGGGACGATCCCGCGCGCTCGGCTCACCCGATAGCCGAGCGCTCGCTGCTCGAACGGGATCACCATCAACCCCGTGCGCGGCCAGTAGAGGAAAAGCGTGGTGATCGGACTCCGCCTCCGACCAGCCCAGGCCGACGTGCTCCTTCGCGAGGCGGGTCGGGCTCCTCAGGTTCGAGACGTCGAACAGGGAGATCTGCGTGCCGGTCGGACGGCCCTCCTCGGTCGCGTCCTGGCCGACGCCGAGCAGCAGGTCCTCGCCGAATTGGGTGCAGGTACGCCGAGTAGCCCGGGATCTTCAGCTCGCCGAGCACGAGCGGGCGCTCCGGCAGCGGCAGATCGACCGCTCGCCCTTGCCGAGCTCGCCGATCCGGCCCGCCTGGATGAGGGCGCCGCTGCTCGCGCGCAGCGTTGTCAGGAACGACTCGGACTCGCCGCTCTCACGCGAGCCACCGCGCCGGATCGGATAGCAAGAACTCCTCGAGCGGGATCCCCTGGCCGCCGACGAGCAGCGTCCGCTTGGGCGAGTGCTCCTTCGCGAACGCCGCCAGCCCCGGCAGCGAGTCCTTGCGCCGCCCGCTCGTGACCTCGAACGCGACGACATCCGCTCCACGGATGACCACCCAGTCGGCTTCCAGGTTGCCCTCGCGCCAGTAGTGGAGATCATCGGCGCTCGTCCAGAGGTGCGCTCCGACCGCCGACTCGACGAGCCGGCCCCAGAGGTTCGCGTTGCGCTTCGCGTCGGTGTAAGAGAGGCCGGACGTCGCGGACATCAACGCAGTGTTGAGGACGAGTAGCTTTGGGCTGGAGCCGCGCTGCCGAACCCGCGACCCCGAGTACTTCGGGATGCCCGCGACCAACCCGGCGCCCCCCAGCAGCTCTAGGTAATGGGCGAGAGTGGTCGTGTTGCCGGCGTCCTGAAGCTGACCGAGCATCTTGTTGTACGAGAGCACCTGACCGGAGTAGTCGCACGCGAGCCGGAAGAGCTGTCGCAGCAGGGCGGGCTTGTCGACGCGCGTCATCAGAAGGACGTCACGCGAGATCGACGTCTCGACGAGCGAGTCGAGGACATAGGCACGCCAGCGGCGGACATCCCCGGCCAGCGGAGCGGCGCCCGGATAGCCGCCGAAGAAGAGGTAGCGCGAGAGGTCCCAACCGAATGCTTCGCGCATCTCGGCGAACGACCAGTGCGGGAAACGAATCAGCTCGAAGCGGCCGGCGAGGCTCTCCCCGAGCCCGCGCTGGACGAGCAACGGAGCCGACCCGAGCAGAAAGACGCGCAGGTTCGTGCCGGCGAACGTGTCCTCGTCCCAGAGCCCCTTGACGACGTTCGCCCACCCCTCGACCTTCTGAACCTCGTCAAGCACGAGCAACGCGCCTCGGTCGGGACTCTCTCGCGCGGCGAGCCTGCCGACCTCCCAGTGCTGCCTGATCCACTCGCGGTCCTGGCCCGCCGGATCGTCGGCCGACGCGAAATGCGACGGCAGCCCGACCTCCTCGAGCACCTGGCGCGCGACGGTGGTCTTCCCGACCTGGCGCGGCCCAGCGAGCACCTGCATCACACCGCGCGGCTCCTGCGCGCGGGCGAGCGCCGTCGCGAACATCGATCTGCGGAAATTACTCATAACGCTGAGTAAATTTACTCAATACACTGAGTAAACACAAGGAGTAGCTTGTGCTGAGCTCGTGCTCTGTCCGCCGGCTACGGCACCGGCTTCGGCGCCTCGGCCGGTGGGAAGGCGGCCCAGCCGAGCTCGGCCAGGGTGGCCAGTGAGCTCGACTTGACGCCGGCATCCGAGACGGTGAGCACAGCGCTGCGGACGACCAGCGAGCGGCGGACGCCCGGGGTGTAGCTCAGCTTCCCCGCTTCGTGGTCGATGCGGCCGGCGGGGACGATCCCGCGCGCGCGGCTCACCCGATAGCCCACGGCCCGTTGCTCGAAGGGAATCACCATCAACCCCGTGCGCGGCCAGTAGAGGAACGCGTGGTGGTCGGACTCGGCCTCCGACCAGCCCAGGCCGACGTGCTCCTTCGCAAGGCGTGTCGGACTCCGAAGGTTCGAGACGTCGAACAGGGAGATCTGCGTGCCGGTCGGGCGGCCCTCCTCGGTCGCGTCCTGGCCGACGCCGAGCAGCAGGTCATCGCCGATCGGGTGCAGGTACGCGGAGTAGCCCGGGATCTTCAGCTCGCCGAGCACGCGCGGGCGCTCTGGCAGCGAGAGGTCGAGGGTAAGGAGCGGGTCGATCTGCTTGAACGTAACCACGTAGCCGGTGTCGCCGACGAAGCGCACCGCGTAGACGCGCTCGCCCTTGCCGAGCTCGCCGATGCGGCCGGCCTGGACGAGGGCGCCGCCGCTCGCGCGCAGCGTCGTCAGGAAGGATTCGGACTCGCCCTGGCCGCCGGTCCACCACGCGGGGCTCGAGGTGCTGACGACGCGCAGGACGCCCTTGAACTCGGAGAGCGACCACTGGCTGAGCAGGTAGCCGGTGACGCTGCCGCTGCCGCGGTACTGCGTCTTCTGCGGGCTCGAGATGTCGAACTTGTGAATCTGGGTCTGGACGCCGTCCTTCTCGGTCATCGGCTTGTCCGGGCTCGGGCGGTCGGCCCAGAGCTCGGTCGAGACGTAGAGGCTCTCGGGCGAGGCGTAAACGATCCGCGCATCGGTCATCACAGAGATCGAGTCGACGGGCTCGAGACCCTTCGTCAGGTCGACGGTGAGCACCGTCAGCATGCCGAGGCCGGAGAAGCCCACCGGGCGGCTGACGTGCCGGCACTGGACGAGCGGGTGCGGCTTCCCGGCCTTGGCTCCGGCTCGCCTGATTCGGTAGGTCGGCAGCCAGTTCGCGACCCGGGAAGAGGCGACGACTGCGCGGTTTTGCTTGGCCGCGGCGGCGATGTCCTCCTTCGTCCCGGACTTCGGCTGGACGTAGGGCAGCGGACCGGGCACCTGCGACGAGGCGACGATCCGGACGCTGCCGCCCACGAGCCGCGCGGCCACATAGGAGCCGTCGAGCGTGAGCGTGCGGACGAGGCGGAGCCGCTTCGGATCGGACACGTTCACCTCGGTGAGCACCGATTGCGCCGGCTGCCAGGGGGCGATGCTGCGGGCGATCGCGGGCAGCGGCTCGAGCCAGTAGCCGCCGCGCGAGAGCACCATCAACCGGTCGCCGTGCAGGAGCAGCTCGTGGCTCTGGGCCGGGTTGAGCGCGAGCGTGTCGAGCAGTCGCGGCTGCGGGTCGCTGACGTCGACCGCGTTCAGCTTCCCGTTCGCGACCGCGTAGAGCGTGTTGCCGTCCGTCTTGACGATGTCGGGCTCGTCGACGCCCTCCTCCTGCACGTTCGTGCCGGAGTA
>JANMJY010000056.1:0-2880 GCA_031371615.1 Actinomycetes bacterium | reverse complement strand
CTCTCGAAGGCCTACAACGACGAGCGCCGCGCTCTCATCGGCGAGGATGCGTCGTCCGACTACACGCCGGGGATGGGCCGGCTGCCGAGCGTCGTCGGCGCTGCTCCGGTCACTCCCGGCGCAGGCGAGCCGACGCGCGGCGACACCGTCCACCTGGACGTTGTCGACCGCTGGGGCAACATGCTGTCGGCGACCCCGAGCGGTGGCTGGCTGCACAGCTCGCCCGTGATCCCCGCGCTCGGCTGGCCGCTCGGGACCCGTGCGCAGATGTTCTGGCTCGAGGAAGGGCTGCCGTCCTCGCTGCGGCCCGGCGTCCGTCCTCGCACGACGCTCAGCCCCGGGCTCGCCCTGCGAGACGGTCAGCCGTACCTGGCCTGGGGCTCGCCGGGAGGGGACCAGCAGGAGCAGTGGGCGCTGCACGCTTTCCTCAACCACGTCGACCGCGGACTGAACTTGCAGGAGGCGATCGACGCACCCGACTTCCACACCGACCACCTGATCTCGTCCTTCTACCCGCGCGGCTTCGCCGAGCGCTCCCTCACGGTCGAGGAGCGGTTTGGGGACCAGGTGGTCGCCGACCTCCGCCGGCGCGGGCACGACGTCGAGGTCTCCGGCCCCTGGTCGCTCGGCCGCGTCACCGCCGTCGCCCGCGAGCCAGATGGGCTCCTCAAGGCCGGAGCGAACCCGCGCGGGATGCAGGGCTACGCCGTGGGCCGCTAGCTCCGCCGTCCGGCCGCTCCGCGATCCTCGCTTGGTGCGGCCGCTACAGCACCTCCGACTGCTTGTCCGGCCATCGACCTCTCGGACGCACCACGTGCTGCGCGGCCGCCTGGCATGGGCACTCGTCCTCGTCGCGGCCACGGACGTCCTCGGCACAGTCCTGATGTGGGTCTTCGAGGACGACTTCGCCCGCAGCCAGATCCACAACCTCTGGGACGCGTTCTTCTTCACGACGGTGCAGCTGCTGACGGTCTCGTCCCAGATGCCGAACCCGGTGACGACAGGCGGCCGGATCGTCGACATCCTGCTCGAGCTGACCGCGCTCTTCCTCGTCTCGGGGATCGCCGGTGTCTTCGCGTCGTTCTTCCTCAACCTGCGCGGCGAGCAGGGCGACTAGCGGCTCCTACAATGCGGCGATGGAGCCGCTGTACAAGCCGGAAGGCGTCGAGGAGCGCTGGCAGCGCACGTGGGAGGAGGAGGGGCTCTACCGCGCCGGTGCGGCCAAGCGCCGGGACGAGACCTTCGTGATCTGCGTGCCGCCGCCGAACGTGACCGGCGCCCTCCACATGGGGCACGCGCTGAACGGGTCGATCCAGGATCTGCTGATCCGCTGGCACCGGATGCAGGGGTACGACACGCTCTGGCAGCCCGGCTACGACCACGCGGGGATCGCCACCCAGAACGTCGTCGAGAAGCAGCTCGTCCGGGAGGGGACGTCGCGCAAGGAGCTCGGCCGCGAGGCGTTCGTCGAGCGCGTCTGGGAGCACCTCGACGCCACGGGGAAGACGATCATGGGCCAGTTCCGGCGCCTCGGGGCCTCGCTCGACTACGAGCGCGAGCGGTTCACGATGGACGAGGCCTACATCGAGTCCGTGATGCGCTTCTTCGTCCACCTCTGGGACCGCGGCTGGATCTACCGGGCCAACCGGATCGTCAACTGGTGCCCGTTCCACGAGACGGCCATCTCCGACCTCGAGGTCGCGCACGAGGACAAGGACGACACGCTGACCTACGCGCGCTACCCGTTCGCGGACGGCTCGGGGCACATCACGATCGCCACCGTTCGTCCGGCGACGATGCTCGCCGACGTCGCCGTGGCGGTGCATCCGGACGACGAGCGTTACCGCGACGCCATCGGCAAGGAGGTCGTGGTCCCGTACGTCGAGCGCGTTGTGCCGGTGGTCGCCGACGAGCGCGTCGAGCCGGAGTTCGGCACCGGCGCGCTCAAGGTCACGCCCGGCCACGACCCGATGGATTTCGAGATCGGCCGCGACCACGACCTGCCGACGCTGACGGTGATCGGCCTCGACGGGCGGATGAACGAGCACGCCGGTGACCTCGCCGGGCAGACGCAGGAGGAGGCCGACCAGGCGATTCTCGCGTGGCTGAAGGAGCACGACCGGCTCGAGAAGCGGGAGCACTACCGGCACTCGGTCGGTACGTGCGAGCGCTGCCAGACGCGGATCGAGCCGCTCGTCTCGCTGCAGTGGTGGGTCTCGATGGAGGAGCCGCGTAAGCCTGCGCTCCAGGCGCTGCGCGAGCGGCGCGTCCGCTACCACCCGGAGTCGCAGCATCAGTTCGCGATCCGCTCGCTGGAGGAGATCCCGGACTGGAACATCTCCCGTCAGCTCTGGTGGGGTCACCAGCAGCCGCTCTGGTACTGCCCCGACGGCCATGTCACCTGTGCCTGGCCGCCGCCCGACGCGTGCGCCGAATGCGGCTCGACCGATCTCGTGCGCGACCCCGACGTCCTCGACACCTGGTTCTCGTCGGCGCTCTGGCCCTACGCCACGCTCGGCTGGCCCGAGCAGACCCCCGAGCTCGAGCGCTACTACCCCGGCAACGTCAACTCGACCGCGCGCGAGATCATCCGCCTCTGGGAGAACCGGATGATCTGGACCGGGCTCGAGCTGCTGGGCGACATCCCCTTCACCGACGTGATCATCCACTCGACGATCCTCGCCGGCGACGGCCGCCGCATGTCGAAGAGCCTCGGCAACGGCGTCGACCCAATCGACCTGATCGCCAAGCACGGGGCCGACGCGACGCGGTACGGGCTCCTGAAGATGTCCTCGACCCAGGACGTCCGCTTCGCTGAGGGGATGATCGAGGAGGGGCGGAAGCTCGCTAACAAGCTCTGGAACGTCGCCCGGCTCCTGC